>DAOUEM010000156.1:0-13203 GCA_034430555.1 Anaerolineae bacterium | reverse complement strand
CGCCGCGGAATCGCCGGAACAAGCCACCGGTTATGCCATCGAATTCGACCCGACCGTGCTGGTGGGCGGCAGTCCTTTCGTGCGCCCGGCCAACCTGGTCCGCCAGGGGCCTGCTAGCAGGGCGGTTGAGGGGCCGCGTAAGCGTTACATCTTTACCCAATCGTTGGAGGAAGCGCAGGCCATCATCACCGATCTCAAACGCAAACCGGTGGTGAATGAAGATTAAGGGCACGCGCCTTTTTAGTGATTTTCGCGGGGGGATATGATGGGTATCACTGTAAAATGGGATGACGACTCTCAAACGATCATCTACATTCAATGCATTGGCGAATGGACCGAGCAAGAGGGTCTGCGCGCCGTTGATGAAATCGCCCGCTTGATTGACTCCGTCGCTCACCCAGTTTATGGCATCAATGACTTTCGCGACTCAGAGGCCCCATTATCGGTCAATGGCCTAAAATTCGTGCAGATACTGCGGAAACGGATCCCCCTGCGCGACAGCCTGATTGTCATGGTAGGTGCTCAGCCATTTGTAGTGCGGGTGATGGATATTGCCAAACGCATCTATAAAGATATACCTGGTCGCATGCTCTTTGCCCAAACCCCGGAGGAGGCTCGCGCGCTGATCGCCCAGCATCAAACGGCCAAGAAGGAGCTGGATAAACAGGCCTGAGCATAACCTGACATTCGAGACCGGAAGCGCCGGAGGGCTGCATTGGACGGCGACCGCCGGCCTTTTTTGTGCGGCGGCGTCCCCCAGTTCCACCATTTGGTGTACACTTAAGCCTGACGTATCGGTCAGTCACAAGGTGAGGGTGATGTCCCAGGAACAACTCCAGCAAGTGCAGCGGCTCCTCCAGGAACAGCGCTACGAGGAAGCGCTGGCGCTGCTGCGCACCATCGATACCCCGCAGGCCCAGCAGTTGATCCAGCAGGTGGAACAATCCATCGCCACGCAGGCCGCCGCGCAAGCGATGGACGTCGCCGCAGCCGCGCCCACACCGGCCCCCCAGTCCACGCGTGACGGCCAGGGCCGGCGGGTGACGCAGGAAGGCGTCTACGAAATGCTGTGGGACTGCCAGTACTGCGGCGCGACCAAGCTGCTCGGTAAGACGCACCGTTTTTGCCCCAACTGCGGTGCGGCCCAGGACCCGGATTCGCGCTACTTCCCCGCCGAAGACGAATACGTGGCCGTGCACGATCACCGGTACGTGGGTGTGGACGTGACCTGCCCCAACTGCGAGGCGCTCAACAGCGGCAGCGCCGAATTCTGCGGCACCTGTGGCGCGCCCCTGACCGACGCCGCCCGCGCCAAAACGCTGGAAACGCAGACGCGCGACCAGGGCCAGCAGTTCGCCTCCTCCGGCTCGCGCGACCTGGCCCAGGAGCGCTTCGATGCCGAGATGGAGCGCATCGGCGTCAAACCAAAGGCGCGCGCGGGGGACTCGGGCCGGTCCTGGCTCAAGTACGGGCTGATCGGGCTGGGCGTGGCGCTGGTCGCCTTCATCCTAGTGTTGATCTTCTTGACGAAAGAATCGCCCGTCTACGTCACCGGGCACTCGTGGGAACACGAGGTGCGCGTTGACGAGTACAAGTCTTTCGACGAGAGCACGTGGTGCAGCAGCGGCCTGCCCGCCGGGGCCTATAACGTCTCCCGGCGCTCGGAAGTGCACCATACCAACCAGATACCCGACGGCGAAGACTGCACGACGCGCCGCGTGGACCAGGGCGACGGCACCTTCCGCCAGGAGCGGGTCTGCACCACCCGCTACCGCCCGGAGCCGGTCTACCAGGACAAGTGTTATTACACCATCAACCGCTGGGATTATGCCTATTCGGAGTACACGCGCGGCTCCAGCCGCGACGATGCCCTGGTCTGGCCGGAGCCGTCCTATAACTGCCAGAACCAGGCGCGGCTCGGCTGCCAACGGGAGGGGGGACTCAATGCGGAATACCTGCTGCACCTGCACGCCAGCGAGGGCGACGCCGATTATACCTGCGGGATCGAACTGGCGCGCTGGCAGAACGCCGTCATCGAGAGCCGCTTCACGCTGGCGGTCGGCGTGATCGGCGGCGAGGCGCGCTGCGACACGCTGCAAGAGGCGCCGTAGGGACGACCGGTTGGTCGTCGCGGACTCTGGCGAGTCCGGCCCGGACTGAATGTGCCATCTACCGGACACCAACGCCGGATTCACCGGCAAAGGATTAACCATGACGGCCCAACCACCAGAACCAATCTTGCCCAACCTGCAGGCCCTGCGGCGCAAGTACGGCTTCCAGTGGACCCTGTTTGGGGTCCTGGGCTGCCTGCGCGGCGGCGGTTCGCGTTTTTTCCTGTCGATTACGCCGCGGTCATAACCCGCGGTCATAACCCGCGGTCATAAACCGCGCTAACGGGGTAGGCGAAGGCAGGAGTCTGATGGACGAACGGGTGCGCTGGGATACCGACGAGCAGGCGCTGATCGTGGTCGATCTCAGCCTGCCGCCGGGCCAGATGTCGGTCACCATGGACGAACGGGTGAATCCGCTGGATGAGGCCCTGCGGCTGGCAGGCACGGTCTCGCACCGGGTCGACCTGCTGATCGACCTGCGCGAGGCGGTGATCCTGCCCGGTGGTAACTGGCTGCGCGCCATCCGCCGGCTCAACGAAGAAGCCCCGGATAATCTCGGCCTGTGTGTCGCGGTCGGCTCGCAGGTGCCGGCTGTGTTTTTACGCATCGTGAACATTGTCCGCCGCCTCCAGCCCTTGAAGGCCGAGGTGCGTTTCGTGGCGACCCTGGAAGAGGCCCGCGCCCTGCTGGCCAACGCGCACCCGCCTTTGCCCCGCGATCCGGCCCTATCCCCTTGACATAGAGTACACTCGAAGTTGTATAGTATGTTAGTGGTTGGTTTCTGGTCGTTTGTGGTCAGCCATCAGCCGTCAGCGTTCAGCTAAAGGCGGATTCCCGTGGGCACGCGGAGCCGCCCTCGAACCAATCACCAGAAACTGAAAACCGGGGACCATGAACCATCAACCGAAAGCTGAAAGCTGTACGCTGTACGCTACCAAAGGAGCATACCTCATGGAATACCGTTATCTGGGCAAAACCGGCATGAAGGTCTCGGCGCTGTGCCTGGGCGCGATGACCTTCGGACGCTACGACGAAACCGACGAGGCCGCCAGCTTCGCGCTGATGGACCGCTTCACCGAGGCGGGTGGCAACTTCATCGACACGGCGGACGTGTACCAGCGCGGCATCTCCGAGGCGATCGTGGGCCGCTGGCTGAAGGGCCAGAACCGCGACGATTATGTCATCGCCACCAAGGTGCGCTTCCCCATGGGCGACAGCCCCAACGACGTCGGCCTGAGCCGCAAGCACATTTTGGCCGGGGTGGAGGCCAGCCTGCGCCGCCTGGGCACCGACCATATCGACCTGTACCAGGTCCACCGCTGGGACCCCGGCACGCCGCTGGAGGAAACGCTCAGCACGCTGCACACGCTGGTCACCAGCGGCAAGGTGCGTTACATCGGGGCCAGCAACTACGGCGGCTGGCAGCTGCAGAAGGCCATCGACCTGAGCAATCGCATGGGCTGGGAGCCGTTCGTCTGTTTGCAGCCGCTCTACAACCTGCTGGACCGCGGCGTCGAGTTCGAGTTGGTGCCCGTCTGCCGGAACGAGGGCGTGGGCATCATCCCCTGGAGTCCGCTGCGCGGCGGCTGGCTGAGCGGCAAGTACCGCCGCGGCATGGAGTCGCCGGTGGCCGGCACGCGCGTCGACGACGCCGAGAGACAGGGGTGGAGCGAGAGCTGGACCCGCTACAATACCGAGCGCACCTGGACCGTGATCGACGCCCTGCACGCGGTGGCCGAGGCCAGCGGCAAGTCGCCGGCCCAGGTGGCCCTCAACTGGGTGCTGCACCGCCCCGGCGTGACCGCGCCCATCATCGGCGTGCGCAGTATGAAGCACCTGGAAGACAACCTCGGCGCGGAGGGCTGGCGGCTCGATCCGGAGTTGGCAGCGAAGCTGACCGCCGCCTCCGACTGGGCCGATCTCCCCTATCCCTACGACACGCTGCTCAGCGCCACCGACCGCGATCGCTGATCTGCCAAGCGTAGAGGAATCACCATTGGGCGACACATCGGGTATGATACGGTGTGTCGCCTGTTTTGATTCCGGCGGGGGCATGAGGAGAACCGTATGAATTTCAGTCGCTCGGGCTGGATCGGACGGCTGCTGCGGCGCGGATCGGTCGTCGCCGTGCTCGGCTGGCTGATCCTGGCTGCGCTGATCGTGGCCGGTCGCGCAGTGGGGCAGGTCGCCTTCGCCAGCCGTCCGCTGCTGGCCTTCGTGTCCTATTATGAAAGCATCTACCTGACGGATGTGCTTGGCGGCGTCACCGTTCGCTGGTGGGATATAGACGTGCGGTCGCTGGCCGTCTCGCTGGACGGGCGCTGGCTGGCTTATTATGCGTTCAGGTCGGCTTTACCCGAAGGAGACCTTTACGTGATCAGCCTGCCAGATGGGGAACTCCGCCGCCTGAATGAGGATGATGCCCCTCTCGACGTCACTGAGAATCCCCGGTGGTCGCCGGACAGCCAGTCGATCGCCTACCCGCAAGGCGACGCGATGGTCCTCGTCAACGTGACCACCGGCGTCACCCACAGTCTGGTTTCCGGCCTGTCCCATTTATCTCAGCCAACCTGGTCGCCGGACGGAAGCCACGTCGCCTATCTTGCTACACATGCGGACCGGGCAGGGATATATATGACGGACGTGCAGACCGGCCAGACGCGCCGCCTGCCCGTCGACCGCGCTGCCACATCATTTCCGCCGGCCTGGTCGCCGGACGGTAGATGGCTGGCCTATTCATCCAGCCGAGTCAGCAACTCGGCTCTTTACCGTAATATTTACATGGTCGATGTGCAGACCGGGCAGATCGAGCAACTGACTCACGACCGCGCCACCGTTTCCAGGCCGGCTTGGTCGTTGGACGGGCGCCAGATCGCCTACATCTCATCGCAGGAAGGGGGGCACGCGGATATCCAGATAACGGACGTGCAGACCGGCCAGGCGCGCCGCCTGCCGGCCGACGACCCTACGCGTGGGTCTCCGCTGGTCTGGTCGCGGCTGGCTTGGTCGCCGGATGGGAGCTGGATCACCTATGGATGTGGGCTCCAATACCTTCTCACCGCCATCTGCCTGATGGACGTGAGCACCGGTGAGTACCGTATCCTGACTCCCGGTGGTGGTAATGTCGGTAGTCCGACGTGGTTGCCCTGATCCGTCACAGGCCGCCAAAATCTGGTAAACTGGGGGACATGCGAACCCTGGCGGGTTCGTTGGACAATGCGGACTCTGACGAGTCCGTTGGACGATGCATCCGCGGACGACCACCGGTCGTCCCTACAGATCGCCAACTATCGGTTTTTCGCCCGCACCCATCACTGCTGCCCGAATCATCGCGAGGACCCCCCCATGAGCGCACTCACCATCACCGTCAACGGTACCACCCACACCCTCGACGTGCCCGAATCCCGCACGCTGGCCCAGGTCCTGCGCCAGGACCTCGGCCTGACCGGCACCAAGATCGGCTGCGAGGAGGCCGAGTGCGGCATCTGCACCGTGCACGTGGACGGCCTGCCGGTCGACTCCTGCATCTACCCGGCTTTCAAGGCCCAGGGCCGCGCCATCACCACCATCGAGGGGCTGGCCGAGAACGGCACGCTGCACCCACTCCAGCAGGCCTTCATCGATCACGGCGCGGTGCAGTGCGGCTTCTGTACGCCCGGCCTGGTCATGACCGCCGCCGCCCTGCTGAACGAAAACCCCGATCCCGACGAGCACGCCATCAAAGTGGCGCTCAAGGATACCTTCTGCCGCTGCACGGGCTACAGCGCGGTCTTCCGGGCGATCCAGGCGGCGGGGGCGACGATGCGCGGCGACGACGCCCTGCCGGTGGCCGACCCGCCGGTCGATGAGCCGCTGCGGCACGTCAGCGTCAGCCAGCCGGTGCCGGAAGTGGTCGACCGGGTGACCGGCGCGGCCCTGTTCACCGACGATTACACCTTCCCCGGCATGTTGTTCGCCCGCACCCTGCGCAGCGCCCATCCCCACGCCCGCATTTTGAGCATCGACACGGCCCAGGCCAAGGCGCTGCCGGGCGTGCGCGCCGTGCTCACCGCCGCCGACGTGCCCGGCGAAAACCTGCACGGGCTGGTCCACCTGGACTGGCCGGTGCTGTGCGCCGTCGGGGAGAAGGTGCGTTACATGGGCGATGCGGTGGCGATTGTGGCGGCGGAGACGCAAACCATCGCCGACGAAGCGATCACCCTGATCGACGTATCGTACGAGCCGCTGCCGGTGGTGGGCGATCCCGTTTATGCCCGCACGCCGGACGCGCCGCACGTCCACGAGGGGCGCGAGGACGGCAACCTGCTCAAGCACATCAAGGTGCGCCACGGCGACGTCGAACAGGGCTTTGCCGAAGCCGACGTGATCGTGGAGCACAGTTACCACACCCCGACCATCGAGCACGCCTTCCTGGAGCCGGAGTGCAGCATCGGGGTGCCGGCGGGCTTCGACGCCGACCATCAAAAGCTGACGGTCTACGTCGGCTCGCAGATTCCCTACCAGGACCGTTACCAGATCGCGCGGGCGCTGGCCCTGGCGGAAGACGAGGTGCGCGTCATCGGCACGCTGATCGGCGGCGGCTTCGGCGGCAAAGAAGACGTGATGGGCCAGATTCACGCCGCGCTGCTGGCCCAGGTGACGGGCAGGCCGGTCAAAATGCTGTACACGCGCCAGGAGTCGCTGCTGGTGCATCCCAAGCGGCACGCCACCCAGATTCGCATCAAAACCGGGGCCAAAAAGGACGGCACGCTGGTGGCGATCCAGGCCGAGCTGTACGGCGACGGCGGCGCGTACGCCAGCCTGAGCGACAAGGTCATGACGCGGGCCACCACCCACGCCACCGGCCCTTACAACGTGCCCCACGCGCAGATCGACTGCTACGTGATGTACACCAACAACCCGCCGTCGGGCGCGTTCCGCGGCTTTGGCGTGACGCAGAGCGCTTTCGCCGTCGAGCAGAACATGGACATGATCGCGGAGGCCATCGGCATGGACCCGGTCGAACTGCGCCGCCAGAACGCGCAGACGGTCGGCGTGACCACCGCCACCGGCCAGGTGCTGCGGGAGAGCGTCGGCCTGCTGGAAACGATCGACAAGTGCGAGAAGGACATGATTTCGTTTGGTAGGGGCGTTCAATTGAACGCCCCTACGGGCGATGATGGTAAGGACGACCAGCCGGTCGTCCCTACAGACGGCTTCCAATGGGGCTGGCGCGAGGGCGACGTCGCCTACGGGTGGGGCATCGCCTGTGCCTATAAAAACACCGGCCTGGGCGGCGGCGCGCCGGATAAAGCCGGGGCGGAAGTCGAGGCTTACGACGACGGCACGGTCGAGGTGCGCACCTCCTCGGCGGATATGGGGCAGGGCCTGCGGGCCGTGGTCGCCCAGATCGCGGCGGAAGAACTCGGTTTGCGCTACGAGCAGGTCAGGGTGCTGCTGTCCGATACCGACCTGACGCCGGATGGCGGTCCCACCACCGCCAGCCGCCAGACTTACATGAGCGGCAACGCGGTGCGTTGCGCCGCCGCCAACCTGCGCGAAGCCCTGACCCGCATCGTGGCCGAGGAGATGGACTGCCCGCCGGAGGGGGTGCGCTTCGAGGAAGGGCTGCTGCGCTACAACGGATCGGCGGTGCAGTTCGGCGAGGCGGTGCAAATGATGCGCCAGCACGGCCTGGAGCCGCGCTCCCTGCACGAGTACTGGGCGCCCAAGACCCAGCCGCTCGGCAGCGGCGGCGACATGCACTTCGCCTTCTCCTATGCGACGCAGGTGGCGCTGGTCTCCGTCGACCTGACCAGCGGCGCGGTGCACGTGTTGCGGGTGATCGCCGCCACGGACGTGGGCCGGGCCATCAACCCGCTGCTGCTGCAGGGCCAGATCGAGGGCGGCATCGTCATGGCGATGGGCAACGCCCTGACCGAGGCTTACATCGTCGAGGACGGCGTGCCGTGGTCCACGCTGCTGGCCCGCTACAAGATGCCCAGCATCAAACACGCCCCGCGCATCACCAGCCACCTGGTGGAGCACCGCATTTCGACGGGGCCGTATGGGGCCAAGGGCGTGGGCGAGATTCCCTCGATCAACACCATGCCGGCCATCGCCAATGCGATCTATCACGCTACCGGGGTGCGCGTCTACAGCGTGCCGGTGGACCAGGACGCGCTGCTGCGGGCTATCCGCGCCGGCGAAACCGAGCTGCACACCTCCTGGCAGGATGTGAAGTAGGGGCATTCGGCGAATCGCCCGGCCCGGCGTAACATGTGGGGGTCCAGCATGCTGGACCCGCGTCTCCCCGGCGCGGGCCTTTTTGTTTTGCGGGAATCCCCTTAACTTCGAGCGCGCGGCCAGGGGCGACCAGCGCCCAGTGACAGGCACTGCCTGGCCCAGTTGGCTTAACGGATTCCTGTTATTATTGACTTAGAATTTAGGATGATGTAAAATAATTGACATAATCAATTGAAATCATCGAGGAAGCAGAGGACGTCCATGATGGGACAGTGGATCACGCATAACGGGCAGCGCATCTGGTACACCGATTATTCCAACTTTGGCAGCGACGCCGAGGCCCTGCGTCAGACCCTCGAAGCGTGCGACGCCGTCGTCTTGCAGGAACCGGCCAATTCCGTGCGGACCCTGGTGCGCGGCGATAACACAATTGGGTCAGTCCAGGCGGTGCAGCACTTCAAGGACAGCGCCACCCGCACCAGGCCCTACGTGCGTAGGACTGCGGTGATCGGCGAATTCACCGGCATACGCAAACTGCTGTTCGACGCCATCATTCGTTTCGCGGCTGACAACACCCAGGTTTTCACCGATGCGGAAGCGGCCAAAGACTGGCTGGTCGAGGGGTAAACCCGCGGCCACAACCGATGGGCCACCCATAGCGTCGGCGCAGCAGCCGGCGCTGTTTTTTTTGCCGCCGCCATCTCCACCGTGCATCTTCATGATTCACACACCCGTATTTGCTAAAAACCCCTTGACTTCGAGCGCGCTCGAAGGTGTACACTTTTGGGCAGACCCCCGCCGAGGTCCGGTTCCATGCCGGCCTTGACGCTGGCGATGCCCGCGCCCATGCTGATCAGTCCCATCATCACCCAGATGGCGATGAGGAGCGCGGTTTTGTTGCCCCCAGAATTCACGGGCGGCCTCCCCCATAAGCAAACAATCTCCCTACCTGTAATACCCGATCCGGGACCGGGACGTTGCGGGGGAGGGCGGCGCTTATTCCAGCGGCTTCACACAAGCTTGCTTTCTCTCACTCCGATTGGACCATAAATGTGGGGCTGGACGCCTGGATTGGAACACATATTGGGATGCTGACACTCGCATCCCCGCAAGGGCAGCACGAGTGTCAGCACCTACCACATGACACGGCGCCAAGTCTTTGCTACTACACCAGTCTATTTCTCAGCAACTATCACAAACAGGTCCGCAGCCTCTGCACTGCCGGTCAGCGAAGGGTAAAACTGGACATGCTCAAAAGCGCCCAGCAGCCGGCGGTATTCGTCATCGGTGTAGCCGTGGTGCATGGCCGTATACTGCTGCAGCTCACCGGAATCCGCCATGTACACGTAGTGGTCGGTGATCGCACGGTCCAGATCGTACCGCGATTCGACCAGGCACAGGTACGGCTCGTCGGCAAACAGGCCCGCTTCAGCCGTGTGCCACGATGGTGCCTGGTGTCCGATCCGGTGGATCACCTGGTAAGTATGAACTTCTAGCAGCAGCTTGCCTTCTGGCTTGAGCGCCGCGTGTGCCTTGGCGACGATGCGCGCCGCGTCCTCCGGGGCAAAGGCGTTCAGCTCCCCATAGATCATCGACACCAGATCATACCCCTCACCATAGTCCAGTTCACGGACATCACCCAGCACATATTGGCTGCCGGGATGGTGCTCGCGGGCATAGGCGATTGAAGCGGGGGAGAAATCCAGCCCGGTGCAGGTGTGGCCCAGCGCGCTGAACCGGCTGGTGTAAAAGCCCGGCCCGCAGCCCAGGTCCAGGATGTTGGCCGGTTGCTCGCGGAGGATTTTGCGGTGAATCCACTGCACGTGCTGATCAATCGTGTCGAAGCGGCGGCTGGCCAGGTCATGCGTCTGGTCGAGGTGCTCCGCCAGCATACGGCGGCTGAAATCAGGATCATGCCAGGGAATCTTCTGCCACTCTGCATGATTGGCGCGACGGTTTACGAGTGTTGTGAACACAGGTCATTCCTTTGTGTGATTGTTGGTTTATGTTTTGACTGGGTGTGAGGATGACAGTGCGTCATCGGATGACGCGTCATCGGATGGCGGACCGCCATCTTGGCATAATCGACCTGTATCTTCACCGGTGATCCAGGCAGGCGCTACGAAATTCTCACGAGGCACAGGGTTAGTTTCGGTGGGAAAGGGCTGCCGACGCCTGATGATGGGCACACGGGTGAGGAGTTGAGGTTAACCGCTCAACGCGCCTGACGGCGTTTGAGAGGTTGCAAGCACTTGGGGGGAAGTGTTTAGGCGCACATAATGATCAGCATTGTACCAGGGCGTGTTGCGGCGTCAAGGGCAGCGTGCCAGTTGAGTCTCTAGGCAGATTTTGTAGGGCCGCGGGGTGGGATTTGGCGGCGGTCGGGACCGGGGCTATGTCTGCTGCCCCTCGATCATCGCTTCGATCTGCTGGATGATCTGCTGGCCCTGCCGTTCGTAGCGCTGGAGGTTGCTCAGCCAGGCGTCGGCGGCGGAGTAGACGTCCTCGTCCGGGCCGGGCGTATCGAGGGCGCGGCGCAGGTCTGCCGTCTGACCCCCGGCCGGGGCCGCGTCCAGCACGATTACCAAACGCAGGATGGCCATCATGCTGTAGCCGGCCTCGCGTAACATCCGCAGCACGCGCAGCCGGGCGATCTCCGGCGTGCCGTACAGGCGGTAGCCGTTGGCCGGGTCGCGCGGCACGCGGATCAGGCCGTTGCGCTCCCAGTTGCGGAGCTGGTCACGCGTCAGGCCGAGCAGATCGGCCACTGCCCCGATGCGCAGCGGCTGCCCGGTGGTCTCGATGGCCTGCCCCGCCGACCAGCGCTCCAGGAAGGTCAGGGCCGCTTCCGCCTGGGCGTATTCCGCCCGGACGCGGGCCAGGTACTGGTAGGCCAGCTCCAAGGCGCCGCCCAGGTCGCCGCCCGCCGCTGTCCGGACCATATCCGCCAGGAAACGCTTGGCGCCAATCAAAACGGCCCGCCGGTCCGGCCCGCGTGGTGCAGAAATGAGGGTGAAAACGCGAAATACCGCCGGGGTGTTAGAGGCTGGCAAAAACCCCTACAGGGACAAGGGTCGGGCTGCCGGACAGCCAGCCGAGGGCCTCGTCTTCGCTGCCAAAGAAGCGCACCTGGTCGGTTGCCCGTGCCATCTGGATCACCATCTGCGCCCGGTGATTGACCAGCGGGGCCGCCCCAAAAACGGCGACCTGCGCCCGGCAGCCGCGCCGCAGCGCCCGGATAAAACTGCCATGCGCCAGCACGGGGGTGGGATTGGTGGCCAGGGTCAGGTCCACCAGGACGCGCGGCCTGCCACCCGCTCGGCGCGCCAGGTGCTCCAGTTCCAGTAACATCGTCTCGACAGCCTGCACGCTGAGCGCGCCGACGATCTGCAGGCGGATCAGGTCGTGGGTTCCCTCGGTTATCCCGTATACGCCGTTCATGTCATACCTTTGCGCCGTTTTACATTAACGTACCAATAACCAGGCCGGGAATATGCACTAACAATTAACTTATCGTTTATTATTGATCAGACGTTAATGCCAACGCCAGTGTTCGTATTATACGATCAGTCCAGGCCAGTGAAATAAAAAAGGTATAAATTCAGCGGGCGGTCGATTGAGGCAGTATGTCAGGCCGGCTCACAGCTCGGGCGGTCCGGCCCGTTGGGGGAGGGGCGAGAGGGTCAGCGGCGATACAGGATCAAACGCTCGCAGGGGGGCAGCTCGCGGCCGTCGGCCAGGAAGACGCGCAGCCGCAGCATGTAAACGCCTTCCTCCCGCGCCTGCATCAGCACGCGCTCGGCCAGGAGACCATCGCTCACCGGCGTCTGTGAAGCCGGGGCGATGCTTTGCCAGGTGCGCGCCAGGTCCGCGCCGGCCAGGTCTGCCGGGTCGGGGGCCAGGTAGGCCAGCTCCAGCCGGTAGGCCAGGAAGTCGGGCGGGTCCGCCGCCCCTACCACGTCGAACAGCGCCGGCACCACCGTTAAGTCGTCGGGGTAATGGATGGTGGCCAGGGGATCCTCGCAGGACGGGGCCGGGCCGTCCCCTGGATAGTCGGTGGGCAGCGCCGCCAGAAAGGGCGTGCTCGTCGGGACGGGGCTGGTGTCGGCCCCAATCGCCAGGAAGGGCGGGCCGCCGTTGAGGTTGAGCGTGGCGTGATACAGCACGTAGTAGGCCCCGCAAAAGGCCACAAAGAGCAGCGTCACCAGCAGGTAGATGTAACCAAACGGGCCGCGCAGCAGGGCGACCAACCCGCTCCACGGCGTTTGACCGGCGAAGGCCGAAGCCGGCGGCGGGCCGGGGCGCGGCGGTGGGGTATGGCGGCGCACCCATTCCTCGTAGTCCCAGGTCTCCTGCCGGAAGCTCGAAGCCTGGTGGGTATGGGTCGTGGAACGGGTCGTGGAACGGGTCGTGGAACGGGTCGTGGAACGGTAGCCATACGGGGCGCCGGTGCTGTGACTGGCGTGCGGCCAGCGCAGGTCGTCGTAGTGGCGGCGGCGGGCCGGGTCGCTGAGCACGGCGTAGGCCTCGTTGACGGCCTGGAAGGCGGCGGTCGCCCACTGCTGGCGCTCCGGATTCCGGTCGGGATGCAGGTTTTTCGCCAGTCGGCGGAAGGCCTGCTGAATCTCGGCGGCCGAGGCGGTGGGCGCGACGTCGAGCAGGGCGTAATAATCGTTGTTGGGGTCGTAGCGTAACCGGGCCATAAGCGTGTGCGCGTGTGATCGTCGGGCGGCAAAAACCGCCGGTCCGCCGTTTGACCGGCGTGCGGCGGTGGGTGGTTTGAACCCCTGGGCGGGCGCGATCGGGTTATTCGCGGTCCCCGGTGCGACGCTCGGCCTGCTCCAGCCGGTCGACGTCCACCTGGAAG
>DAOUEM010000155.1:0-8768 GCA_034430555.1 Anaerolineae bacterium | reverse complement strand
GCCAGCGCCTGGTACGGTCGGATGGTGCCCCGGTATATACGCAGGCGGGTTTTGAGGGCACCTGGATCGCGCCGGGTGAGCTGCCGCCGTTAAGCGTAACACCGCTCGCGCTGGTCGAGGGCCAAGCGCCGCCGCCGCAGATGACGGTCACGGCCACGCCCACTTTGCTGGAGAATGGGTACCTGCGCCTGCAACTGAATGCGGACGGCGACATCACCCGCCTCTACGACAAAGTTAACGAGCGCGAGGTGCTGCCGCCGGGCGCGATCGCCAACCAGTTCCAGGCCTTCGAAGATCGCCCGCTGGCCTGGGATGCCTGGGACGTGTTCATCTACTATGATGACAAGATGTGGACCGCCGACCCGGCCGAATCCGTTGAGGTGGAGGAGAACGGCCCGCTTTGCGCCACGCTGAAGATCAAACGGCGCATCCTCAACAGCACTTATACCCAGCGGATCAGGCTGACCCACAACAGCCCTCGCCTGGATTTCGACACCACCATCGACTGGCGCGAGCGACACGTGCTGCTCAAGGTCGCCTTCCCGGTGGAGGTGCTTTCCCCGGTGGCGACTTATGAAATCCAGTGGGGCAACGTGCAGCGGCCCACGCATCACAACACGAGCTGGGACTGGGCGCGCTTCGAAACCGTCGCCCAGAAGTGGGTGGACCTCAGCGAGGGCGGTTATGGCCTGAGCGTGCTCAACGACTGCAAATACGGCCACGACATCCGCGATAACGTGATCCGCATCAGCCTGCTGCGCAGCCCCACCAGTCCCGATCCCGAAGCGGACCAGGGCGAACAACGATTCGCCTACAGCCTGCTGCCCCACGACGGCGGCTGGGATGAGCGGACCGTTACTGCGGCTTATGCGCTCAACGATCCGCTGGTGGTGGCGCGCGGTACCGGGCGGAATGATGTTACTCCGCCGGCTTCCACGCGCAGCCTGGTGCAGGTGGACGCGCCCGGCATCGTGATCGAGACGGTAAAGCAGGCGGAAGACGGGCGGGGCGTGATCGTGCGCTTTTATGAAAGCCAGCGGCGGCGGGGACCGGTCACGGTGAGCGCTGGCTTTCCGCTGGTGGAAGCGCGGCGCACCAACCTGCTGGAGAAGGACCAAGCAGCCCTCACCATCGCTGCGGACAACAGCCTGACGCTGCACGTCAAGCCGTTTGAAATCATTACGCTGCGCCTCATTCCGGCGTAAGCGTACGCCGCCGTGCGCCAACGTTAACAGCCAGCCGGGGACGATATCCTGGGCTGGCTGTTTTTCTAGTGGGGCAGTTGTCCTATCATCTGGCGGGCTGCGGCGTGGACTCGGATGGGTCGGCATTATGATTACGGTGGGGGTACAGGCTGCGGTAGGCCAGCAGGGCGATCGCGACATAGGCCAGCGTCTTGGGGATCATCAACATGCCCACCATGGGCGTCTGCTGCACGAACAGGATCACCGGCGTGTAGAAGCCGTACGAAACCAGGATGCTGATCCCAACCCAGGTGAAGGTCCGGTCCTGGGCGGCGCGCGCATCTCGCAGGATTAGATAGGCGACGCCCAAGCCTTGCAGCATCAGCGGCAGGTTGCGGTAGAGCGACCAGGGCTGCGGCGGCACGGTGTTGTTCCATTCGTTGGCGGGGAAAGCCATCAGCACCAGCCGGACGACTGCCGCTGCCAGCAGCGTGTATCCGCACCAGCCGGGCGGCTTCTGAAAGCGCTTCTGCCAGATCAACAGCACGAACACGTAAAAGCCGGTGACCGTGGTGGCCGTCGCCAGCGCGCCCAGGCCTACCAGCCCCAGGTCCAGGCCGCCAACGGAGATGGTGCTCGCCAGGTCGCCCATCGCGTAAGCCAGCACGCGAAAGCCGACATGCCCGGTATCGCCCAGCGCCAGCAGGGCAAAAGCCCAGGTAAAAAGCCGCGCGACCGGCCGGTCTGGTGTGGCGACTTCATCCCGCCGGCGGGTCATGGCGAAGACCAGCCACCAGACCACGGCCAGGTAGGCCAGGTTGAAGGTGACTTCCACCCACATACGCGTCGATTCCGACATAGGTCAAATTGCTCCTGATGTAAAGCGGTGCACACCGATCATGGTACAGGACCAGCCGGCCATCAAGGATGAAACCGGTCGTGTTAAGGGCTGCAAACGGGCGAAAGAGTTGACCCTCGCCGGGTGAGCCTGTATCCTCTCACCAGAAAGGGATGTGCCAGGCCAGTTGCCCATTAACAGGGGAGGAGGAAAACCCGTGCATATCGTTTTTGTACACGTACATGTGAAGCCGGACGCGGTCGAGGCGTTTCATCGGGCGTCGCTGGACAATGCCCGCAACAGCGTACAGGAGCCGGGTATTGCCCGGTTTGACGTGCTCCAGCAGCAGGACGACCCGGCTCATTTCGTGCTGGTCGAGGTGTATCGTACCGCCGAGGACCCGGCCCGCCACAAAGAGACGGCCCATTACCAGCAGTGGCGGGACACGGTGGCCGACATGATGGCCGAGCCGCGCTCCGCCGTGAAGTATGACAACCGGTTCCCTGATGACAAAGGTTGGGGGTAGCATGGCGCGTTTTGAGTTTGCGACGGCGACACGCATCATTTTTGGGACGGGCGTGCTGCCGGAGGTCGGCCCGCTGGCGGCTGAATTCGGATCACGGGCGCTGGTGGTGACCGGTCAGACGGTCGCCCGCGCCCAGCCGCTGCTGGATCTGCTGGCGGCTCAGGGGATGCCGGTGGAGACGCTGTCCGTTGCCGGAGAGCCGACCACCGAAACTGCCCGTCACGGTGCGGCTCTGGCGCGTGAGGCCGGCTGCGACCTGGTGATCGGCATGGGCGGCGGCAGCGTGCTGGATGCTGGTCAGGCGGTGGCCATGCTGCTGGCCAATGGCGGCGATCCGCTGGATTACCTGGAGGTGATCGGGCGCGGCCAGCCGATCACCAGGCCGTCCGTGCCGTATATCGCCATTCCCACCACGGCCGGCACCGGCACGGAAGTGACCCGCAACGCCGTGCTAAAGTCTCCGGAACACCGCGTCAAGGTCAGCCTGCGCAGTGCGCTGATGCTGCCCCGGGCAGCCGTCGTCGATCCGGCGCTGACCCATACCATGCCACCGGCGGTCACGGCCAGCACCGGCCTGGACGCCTTCACCCAGGTAATGGAGCCGTATGTCTCGGTCAAGGCCAACCCCCTGATCGATACCGTCTGCCGCGACGGGATGCAGCGGGCTGCGCGCTCGCTGCGCCGGGCTTATGAAGACGGCGATCCGGCGGCGCGCGAAGACATGGCGCTGGTCAGCCTCTACGGCGGCCTGGCCCTGGCCAATGCCGGCCTGGGCGCAGTGCATGGCTTCGCCGGACCGCTGGGTGGGATGTTCCCGGCCCCGCATGGCGCAGTGTGCGCGCGGTTGCTGCCTTTCGTGATGGCCGCCAATGTGCGTGCCTTACAGGCGCGAGAGCCGGATCACCCGGCGCTGGTTCGCTACGACGCGATTGCCCGTCTCGTGACCGGCCAGACGGATGCCACCGCCGCCGAGGGCGTGGCCTGGGTGCAGGCGTTGGTGGCGGACCTGAGTGTGCCGCCGCTGGGCGAGTACGGTATGACGTCCGGCGATATTCCCGACGTGGTGGAGAAGGCCGAGCGGTCCAGCTCGATGCGCGGCAACCCGATCAAGCTCATGCCGGACGAGATGGCGGCTATCCTGCAAGCGGCGTTATGACCGTTCAGCGGGCGCGGGTCGCGGCGCGTTCGACCCTCCCCCGCAGCGGCCGGGTTGGGAGCGTGAGACGGTGCAACTTAGGGACCGGATATACGGAGACGTTTGGATAGATGAGCCAGTCTTACAGGATGTGATCGCCAGCCAGGCCGTACAGCGCCTGCGCGGCGTGTTACAGCACGGCATCAGCGCCCTGATCGGGATCACCTCACCGGTCAGTCGGTTTGAGCATTCGGTTGGCGTGATGCTGCTCGTCAGACGGTTGGGGGGGCGTGTTGAAGAACAGGTCGCGGCGCTGCTGCACGATGTCAGCCATACGGCCTTCAGCCACGTGATCGATTACGTATTTGAGGGCCATGACGACCAGAGCTTCCACGACGAGGTCAAAGCGGACTACATCGCCGGCACCGACCTGCCGGGTGTGCTGGCAGCGTCCGGTTATGACTGGCGCGTTTTCCTGGAAGAGGCGGCTTTTTCACTGCTGGAACAACCCGCGCCGGCGCTGTGTGGGGATCGGGTGGACTACTTCCTGCGGGACAGCGTCGACCTGGGGTTAAGCACGCTGTCAGCATGCCAGGCGGCGCTCGATCACCTGGAGGTGCACGACGGTCGCATCATAACGGATGACCTGGAGACGGCCCGTTGGATGGCTTATGCCTACATGGCAGCCGACGACAAAAGCTGGGCTGACTTCCGCGAGGTGGGCCTCTACGAACTGACGGCGCGGGCCATCAAGGCCGGGCTGGATAACGGCCTGATCAGCCGGGTTGATTTCTGGCGGACCGACCTGGCCGTGTGGAAGGCGCTGCATGCCAGCCAGGACCCGGCGCTGCGCCGCTGGCTGGACCTGGTGCGGTTGGATACGGTTTTTGTGTGGGATGAAGCCGCGCCGACGTTTGTCCTCAGCACTAAAATCCGCACCATCGATCCCGATGTGTTGGTTGACGGTTCGCCCCAACCGCTTTCGACGCTCGATCCGGCCTTCGCCCGTTACCGGCAGGAATACCTGGCCCGTAAATCAGGGCCGTGGCCGATGCGGGTCGTGCCGCCCGGTCAGACCCCCTGATCTGTTAGCTTCCGCGGATCTCACGCCCGACCGGCAGCCCGGCTAAAGGCGTCGCTGTTTGCACGGCGCGGCGAATGGCCGTTGCTGTGACCTCCGCCGCGAAGGCGCCGATCACGCTGGCGTTGGCCGGGCCATTGGCGCCGCTGGCCAGCGCGAACAGGGTGTCCCCGTCCATCATGGTATGCGCCGGGCGGATGGCCCGCGCCAGCCCGTCCTGGGCCATCTGGGCGACCTTGTTGGCCTCTTCTTTGGTAAGCCGGGCATTGGTCGCCACCACGCCGATCACGGTGCTGCCGTGGTAGGAGTCGGGGCTGGTGGGCAGGGCGATCAAACGTGGCAGGACGTTGAGTAGTCCGACAAAACGGTCGCCGTCAGGCTGCGCCCGTGCGCCGGCCAGGATGGTGCCGGTCTCATCGACCACGTCGCCGACTGCGTTGACGGCGACCAGCGCCCCCACCTGGAAGCCGCCCTCCAGTTCGACCAGGGCGCTGCCGACACCAGATTTGCAGGTGAAGGCCGTGCCCATGATCCCGCCGACGCGCGCCCCGGCTCCTGCGCCGACGCAGCCTTCCGCCACCGGGGCCTGGGTGGCGGCCTCACAGGCGGCATACCCCATGGCGGCATCGGGACGAATAAGCGGATCGCCCAGGTCCAGATCAAACAGGATGGCAGCCGGTACAATAGGCACTACACCGACGCCGACATCGAAGCCGGTTTGTCTTTCTTCCAGCCAGCGCATGACGCCGGCGGCGGCGTCCAGGCCGTAAGCGCTGCCGCCGCCCAACAATACGGCATGCACGTGCTGCACCAGGTGCAAGGGACGCAGCAAGTCCGTTTCGCGGGTGCCGGGCGCGCCGCCCCGCTGATCGACTCCGCCGACCGTGCCCGGCGGACACAGCACGACCGTACAGCCGGTCGGCCCTGCGAGGTTGTGGGCGTGTCCGACCCGGAATCCTTCAATGGCGGACAGGGTGTGATTGGTCATCAGGTGCTCCCGAAATATCCGTTGGTGTGGGTTTTTGCTCGTTGATCCCCGGAGGTTTTATAATCTCCGGGGGGTTGTGTCAAGCCGTCCGCAGGCGAAAGGATAATAAACTTATGCTGTTAGCGATCGAGATGGGAACTACGCGAGAATAATGGTAGGGACTGGGGGATAATCGACGCAGCGCCGCCGAGACGAGATTTTGGCGGCTCAACAGCAGCCAGTGGCGTACGAATGTGGTACATCGGCGTCACCGGGGCCTGCATCTTGCCCCTGCACCACGTTGTGCACGGCATCGCCGAAGCCGGTCACGTCGTGCTTGTCATAAGTCAGCCCCAGGTCGACGCTGCTGATGTCGCCGTCGTCGAAGGTGCGCAGCCTGCCGTTGCTGGCTTCGGCAGGGCTTGATCGTTTGCTCCACCACGCCGAGGTCATGGTCATCACGGGGTCCAGTTTCCGCGCCCAGGGTCGCCAGCCATTAGAACAGGAGATGTTTATCGCGCAACAGCCAGTTGTTTCGTGAAGACCTTACTCGCTCAAACACCGGAGTGAATATGATAAACGCCTTTTCTGGTGCCATGAGCGTCGGTAGGTCACAAAAGCGCTCGCCAGATGGCGGGCAGTTAGTCCTTGTCACTCGGTAGGGAAACAGCTACCGGCTGCTGTTGAGCCGCCAAATTCTGGTCCTGGCGGTCCTGCTTTGATTGTCCCCCATTCCCGGCACTACCTGAGCGAGTTTTTTTGGGGGGAGTACTGTATCATGCGCTATTGTCTTGGATTACATCACCAAGCAGGCCTTGCGCATCATTTAACATGGATCGCGCCTGATTAACCGACACTCCACGCACCGCCATCACAATAGCCGGTTTGACCTGGTTGTCTGTTTGTGCCAGTAGTTGTGCTGCCTGATTCTCGGTGATATTGGCAACCTGCGAAACCAGGCGCCTGGCCCGATCTGCTAATTTCTGGTTGGTCACCTTCAGATCGACCATGAGATTGCCATAGACCTTGCCCAGCCGGATCATGCTGGCGGTACTCAGCATGTTTAATACCAGCTTCTGAGCAGTGCCGGATTTGAGCCGCGTTGACCCGGTGATGATGTCCGGGCCAACCACCACGGCAATGCCGATCTGAGCGATATCCAATATCGGCGCAGGGTCATTGCAGGAGACAGCAATCGTGGCTGCGCTTGTTTCCTTGGCTTCCTCCAGCGCGCCAATGACAAACGGTGTTCTACCCGCAGCCGCGGATCATGCATTAACCAGGCGTGACCCAAGGCTGCTACGTCATGGGCGGTGGCAAAAAGCCCGGCGTGCCCGGCCACACCGCCCACGCCGCAGGCATTTTCGTCGTGAACCTCGCCCCAGCATCGGCGTCTTCGCCAGGCCGGGTCGTTTTCGGTGGGCACAATTGTGAGGCGGTCGTGACCGTGCCGAAGCGGATTGTAAGTGGTCATGCCCAGGGATGAGGCTTCAATACACGCTTTTTGACAGCCGCTGCCAGATCGCCGGGTGTGCCTTTCATCCACGCTGCCCATTCTATGAAGAAGGGGTTTGTGATGACGACCTGCCGGCACTGACCCGGGTGCCTGGCTTTAATCAGCAGGTGGCCTGTATCCCCTTACAGTTAGGGAGGGAGCAAGTGGCCAATCATGTACTGGAACCGGCGCAGGGGTAAGGGATCATGAGCGGTCCTCAGCGGCAGTTGTTACAGGTTTTTTTCCGGATCGGTGTTTTCATCGTGGCGTGTGGTTTGAGCCTGGTCTTTTTCCAGCCGCGTGACAGCCCTGAGTTTGTGGTCAGCATTTGCAGCGCGCTGGTGGGCGGTTTTTTGATACTCGGTGCGGTGATTATTGCCCGCTTGATACGGTAGAACGACGGTGGTTTTACAACAGTAGGAAAAGGTTTTCTATGGTTAAACATGACGCGCCCGTACCTTTGTATATCCAGATCAAAGATTATATCCGTCACAATATTGAAAACGGCGTTTTTGGCATTGACCAAAAGTTTCCCTCTGAACGCCAATTGGCGGCGCAATTTGGAGTCAATCGTCTGACGGTTAGCAAAGCGATCAATGAGCTTGCGCAGGATGGGTTAGTCTATTCACGGGTGGGTAAAGGGACTTTTGTGGCTTCGGCCAAGATTGACCAGACCCTGCATACCCTGACGAGCTTTACAGAAGACATGGTTAGCTGCCACAAAACCGCTTCCAGCCGTGTACTTTACGCGGATGTGAAACCGGCCAACGAAGACGTCGCCAAAGCACTATCGATTTTCCCGGGTACGGAAGTCGTGGTTCTGCATCGTGTACGTATGGCAGACGGGCAGGCGATTGCCCTGGGAAAATCCTGTGTCATTCATGCGCTTTGCCCGCGCATCGTCGAATCTCATGATTTTAGCCAGGAGTCTTTGTACCGGGTGCTGAGCGAAAAGTACCATATTCAGATGGCGTATGCTTACCAGACGATTGAAGCCCAGTTTCCCAGCCCGGATATTCTGGATACGCTGGAAGCCGATTCCAGCACACCCATTCTGTACGCGTTTTTTTTGACCCAACACTCGCAAAATCGCCAGCGGCGACTCGCCTCCAGCGAGATTGGGCAGAGTTAGCACCCGCAGAACACTGATAGAACAGTTGACATTTAGGAAAGTTTGTGGTATTTTTTTGTCAACCGTAAGTTAGTAAGGCTTTCTAACTAACTTAACTGAAGCGTACTATATGAAAGGTGGATAGCCATGAAGCACAGCCTTAGACTCGTTCTTCTTCTTTCTCTGCTCTTGGGTTCACTCGTCATGCCAGCCGCGGCGCAGGACAATACACTGGAAATCTACGTCACGGGCCTTCCTGAGAGCGGCCTCGAATGGTTCCGCGAAGAGGCGTTTCCTGCCTTCAATGAGCTGTACCCCGACGTGCAGTTGGAGATTATCACTGGTGGTTGGGGTGACTTCGATGCAACAGTCGCGGGCTGGATTACCACTGGTGAAGGCCCGGAGATCGTTTACCTCGGCTCCGAATACGC
>DAOUEM010000154.1:0-4038 GCA_034430555.1 Anaerolineae bacterium | reverse complement strand
ATGAACGACCTCAGCACCGGCAGCCTGGTGACCGAGGCCGACATGGACGCCATCCGTGAAAACATCGAATACCTGCTGGACCCGAATAAGCAGCAGGTGCAGCGAAACAACAGCGGCAGCTATAGCACCACCAGCACCGTGTTTGTGGACGTGGACGCCACCAACGTGAAAAGCACCGTCACCACCAACGGCGGCCCGGTCCTGGTGATGGTGACGCTGAATGCCTCCCACGCTGGCCTCGTCAATATATCATTCGATATCGATGTGGATGGCACGCGGTGGGGGGCTTCGTTCACGGACGGTATCTGTGAGGTTTACGGGAACAGCATCCTGCGCGTGGTCAATTTCGCAATATTGGTCACGGGCCTGGGTGCCGCTTCGCACACCTTCAAGCTGCAATGGAAAACGGATGCCGGTACCGCGTATCTCGTCTCCAATTCGACCCAGGTCCCGGTGACCATCACGGCAGTGGAAATCTAAGGAGGATCATATGGAGAACCTGCTGCTTTCGTTATCAGACTGCGCCGTATCCACCCTCGACGCCGCGCTGCGGGCGCAGTTCGGGGCCGGCATCAGCGGCCTCAGCTACGACGGCTCGGCGGTGCGCGTGCACTTCCTGGGCGCGCCCTCCGGGGCCGACCAGACGGCCGCCCAGGCCATCGTGGATGCCCATGACCCGGTGTTCTTCAGCGCCAGCCGCGCCGGCGACACCGTGACCGTACAGGTGAGCAAGCCCCGCAACCTGGACAGCGCCAGCCAAGTCACGCTGACCGTCAACGGCACGCCGCTGCCCTCACCCACGGCCCTGACCGCCAACCAGGGCACGGCGTTGATCGTCAGCGCCGACCCGGTGACCATCGGGGTAGAGACCTATCCCCACGAGGAGGTTGAAGCATGAAGACGCCGTGGTTCCTGACGGAACCACTAACGGCAGAACCTGCGGTTCTGCACATTGAGTCGAAAGGATTAACGGCATGAAGACAGTGAAAACCATCGTAGAGAACGGCGGGCAGTTCGAAGTGACCTACGTCGAGGACGCCGCCAAAACCGACGCCGCCAGCATCCCCAACTGGGCCACCTGGGACGAGACGCAGGCGTTAGATCACATCGATGCCAACGTCATCGACCTGGCCAGCGCCCGCGTGGTGCTCAAAGCCTTCGCCCGCCTGCTGGTCGCCCTGCGCGATTCGCAGTGGCCCAACCTGACGGCGTAAACGGTCGCCAGCGAATCAAATGATCAAAAGAGGGGACGTCAGCGATACGTCCCCTTTTTGGTGTGGTTCGCCCAGGGCGAGGCATCGCCTCTCCCCTACAGCGCCGGCACGGCGGCCAGCACTTCGCGCAGCGTCTCGACCACGCGGGCGCGCTGGTCGGCGGTCATTTCCGGGTAGAGCGGCAGACTGAGCACCTGGTCGGCGGCGGCCTCCGCCTGGGGGAAGTCGCCGCACTGCCAGCCGTAGTCGGCCAGGGCCGGCTGCAGGTGCAGCGGCACCGGGTAATGAATGCCCGCGCCGATGCCGCGCTCGTTCAGCGCTTGACGGACGGCATCGCGGTGCTCGGCCACCCGCACCACGTACAGGTGGTAGACGGGCGTGCCCCCGGCCATGGGCGGGGTGACGGTCAGGCCGGGCACGTGACGCAGGGCTTCGTCGTAGGCGGCGGCATGACGGCGGCGAGCCTCGTTCCAAGCGGCCAGGTGCGGCAGCTTGGCCCCCAGGATGGCCGCTTGCAGCGCGTCCAGGCGCTCCCCGTAGCCGATCACATCGTGCGTGTACTTGCTGGCCCGCCCATGGTCGCGCAGCCGGGCGATGGTGTCGGCCAGGGCATCGTTTTCGGTGGTGATCGCGCCGGCGTCGCCATAAGCGCCCAGGTTCTTGCCGGGATAAAAGCTGAAGGTGGCGATATCGCCCCACTGCCCGGCGTTGCGGCCCTGGTAAGTCGCGCCGTGGGCCTGGGCCGCGTCCTCCACCACCTGGAGGCCGTGGCGGCGGGCGATGTCCAAAATGCGGTCCATGGGCGCCATCTGGCCGTAGAGGTGCACCGGCAAAATCACACGGGTGGCCGGGGTGATGGCCGCTTCCAGCCGGTCGGGGTCCAGGTTGAAGGTGGCCGGGTCGATGTCGGCCAGCACGATGCGCGCCCCCAGCGCCGCGACCGGTTCCACCGTGGCGATGAAGGTAAACGGCGTGGTGATCACCTCGTCGCCGGGGCCGACGCCCAGCGCTTGCAGCGCCAGTTGGATGGCCGCCGTGCCGCTGGCCACGCCCACGCAGCGCCGCGCGCCCTGAAATTCCGCGTAAGCCTGCTCGAAGCGGACCAGCTCCGGCCCGCCGATGAAGCGGCAGCTTGCGATCACGCCGGCCACCGCCGCGTCGACGTCGCTTTTGATGGTCGCGTACTGCGCTTGCAGGTCGACCAGGGGGATTTTTTGCGGCATAACACGCTCCCAGATGAAAAACAGGTTACCGTCAGACGCGCCTACCATACCGCATCTGCGCCGCGCGGTCGATGGTTTAGATTAGCCGGTGGGGTGTTCCACCGGGCGTTCAGTTGGCGGGCGTAACATGTTACGTCCCTACCCGCGCGCCGCAACAGGCCAGCCGGCTCTCACGTATACTGGTTACAATCCAGGACGGCGGGCTGATGGCCCAGGTCACCGCGGTGAACGTGGAAAACTTCACCATGACCGACGACCGCATCGCCGCCATCAACCGCGAACTGGCGGAAGCGTTTGGCCGGGCCGCCTCCGAGGCGGAAAACGTCGAGTTCCGCGCGGTGAGCATCAGCAGCGACACGCTGACCATAGACATCCGCATGGACCGGCGGGGGCAGTAAAGCCCCTCGAACAGGTGGGCAGCGCCAGCGCTGCTTCGCCCGGTCGAGGCACCGCCTCGCCCCTACACCACGTGCTCCCCCCCCAGCGGGCCGGCAGCCGGGCCATTGGACTTCTGTAACCTTCTGACTTATACTTGCATCTAATCCACAGACCCACCACCGACCAACCGGATGCCTCTTATCCCCACTTGAGGGGGGATGCGGCTCCCGCCACTAAGGGGGATAGCCCAATGCCACCACCTGTCTTACAACTCGCCCGCACCATCGCCGATGGTTTGATCGCACAGGGCGCGCTGGCCGTGATCCTGTTCGGCAGCCAAGCCCGCGGCGACGCCCAGACTCACTCCGACCTCGACCTGCTGGCCCTGGGGGAAGGCCCTGATTACCAGTTGAGCCAGGTCCAGGACGTGCTCGTCTCTACTTCCTGGCAGACGGCGAACGCCTGCCGCGAAGCCTTCACCCGTCCGCTGGCAGTCGGCACGGTCATCCCCGGCTGGCGGTGCGCGGTGCTGCTGCGCGATCCCGCCGGCCTGGCCGCCGACCTGCAGGTGGAGGCCCAGCATTGGACCTGGACGGGCATCGAGACCGCCTGCGACGACGTCGTCGCGGCAGAGATTACCGGCCTGGCGGAAGAGGTGCACAAGCTGGTGGGGACGATGGGCGGCACGCTGCGCCTGACCGCCGCCGTGCAGCGCAACCTGCTGGCCCTCCGCCTGGCGGTGATTATGGCGCTGCACCACCGCCTGCTGTGCGAAACCGAAAACCGGCTGTGGGCGCTGGTGGCGGCCCGCCTGGGCGAGACATGGGCGGCGGCCCAGGCCCGCGCCTTTGGCCTGGGCGGGGAGTCGTTCTCCCAGACCTGCCAGGCCGCGCTGGCGCTGTACGGGCTGGCGGCGCGGGCGGCGCTCCCCCTGCTGGACGACCGTCAGCGGGCCGTGGTCGAACACGCCTGCCGCATCGCCGGGCACCCGCTGTAAGCGCGCTTCCCACTACCGAAGCGCGCCGGCCCGAGTTGTAACGTCCCTGCTCTCCCACAAAAAAGGCCGACGAAAAACCGGACCCTGGTCCGGGTTTGCGCGCGCGCCGATCCGCGCCTATATTAGTGACACCTGTTTACGGGGAGGATCGACAGATGCGCGCCTGTGTGTTGCTGATCGCGGTCGGCCTGCTGCTGACCCTGGCGTCACCGGTTTTCGCCCAGGA
>DAOUEM010000153.1:0-5410 GCA_034430555.1 Anaerolineae bacterium | reverse complement strand
CCCGATCATACGTCCCTGGTCGAGCACCGCCTGCCGGGCCTGCCCCGCGCCGTCGCCGCCGCCGAGGCTCTCCCCCTGCCCGCCGCTTCGGTCGACGTGGTGATCTCCGCCTGGGTGCTGGAACACCTGCCGGACCCGTTGCGTTGCTTCCGCGAGGTGAGCCGTGTGCTGCGCCCCGGTGGGACCTTTCTCTTCCTCGCCCCCAACCGGCACAGCCCTGTCGCCCTGTTGAACCGGACGCTCAAGCCCCTGCAGAACCGGCTGGTGCCGCTGCTTTATGGCCGGGCGGAAGCCGACACCTTCCCCGTCGTCTACCGGGCCAACACCCACCGCCGGCTCGATGAATTGGCGCGGTTGTCCGGCCTGGTCCTGGACGACTTGCGCCCCGTCGACGACCCGACCTATTTCGCCTTTAGCGGCCTGTTCTTCTGGCTGAGCGCGGCCCTGACTCGCCTGCTGCCTGATGCGGCGGCGGCGCATCTGGTGGGCCGGTGCTGCAAGCCCGGCGGGTGCCGCAAGCCGCCGCCCTGACGAAAGGACGTCCCCCGATGCGACTCGCCTGGCTGACGGACCTCCACTTCAACTTCCTGGAGCCGCCGCAGATCGACGCTTTCCTGGATACGGTGCTGGCCCACGACCCCGACGCCGTGCTGATCTCCGGCGACATCGGCGAGGCGTTATCGCTGCCCGGCTACCTGCTCCAGATCGACCGGCGCTTGCAGCGGCCCGTCTACTTCGTGCTGGGCAACCACGACTTTTACCACGGTTCGTTTGAGTCCGTGCGCGCTGCCGTGCAGCAGCTCACCGCCGAATCGCACTGGCTGACCTGGCTCAACGAGGCGGGTGTGATCGAGCTGAGGCCGGGGGTGGGCCTGGTCGGGCACGATTCCTGGGCGGATGGCCGCTGCGGCGACTATGCCAACTCGCCCGTCATCCTCAACGACTATCTGCTGATCGACGAATTCGCCGGCCTCAACCGCGCCGACCGCCTGCACCGGCTCCACGCGCTGGGTGATGCCGCCGCCGCCTACTTCCGTATGGTGCTGCCGATAGCCCTGCGCAAATACCGGCGTTTGCTGCTGGTCACGCACCCGCCGCCCTTCCGCGAAGCCTGCTGGCACGAGGGCGGCCTCAGCGACGACGACTTCCTGCCGCACTTCGTGGCGCAGTCGGTGGGGGAGGCGCTGCGGGCCGTGATGAGCGCCCACCCGGACCGGGCGCTGCTGGTGCTGTGCGGGCACACCCATGGATCGGGTTCCGCCCAGGTGCTGCCCAACCTGCTGGTGCTCACCGGCGGCGCGGCATACGGCGCGCCGACCGTGCAGCGTATCCTCGACCTGGCCGATTGGGGCTGATAAATTTCTAAGGCTCCGGTCCAAGGTCAGAGTAAAACTTTTTACGAGTCGCTTCGAGTTCACGGGCTGTTTTACCAAGTCCTTGATAGATGTTTTTCAGTCCAAGTAATTTGTTTTGACCTTCTGCAATTTGGCTTTTGAGGGTTTGTGTTCTGTTATGCCGTCTAATAAGTGTAGTACCTGCTGCCAGGACGAACAACCCGCCAGTGAACAACACCGCGAGTGGGTATTCAGGTGATGATGGTGCAACTAAAGAAAAAATCATAACCGAAATTGCGATGTATATAACCGAGTTGATTAGGATCGAAAACACAGCTCTAATTGGAGTTAGTTTCTTTAGTTCGTTTTTTGAAAACTCGATTACCTTTTTCAAAGAGGCAGCACTACTTTTAATTTCTTCTACTACTTCTTGCTTCTTTTGTTTGGCTTGCTGATATTCTCTCTCGAACTGCCAGATCAGGGCGTCCCGCTCGCTAAGAATAAGCCACTCTTCATCATAAATATCCCCAACGATTTTGGTTCCAAATGTTGGAAGTTCAGTAGGCCCATCCGATATCTCAAACTCTTTGAGCGCAATCTCCAATTCAGTAATCAATTTGTCGAGAGGATCATAGGGTGCTAGATACTGCCGTTCCTTTATGGCTTCATAGCTATTACGAGCATCATATTTTGCCTTAACGTTTTTTTGAGCATCTCGCAAGTTGCTTTTTGCATAGCGGAGTTTTTGTTTGGCAAGCCGTACTCTTTCCTTTCGTGCCTTTTAGGTTTCATAATCAGCGGCAAAAAGCGCCTCGATGCCAATCTCATGCAATTGATCGAGGATAATTTGGGGAGTGTCGTCTGATAGCTGAGTGCTCATGTTGGCCTTCTTCATCAACAGGTGCCACAAGTTATTAATGCATGCTCTATTATACTAGAAAAGTGAGACGTCGATAATCATTGTTGTTACGGCGCATGAGGCACACTGTGGTTTGACGCCTGCCTTACTCCTCCTCATCTGGCGGGTGCCGCGACAGCCGGTCCAGGCCGAGCATCAGCATGGCCCAGTACAGCATGAAGGCGATAGGGCGTGCGTCGAGGGGCAGGCTGGGAATGGTCAGCAGCCCCAGGACCGCCGCCGCGGTTGTCAGGAGTCCCAGCGTTCGGTCGGGCATGGCGCGTATGGTCCGCTCAGCGCCGGCGAGCATAGACAGCCCACCGGCGCTGAGGGTGCCGGGGCGGGGGGAAACTCAGCCCAGCGAGGCGATGAAAGCGTCGATGTCCATCGCCGGCAGCGTGGTGATCTTGATCGTGCCGCGCGAGGCCAGCTCCGCCGAGACGCGCATCACGGTGGCGTTATCGGACGCTTCCACGATGTTGACGAAGTCGTACGGTCCCAGCGTGGCGTACTGGGCTTTGACCTGCACGCCGAGTTTCTCCAGTTCGGCATTCACCTCTTTGATGCGGGCCGGGTTGCCTTTGATCGTCTTGGCGCCCTCGTCGGTCAGGTTGCTCAGCAGGACGTAAACAGCCATTCTTTCCTCCCCAAAAAGTTCAATTGTTCGGTCGATCCAGCGGGGTGTGCGGCGGTGATAATGCCCCAATCCCATCACCGCCGGCGATGGCATTCAGCAAAAAACGGGGGAAAACGCCGAGGGCCGTCACCGGCACCGGCCTGCTACGAAAACAGCGTCAGCGCCGCCGTCACGATGCGTTTGACGTTGGGCAGCGCCTCGTCCTCCTGCGCCCGTGCATAAGGGATCGTCTCTTCCGTGCACACGCGCCCGAACTTCGCCGCGATTCCCGCCTCCATGATCGTGGCGGCCACTTCGCCGGAGAGGCCGCAATCGCGGTAATCCTCGTCCACCACCAGCACGCGCCCGGCCCGGACCGCCGCCGCCCGGATCGACGCCCGGTCCAGCGGGGCCGCCGTGCGCAGGTCGATCACGCCCGCCGCGATGCCGTCCCTCGCCAGCACGTCCGCCGCTTCCAGGCAGCGGTGTACGCCCACCCCCAGGCTGACCAGGGTGATGTCGCCGCCTTCCCGCCGCGTGACCGCCTGCCCCAGCAGCAGCGGTGCCCACCGGTCCGGCACGGGACCTTTCGCCCCGGCTGCCGGCACGTCATACTGCACCGTCTTGCGCCCGCCCGCGCCCAGGTAATCCAGCCAGGCGTCGACCAGCAGTTTGTGCTCCAGGAAGATGACCGGCCCCTGGTGTTCCAGGGCGGCCAGCATCAAGCCGCCGGCATCGGCTGGCGTCGAAGGCACGACTACCGTCAGGCCGGGGATGTGGGCCAGCCAGCCCCACAGCGACTGCTCGTGCTGCCCGGCCGGAGGTGCTGCGCCGCCAGCGCGAAGCCCACCGCGCCCGGCCCTGCCGCGCCCACGATCCCCGACGACACGGCCAGGTGTTCCGGTGAAAAGAGGTGCATGTGCCCGCCCCGTCCGCCGCACAATCCGTCCGGGTGCCCCAGCATCTCGCGCAGTAGGGCGACCGGGTCCACCCCGCGCATGACCAGCGGCGGCGTGCCCCGGTGATCGAGCGCCAGGGCGTCGCCGTCCTGCAGGTGGGCCACGATCCCGGCGGCGACGGCTTCCTCGCCCATGCCCAGGTGCATCTCGCCGGAGATATGGCCCTGCCGCCACAGGTCGGCCACGGCTTCTTCAAAGCGCCGGCTGCGGTACATGGGCTGGTAAAACGTCCACAGGTCAGGGGTCATAAACGCCTCCCGCTCTCTCTAGTATCCAGTATAAGGCATATCCGCCGCCAGATAAATCGGGCACGCCTGTCAAGGCGCGGCTACGGCGCGGCTGCCTGGACGGTAATAATCGGCAGGCAAACAGGGGAAGAATCTCCGGGGTGGGCCACGTCTGGCTGCACCGGGGCGAGGGCATTGGGGCCGTCAGCGACGAAGCGTTGGCCGTCTGCGCGGAAAACGACCTGACCGTCGTGGCCGGCTACTGCCCGTTTATGTTTCTCTCGAATACCTCGTTTTTCCACAAGATACACGGCTTTGTTATGAAGATCGGCGGCAAGTACCCCAGCTGACGCCTGGGATCGCCTGATTGGCTCTGGCTCGACTTGGGTGGAGCTGTTCGCCCTGGATATCGCCGGCGGCGTGGTGGCGAATGCGTCCTCGCCGGCTAAGCGCTGGTATCACCGGCCCGACAGGGCTTCCGCCAGCACCTGTCGTTCGTGGCCCTGCACCTGCATCCGTTTGTGGTGGCCTGGCTGTTCCGCGATGGCGATTGGATCTGCGGTATAATCGCGTACGGCTACCTGCTGCTGGCAGCCGTGATCGTGCGGCGTGGGCCGGGTTACCTGCGGCGCCCGGTGGCGTTACTGGTGTTCGGACTGGCGCTGCTGGTCAATGGGTACGTGGTGACGCCCACGGCTGGTTGGGAGTGGCTCCTGCCCCTCTACTACCTGAAGCGGCTGGTCGCCCACCTGATTCGTGAAGAACCTTACCGCCCGATCGGCGGAAAGGAGCTGGGGCAAACCCCTAAAATTGAGGGGGATACGACTGATCGAACTATGCTAGGATTTATTAGAACTCGCCTTTTTAGGGTTACCTAAAAGTCGGATGCATTTTGATCACGCTGAGGCATAACTCGGAGGTGCACATGAACGCCTCGCAAGATATCGTCATTCACATTGAAGGTCTGACCAAACACTACGGCAAAGTCCAGGCCCTGAACGATCTTCACCTGGACGTGTACCGGGGTGAGATCTTCGGTTACCTGGGGCCAAACGGCGCCGGAAAAACCACGACCATCCGCACGCTGCTGGACCTCATCCGGCCCACCAGTGGCCGGGCGGAGATCTTCGGCCTGGATGTCAACAAAGACAGCGTCAAGCTGCACGAGCGCCTCGGCAACCTGCCCGGCGAGCTGGCCCTGTGGAACCAGATGACCGGCTGGGACCTCGTCCGCTTCCTGGGCGGCCTGCGCGGCGGCGTGGACGAGAAGTACGTAGGCGAGCTGGCCGAACGCCTGGACATGGACATGACCCGCAAGGTCAAGGACTGCTCCTCCGGGATGAAGCGTAAGCTGGGCCTCATCCAGGCCATGATGC
>DAOUEM010000152.1:0-4137 GCA_034430555.1 Anaerolineae bacterium | reverse complement strand
CGGCCTGCCGTGTCAGCTCGCGTCGATAGGTGTACCAATCCCACACCAGCTTCGGATCGCGCTGGAATGCCACCGGCGTGGCCAGTTGTTCGGGGTCGTAGCGCGCCCACAGCCCGTCCATGGCATCGCGGAAGGTCGGCACCCCGCTTTCCTTGCTGACACCAGCCCCTGTCAAGACCGCCAGGCGCCTGCTGCCGGCTATCAAGGCCGCGGCCTGCCGGATATTCTCCTGTAATATCATCACCCAACCAACTCCCGGCCTCCAGCTCCTGCTTGAATGCCGCCTATTCTAGCACAAGCGACCGGCCCGGGAATACATGCGCCCTCGATAGGCCCCCCGGTTAGAAATCTATCAGAAATCCCGACACCCGTTGTCTACTAAGGCTCAACCACTCTATACTGGAGATAACGCCTTCTGAAGAGACTCCCGTCGCAGGAGAAACCTGGACGGCGAGTGCGTTGCAGAAAGCGGGACATCGAATACCGAGTAAGGAGTAAAAACCCTCATGACCACCCTGGAATCGGCTCAAGCCACGCTTGACGCCTACAGTCAGGCGATCCAGGCCATCGTCGGAGCGGTAGGCCCTGCCGTGGTCCGTGTCAAAGCGACCAGCGGCGGCGGCCGAGGCTGGAAGCACGGTCGCGCCCGGACCAACCACGGGTCCGGCGTCATCATCGACGCCGAGGCGGGGACCATCGTCACCAACTTTCATGTCGTCCGCGGTTCCGAGCACGTTGCCGTGCACCTGCACAACGGCCAGCACCTCAAAGGCGAAGTGCTGGGCACGGACTCCGCCGCCGATCTTGCCGTCGTCAAGGTCCAGGCGGAAAATCTCACCGCCGCCCCGTGGGGCGACTCTGGTGCGCTCCAGGTGGGCAGCGCCGTGTTGGCCCTCGGCAATCCCGATGGCGACGGCGTGGTCGCCACCACGGGCATTGTCAGCGCGCTGGCGCGGAAGCTGCGCGGCCCGTCCGGCCGTTTGATGGAGGACCTGATCCAGACCTCCACCATCTTCAACCCCGGCATGAGCGGCGGCCCGCTGGCCAACAGCGCCGGGCAGGTCATCGGCATCAATACGGCCAGCCTGGTCGAAGCACAGGGCATCAACCTGGCAATCAGCAGCGCCACCGCCCAGAAGCTGGCACAGGACCTCGTCACCTATGGCAAGGTCCACCGCCCGCGCCTGGGCATCGCCGGCGAGCGCCAGCGGCTCTACGAGGGCCTGGTTCGGCACCACAACCTGGAGCAGTCCCACGGCGTCTACCTCCACGAAGTAATGGACGGCAGCCCGGCAGCCAGGGCGGGCATCACCGGTGGCGACATCTTGATCGGCGCCGATGATCAGGTCGTAGAAGGTCTGGACGACCTGCACCGCATCTTGCAGAGCAAGCAGCCGGGCGACGAGATGGCCGTCCGCCTGCTCCGCGAACTGGAACTGATCGAGGTCAAAGTGACGCTCACCAGCCCAGACGATCAAGCCGCCTGATCGGCAGGCTTATGATTTCCCACCGCCCCGGCCCCGCTGGCTGGGGCGGTCGTTTTCCTCCATCGCGCCAACATTCCTCTTCAACCCCATATTACAATGGGCCCTGGTCACACGGTACAGTATCCTGGAAAACGGCATTCCAGTATGATAGGCGGGAACGCTGTCCCCGATGTATCCTGGCGGCACCTGCCAAGGAGAATCGATCATGCAAATATCGCTTGCCAATCAAGTCGCCCTGGTGACCGGCTCCGCCCACCGCATCGGCAAGGTCATCGCGCTGGCATTAGCCGCAGAAGGCGCGCATATCGTCGTACACTATTTCGGCTCAGAGGAGGCCGCCCAGGATACCGTGCGCGAGATCAAAAGTTACGGTGTGGACGCCATCAGAGTCAGGGCCGACCAGTCCGACCCGCAGCAAGTAAAAGCCCTGTTCGAAGCCATTACCGACCACTTCGGGCGTCTGGATATCCTGGTCAACAGCGCCAATATGTTCCAGAAGACGGACTTCTTGGAGATTTCCTACGAAGAATGGCAGCGCGTGATTAACGTCAACCTGACAGGGCCGTTCCTGGCCAGCCAGGCCGCCGCCCGCCAGATGCTGAGCCAGGACCCACCCGGCGGCGTGATGATCAACATCGTCGATTTAAGCGCCATCCAGCCGTGGCAGGACTACCCGCATCACAGCGTGGCGAAGTCCGGCCTGCTCGCCCTCTCCAAAGTGATGGGCCGCCGACTCGCGCCGCACATTCGCGTCAATGCCATCGCGCCCGGCCCGGTGATGAAGGAACCAACCCGCAGCGAAGAAAGCTGGCAGGAGCTTGGCCAGCGCCTGCCGCTGGGACGCCCTGGCACGCCGGAGGACGTGGGCCGCGCCGTTGTCTACCTGGCTCGCGAGGATTTCCTGACCGGCGTGCTGCTGACCATCGATGGTGGCGAATCGCTGACCGATTCTGGCGCGGAAGTCAAGCCGCGCGCCGAATCTTAGCCACTGCCTCCACGGAAAGGCAGCACACAGGGGATACTTATGGCCGATGATCAACTGCCCATAATCGTCAACCGCCTGGCCAACGAAGGTCTCAAGACGCTCGACTTTTTCCGGTCGCTTACCCCGGAACAGTGGTCGCAGCCCGTTTACGCCAGCGGCATGGGTTGGACGCCGCGCGAGGTGTTGTGCCATCTCCTCAATGCGGAGCAGGGTTTTCACTATCCGATCAGCGACATCTTGCTGGGCGGGCCAGGCTCTCCCGAAGATGTCGATATCGACGCTTTAAACGAACAGCAGGTCGGCGGCATGGACTGCACCGACATCGCGGCCATCCGGGACGCCTTCTCACAAGCACGCATCACCACCATCGAGATCGTGCGGAAGATGCAGCCGGCAGACCTGGACCGTGAAGGGCGGCATCCGTTCTTTGGCAGGACTACCGTCGATAAAATGCTCAAGCTCATTTATCGCCACAACATGATCCACCAGCGGGACATCCGGCGCGCGCTCGATCAGGCCAGTCCCGTGGATGCGGAACCTCCAGGCCACCCGGAAGCGCATTGAAGCCGGCGCCCCAACTCGATCCTGAACGTGAGCATACTGGAAAAAACGCCATGCGCGCGACCGCCCTCTTGTTACTCATGTTACTGCTGGCCGGATGCGGCGCCCCCGCTCCCGTGACGCCGGTCCCCCCCCAACCGACTCTGACGCCAACCGCCGTCACCGCCACCACGCTTCATGTGCTGGCGGCGGAATCGACCGTCTCCTTTACGGCGGAAGCGTTAGGCGGCAGCATCCGGGTGGAAGGCAGCTATGACGTGTTGGGCGGCCATGTCATCCTGACTCCGGAGGAAGGCCAACTGCGCGTTGCCGTGCTCGTGCTGATCGATACGCCCAGCGTCACCGTCGGCACCGGCGTCATCGACGAGGCGCTGCGGCTGGGCATGGAAGCCAACGCCTTCCCAGTCGCCACGTTTAACGCCGAATCAACCACGCTGGTGCCGGTGACCGAGGAGCCGGTCGCCTTCACCCTGGCCGGCACGCTGACCCTGCACGGGCAAACACAGCCGGTCACCATGAGCATCGGCCCGGCCACCGTCATCCAGGGACACATGGACGCCGCCGGCGTCATGGACATAAACCTGGCAGATTTCGGTATCATCCTACCGGAGGCGGTGGTCAGCAGCGCGATCACGCTGAACGTCGTGCTGATCGCTGACGAACAAGCCCCACCCAGCCCAGCCCTGGAGACCTGATCCGGCCTATTATTCGGATCAAAAAAGCGCCCCGGCAGGCACGCTGAGCACAATCCTGCGGTGAAGCGGCGCTAACCCTGCGGCCGCTCGCCAAAACCGTATCGCCCGTATAACAACACAAACATGACCGACACCAGGCGCTCGATATGCCAGGTCTCCCCCGTGCGCCACACGCGCTCCAGGACCTGGTGGTCGCGGTCGCCCACTGGCAGCACCAGCCGACCGCCATCGGCCAGCTGGCTGCGGAGGGGGCCAGGGATAGCCGGGGCCGCCGCCGATACCAGGATCGCATCGTACGGGGCCATGTCCGGCAGGCCCTGGCTACCATCACCCACGTAAATCTCGACGTTTTCGTAACCCAGGTCGGTCAACCGGGTGGCCGCCTGATCCGCCAGGAGTTGATCACGCT
>DAOUEM010000151.1:0-7052 GCA_034430555.1 Anaerolineae bacterium | reverse complement strand
ATGGGCAGTGCGCCCGGCTGCTCGCTGACCTCGGTCACGATGGTGGTGGTCAACCCTGTTTCCAGCGTTATACTGACACGCTCGGCGGGACCGGTGACTGCTCGTTCCAACTCATCCGTGGTCAGGGGCACCACGGCTTCGGTGCGCTGGCGAACCATCTCGCTGAAGTCGGGATACATCAGTGGGCGGTCATAGAAGTCGCCGCGCAGGGTGATCACTACTCGCAAGGGCGTGCGGGGATCGGTCGCCGCCACGTAAAGGCTGTCCAGTAGGAACTTGGTCTCTCGTTGGTCCGCAGTCAGCGTGAATACTTCCTCGAACTGGTCGATGACGAGCAGTAGCTCATCACTGCCTTCAGGTAAGGCCATCCGAGCGGCCCGAACTAAGCCACGCTTGTCGCGTTTCAACTGGCTCATCAGGTCAGTGGGTAGGTCGGTAGCCAACCGGGTGAGGGCGATCTCGAGCTCCTCAAATGGATGATTGCCAGGCACAATCTCAACGACCGGCCAGTCCGCGGAACCCGGCAGCTTCCCCTCTCGAACTGATGGAATCAACCCGGCCTTGACCACGCTCGACTTGCCACAGCCGCTGGGTCCAACTACAGCCAGGAATCGAGTGAAAGGTACATCCTCAGCCAGCCGGTCCAACAGGCGCTGGGTGAGTGTCTCGCGTCCAAAGAAGTCGCCGACGTCGGTTTCCTGGAAGGCGCGCAGGCCTTTGTAGGGATTCACCAGGGTATCAGTAGAACTAGCCACAGCTGACGCTATAGCAAGCTGCAACTCGCCCGCCTTGATTCGTCTGTACAGGTCAGCAGTTTCAGCCGAAGGTTCAACTCCCATCTCTTCCTGCAGCAGCCTGGCGCAGGTTTCATACTGCTCCAAGGCAGCCACCCGTTCCCCTGATTGAGCCAGCAGCAGCATAAGTTGGCGATGGCTCTTCCTGTACAGGCCAGGTAGACCAGCAGAGCGGGGACCTTGTTCTGGTCGAAGCCGGTCACGGGGAAGCCATCGAGTTCGATTGCTAAGCCACCGAAGGTGTGGATGGTCAAGCGATCAGGCATAGTCCTACCTCCAGACAGGGCAGGCTGTTCACATGTGGAGAGGAGTGTTCTAGCGGCGTTCGCGGGGCGGGGATGGTGCTGTATTGAGGCGACCCAACACTGGGGATAGGGGCGGTTCTCCTTTTGAGTATGATAGCATGGGAACACTGTACAAAGAAAATGGACGCTCTCAGAGCGTCCAAGTAGAACATATGTACTTAATTGGGTATTACTAACAGGCGGGGGGCGACGGGGGTCGCACCCGCGGAGGCTACGTGTTTTGGGGGAGTGATTACACCTATAAACGGGCGATTTTGACAGTGTTGCTGTCATACAAAAGAGCCGCCTGATATGAAAACCTGCCGTGAATCATACGATGGAACCCTGTCACCATTTTCTTTTTCAGGATGGTGACAGGGTTTTTTGTTGTTTGGAATCCCCTGAGACTAACATTGGATGTGGTACTGAAACCTGGGGGCAGGTCAGTGTTGGGGTGTAAACGCGCCAGGGCTTGCGCCAGGGGATGGTGCCTGCCTTCAGGGCGGCGATGACCTGTTCGGTCACCAGGGCGTAGATTTTGGCTTGTCCGTTAGTCTTGCTCGTGGTATGGTTCGTCATGGCAGTTAGCTCCGATCTAGCTGCTACTGAGGCGGTTACTCGTGCAAGGAGTGCCGCCTCTTTCGATTAAGGTGGGCAGTTAGGCGAGTGTGCCGTTTTTCCGCCTTGCCCTGTTAATGGGGCAAGGACACGCCGCAAGGCGATTGTCACACGGCGAAGCCAGTGCATTGACCCTCAGTTCAAAGAATAGGGCGCGAAGCGCCGTTCCTATCCCTACTGAGGGTTGACAAGAGCCAGGGCGTGTTAGAATTTGCCAAAATCAGGGCAAGCGGCAACAGACGACTTGTGAAAGGAGTGTAGAACAAACGGGAGATTGATCTTAGAAAAAGTGGATTACCAGGAGCCTGGGATGAAAACAGCCAGGCACAGCCGATAAAGTGCGCCGCCTGAACGTTCACCGGGCGGCCAGGTGGCAGCCGGTTACCAGCACAGACGGCGCTATTGTATATTCGCCCGATTGTTTGGGCAGGTTACACCGGAGAGTGTACGATTGAGTGTGTAAATGGACTGCCGAAGTGAGTATACTGCTGCGATTGCAGCGTGGCTGAAAGGCAGACCATGAGCACCAAAAAGCATCCTGAAAAAAGTGAAAGCCCGCCCGCCCTGCCGGCGTTGGAGGACATTCAGCGCGAATTGGGCACAGCGGAATCAGTGGACGATTTCTTTGGCAAGGATGGTATCTTCGCCAGGTTGTTCGCCACCACGCTGGAACAGATGTTGGAAGCCGAGTTGAGCGCCCAGTTGGGCTACAAACCGTATGAAGCCAAGGGGCGCAACTCCGGAAACAGCCGCAATGGCAAGCGCAGCCGGACGGTGCGCTCATCAGGCGGCGAGGTAGAGATTCAGGTGCCGCGTGACCGCCATGGCGTGTTCCAGTCGAGCCTGCTGAAGAAACACGCCCGGAACACCAACGAAATCGAAGAGAAAATCATCACCCTGTACGGCAAGGGGGTCTCGGTGCGTGACATCCGGGACACACGGCACGAGCTGTACGGCCTGGATGTTTCGCCGGACACGATCAGTGCTATCACGGACAAGGTATGGACACTGGTCGAGGAGTGGCAAAGCCGCCCTCTGGCGACCATCTACCCCATTGTCTACCTGGACGCCCTCCATATCAAGCTGCGGCGTGAGGGGAAAGTACAGAATACCGCCGTGTACAGTGCGCTGGGCATCGATCTGGAGGGCCAACGCGACGTGTTAGGCCAGTGGGTCGGCGATGGCGGAGAGGGGGCCAACTTCTGGCTCAGCGTGCTCAGTGACTGGCCGGCACGGGGGGTGGAAGCTATCTTCATCGCCTGCATCGATGGCTTGACTGGCTTCGACGAGGCCATTCACGCCGTATTTCCGCAGACTGCCATCCAGTTTGCGTCATCCATCAAATCCGCAACCGTCTGCGTTACATCGCCGGGAAGGACCACCAGGCGTTTGTGGCCGACCTGAAGGCCATCTACCGGGGGTGACCCGTGAAGAAGCTGAAGCTCACCTACAGCGGCTGGACGAAAAGTGGGGCGACAAGTATGCTATTGCCGTGCGCTCCTGGCAGAACAACTGGCCGTACCTGGCGACAATGTTCGACTACCCAGCCCCGATCCGGCGGTTGATCTACACGACCAACACTATCGAAGGCTATCATCGCCAGCTGCGCAAGGTCGTCAAAACGAAGGGCGCTTTTCCGTCACCGGAAGCGGCCCGCAAGCTGCTCTTCCTGGTCACGCGCAACATCACCCAGAAATGGACCGTGCCGGTCCGGGAGTGGAGAAGCATCTTGAACCAACTGGCGATTCGTTTCGAAGACCGTTTTCCGTTCTGAGCAGGCTGGCCGTTTACACACTGATCTTGACACTACCGACCCTGGGTCTGAAAACGTTGTATGTCCTCTTCTTCCTGGAGCTGCCACACGGCACGCCGTCCATCTCTTGGTAAGCGTTCATGATAGTGGCGATACCGCCTTCTTTAATTGCCATCTCAAAAGGGCGCGCGTAGATCTCGCGCAACTCGCGTTCGGGGATATGGGCAGGGGCCCAGTTCAGACCGCCTTCTGAGGCCCCGTATCCGATAAAGTGCTTGCCGGTGGCAGCGATGCCATTTTGCAGATCATCAGTCTGCAGGCCGCGGACACAGGCTGTCCCCATTACCCCCACGAGATAGGGGTCTTCGCCCAGTGTTTCTTCGGTGCGTCCCCAGCGCGGATCCTGCACGATATCCAGGACAGGGGCCAGGGCATGCCGGGCACCAGCGGCTCGATTTGCTGGGGGACGGTGACCAAGTTCAGCGCAGGCCGTAGGCCCTATTGGGCTTCACCCTGGACCCATCGGCTAGATGATTGCTCGGCTAGCTGGGTGGCCAGACTCTCATAGTGTGTCCATCCTCGATCGCCGAGGATCCGCAGCACCGTGCCGGGAAACCGTGTTATATAGACCTTGATCATTCGAGTGCCCGCCGTCCTGTATCGCCTCTTCTCAAGCCCGAATGCTGCATAGACAGCGATGCATGCCGAAACGATCGCAACAACAAAACCCAGCCACCAACTGCTCAAGACCAGCGCGGAGAGCAGACACAGAACAGTGGACATAGCAGTTACCACAGCCAAGCCCCAGGCGATTCTCTGGCCGGTTCCCTGTACGGCTGAGAGACAGTGTTGGCAGCGGGGCACTTTGATGGTCATTTGCCTGTCACCCTGCTTCACTGTTATATGCACGGAGATCTCAGGGTCGGCGGGGCGTGTTTGGCAGTACCAGCACTTGACAAAGTCTTCGTGCTTGGATTCGGGCGTCTCTGTTGGCTCTCCTCTCGTCGCCACGCCGATCATCTCCAATGCCTTGTTCGCTGCTTCGCGAACGCTCACGTGTTCGTCTCTCGCAGCTTCGTTGAGTGCCTCCTTGGCGTCCACATCACCGATATCGCCAAGCGCCAATGCTGCGATCCTTCGGACATTGCTCTCTGCATCTTTCAGGGTCTTGATCAGCGGTTTGACCGCAGCCCGATCCCCGAGGTTGCCGAGCGACTCCGCCGCAGCGTACCGGACATCACTCTGCTCGTCCTTCAGGCATCGAATGAGCGGCTTCACTACGTCGGCGCCCGCTATCATGCCCAGGGCGAAAGCTGCTTGTTCACGAACGCGCCAATGTTGGTCATCGAGAGCCCCGACGAGTGGCTCAACAGCCCGTGCGTCGCCAATGTTGCCAAGCGCTGTCGCCGCAGCACCCCGGACCTTCTCTTCCCTGTCATCTAGGACAGATATGAGCACCATGACTGCTCCTGGATCCTGTGCCTGTCCAAGCGCAAAGGCTGCCTGCCATCGTGCATCCCCGACTCCATCCCTGAGCGCTTGGATCAAGGGGGGCTCGGCTTCCTTCTTTGGAGGGCCAGCTTCTTTGGGCAAAGGTCGTTGTTCGTGTTCCTTTGCCCACTGGGCAATGGCTTCTCCTTCAGTGGTGGCATCTTCGGGCTCGACGCGGATGATCTCGAATCTGCCATCCACGATGTTGAGGAATGCAAGTTGGGCGGCTGTCCCTTTGACTTCGAATGTAATCTGGCAGTAATCGTACTCGTGTGTCCCTGTGTAGGGAGTGAACCCGTAGTAGAAATTCGCCAGGCCACAAGAGGCATAGGCTTTGCTGTAGAGTTCGTTGCTTAGTCGTTTGAGCGCAGCTTTGTTCTCACTTCCACCCTTCACAAAGATTAACATGTCTCCCTCCTGTGTGCTGGTGAGGCCAGCATCTACCAAGGTCCTTCACGAGCCTGTGAGAAGGTCCAGAGGGTACGGTCTCCAACTGTTCTGTTCTCGCTTTCGATTCTAGCATGGCGGAGACAAAGAGCAAAGCCGGCGCGGCCTCGACACCCAAGCCCGGCCATGTACAGGATCATGTGCAGCCCCAAATATCTCCAGGTTATCACAAAAAACACCGCAACCAGGGCCCGTACCCCCAAAAAACTCCATCTAGCGCAAATTGCCCCAGATCAACCCTGAATCTGCTGGTAGAATAGGCGCTCTTCTGCCAGCAGGAAGTGGGGGAGCATGGGCTGGTTTATTCTTTCGCAGATCTTCTCGACAATTGTGGAAATCGTTTTCCTCAGCAGTCAATCCGATCAGGCCAAGGATCTAGAAATCCTCTTGCTGCGCCGGCAACTGGCGATGCTAAAACGGAAGCTTGATAAGCCGTTGCGTGTGTCGCGGGCCGAGAAGCTGACCCTGGCTGTGCTGGCCGTGAAACTGAAAACAAGCACTGGACAGACTGCCCGGCAGTTGAGCAGTGTGATACGGATAGTCCAACCAGAGACCGTGTTCAAATGGCACCGGGAGCTGGTGTGTGGTAAGTGGACGCATAGCCAGCAGGGGAAGGGAGGAAGACCACGAACAGATAAAGAACTCGAACGGCTGGTGGTCCGACTGGCTAAAGAACATGATTGGGGCAATGGCAAGCTCGGAGGCGAACTGCTGAAACTGGGCGCGCTGTAGGAGGTTTTTATGACCATCCAATCTGCCCCCTGGGGCGGGACGACCGGCGATGCCGCGGGCGGGTTCACCGTCGAGTTGACCCCGGAGCACCTGGAAGCCATCGCCCGTACCATCATCGATGCCGGGCTGGCCCGACTGGTCGCGGCTGAGGTGCTCTCGCACCTGGGCACGATGCTGCTGGAAATCGCCGACGCAGAAGGTATATGTGTATCAACTGTAGCCTAAATCAGGCGGGTGACCGCCTGTTTTTCCCTGTAAAACTGTCGTATAAATCCGTTTATACTAGGCCGGTGTCGACCTTGCGGCCATCCAGCAGAACTTGGGTCATACTGACCTGAAGACCACACTGGGTTATGTCGGCCAGCTCAACGTGGATAAGCGGAAGCCACCAGAGGTGTTTGATTTTGATTTGTGAAAACGGCTACACGGGAATGCTTGTTGGTAACCGAGATCCTCTCACGCCAGTACCGGAAAGGAAATGGCTGAAGCTCTTTCCGGTAGCGTGAGCGTGGGCAGGACACAAAAAGCCCGCCAGCCCTCCGGACCTGGATACACCCCTCATCCCTGAGAGCCTGGCCCGTACCGAGATAAATGCCTTACGTGCGCGCTACAACTCGGAAATTGCCATTCGCGAGGAGATGATCGAGCAGATCCGCGTAGAGCTGTCCGAGGAGCAGGGGGCGCATGAAGAGACGCGACAGAAGCTGCTGATTTTGACAGCAGAAGTTGGTGAGCTGCGAGGCAAGCTGTCGACGTTGGACCAGGGCCGACGTTTGCTTTTGTACGTGATCACGGGGATTGCTGTGGTGGCTGCTGTGCTGTTGGTTGTCGTATTGCTGCTGGCGCTGACACCTGGAGGGTAGGGGGGCGATTAAGCAGCGCCGCTGAGGTCAAGGAAACTCGCACCAAAAAGATACTTTCGTGACGAGTTTT
>DAOUEM010000150.1:0-10502 GCA_034430555.1 Anaerolineae bacterium | reverse complement strand
CCATCAGGGCCGTGGTCAGCAGCAGGGAATAGACGGGCCGCAGGTGGATGACCAGCGTCCAGGCGATCACAGCACTGTAACCGGCGGCCAGCAGGCACACGTTGCGCCAGTGGCGGAAGAACCCCCGCCGGGGCAGGGTCTTGCCGGTGAACACCTCGTAGGAGACGACCGCCTGGCCCAGCAGGATCACGGCCAGCGCGATCAGCGATTCCAGCGCCAGGTCGTAGACGGCCACCGCTTCGACGATGCCCACGCCCAGCAGCGCGACGGTCCAGCCGGCCTGGGCGCTGCCCACCGCCCACACGATGAATCCCGCCACCAGCAGGCTGACCACCAGCAGCACCGCCGCCGAGGCCGTCAGCCAGGGGCGCGACCGCTGCCGGGCCAGGTCGCCCATGAGGCGTCGAGCGGGGGCCGGCTGCCGCAGCGCGTCCAGCGATAGCACGATGCACAGCACCATAAAAGCCGGGTAGATCACGAAGATCAGCGGGATGCCTTGCAGCGCCGTGCGGGCCGTGAGGTCGAGCTGCGTGATCTGGCTGTAGGTGGGCAGCGGCTGGCCGATGAGCATCAGGGCCATCAGCGTGATGGTCAGGAGATTGGCCAGTGCGAACCAGGGGCGGTGCCGCCGGCGCAGGGGCGAGGTCGGGTCGTCCCAGTAGCCGGCGTACCACAGGATGACCCCGTACCAGGCGAACGGGGCCAGGATGACCGGCACCCAGCCCACCTGCCACCAGAAGTCCGCGCCCGCCCCGCCGAAGGTCAGGTCGTGGCCCAGGATGGCGGTGTGGCTGATGAAAAACGCGCCTCCGAGCAGCATGCCGCCGCCGATCAACCAGACACCCCAGGTGCGCCGCTCGGCGCTGAGCAGCACCGTCAGGCCCAGCCACAGCAGCACCAGCGTATTAAATAGCGAAACGGCGATCAAGGCCCAGTCCAGCACGATCGAGCCGGTCATCGGTCAATCGTCCGATTTTCGAAGCCCCAATCCTTGGGGACCCATTCGCCGCGTTCGTCGAGTACGGTTGACGCCCCCTCGTCGTCCCACTGGACCAGCCGTCCGCGCCCCACGATGATGGCGGCCCGCGTGCGGGCGATCTTCTCGTCGGTAGCGCTGTCCACCAGGCCCCAGGCGGCGTAAATCTGGCCGTTGGTGCGGCTGATGGTGCGCTTGTCGCGGGGAAGCCCAGCCGCGCGGCGATCTGCTCGTTAGTCAGGCCCTGGGCCAGCATCTGCGCCACGATTTGCTCGTTGGGTTCCAGCAGGGCCATCGGATCGTGCGCGTCGCGGTGGCGGACCTCCTGCACCCGCGCCTCGATCTCCGGGTCGACGAAGCTGCGCCCGCTTACGGCATCCAGCAGCAGCGGCACGATCATCGCCGGCAGCAGGTAGTTGGACTTGCGCACGTAAGCGTAGTGGCTGAGGATGCCCGCCCGCCGAAAAGCGCGGAAGTAGGCGTCGTCATCCTGGATGGAGTAGAAGACCACCGGCAGGCGCGGGAATTCCCGCCGGATGGCGACCGCCGCCTCGATGCCGTTCATCTCCCCGGCCAGGGCGACGTCCATCAGGATCGCGTCCGGGGGCGGGCCGTCCAGGCAGCAGGCCAGCGCTTCCTCCCCGGCGACGCAGGTCCCGGTGACGGTCACTGCCCCGGTGGCTTCCAGGCCGGTTTTCAGCCCCTCTTGCAGCCGCAGGTTGTCCTCGACCAGCAGCATATTCAACATACACACCCTCCTGAATGGGGCCATCCTCCTGATGGGGCCCATCATTCTGATGGGAACGTAGCAGAACGCCCCGCCATCGTCAAGCACTCAGGTGCGTGAGGATGGTCACTCAGACCGTGGAAGCGAGACCGGCCTCTGCCGTATCCTGATGCCGAGTGAAGGAGATGTGCCCATGAAATGCTGGAAATCAGTGCTGCTATGGCGACTCGTGCGGCGGCTGATTCCGCCCGGGCTGCTGCTGTTCACCGCTTTTGCCGCGTGGATGCTCAGCAGCGGGCGACAGACGTGGTGGCTGAACATCATTCGTGATTTTGCCGAGTATGAGGTGTTTCACCTGGTCGCCCACTTTTGTTTATTCGGTGCGGTCGGCCTGCTGCTGGGGTCGGCTGCTGGCGATGTGCCGTGGTGGGGCGGGTGGACGGCCTGGGGATTCGTGCTGGCCGGCACGCTGCTGATCGAAGGCGCGCAGTTGATCGCCGTTCGGCTGCCTTTGGGCGCGCCCACCCTCCATGCCGCCCTGCGTGACCTGTTCGTGAACAGCCTGGGCGCGGCGTCGGGCATCCTCATGCAACAGATGGCCGCCGCCTTGCACCCCAGTTCGCCATCCGAAGATAACCCTGCAGGAGAGCCATTATGAAAATCGTGCTGATCTTCCCACGCGCCGATCCGCGCCGGGGCACGCAGGTGAAAAACTACATGGTGCCGCCCTACGGCCTGCAGCTGCTGGCCGCCCTGACTCCATCGCAGCACGAGGTCATCCTGCTGGACCAGTTCCACCAGACGATAAACACGGACCTGGACGCGGACCTGGTCGGCATCAGCGTGTGGACGGCTTCGTCGGACAACGCGTACCGGCTGGCCGACGCCTTCCGCGCGCGGGGGATTCCGGTGGCGCTGGGCGGGCCGCACGTGGCCGTCCTGCCGGAAGAAGCGCGTCCCCATGCCGACGCGGTTGTGGTGGGCGAAGCGGAGCAGGTCTGGGCGCGGCTGCTGGCCGACCTGGAAGCCGGGCAGCTAAAGCCGGTGTACCAGGGACAGGCGCTGCCGCTGGACGATCTGTCGCCCGCCCGCTGGGACGTTTTCCCGGAGGGCAGCTACGTGGTGCGTAATGCCATCTCGACCTCGCGCGGCTGCCACTTCAACTGCGAATTCTGCTACGAGAGTAGCCGGCCCGACTCGTTTTACCGGCGCCGGCCGCTGGACCAGGTGCTGGCCGAGATCGACAGCCGCCCCGGCCCCATTATCTCTTTCCTGGATAACGACCTGCTGCTCGACAAGCGCTACGCCCGCCGCCTGCTGGAAGCGCTGATCCCGCGCCAGAAGCATTGGATGGCGATGACCAGCATCCGTTTCGCCGACGACCCGGCGATGGTCGCGCTGGCCGCTGCCGCCGGCTGCCGGACCCTGTTCGTCGGCTTCGAGTCGATATCGGAGGGCAGCCTGCGCGAGGTCGGCAAGCGTCAGAACCAGGTGGCGCGTTACGCCCAGAACATCCAACGGCTGCACGATCATGGCATTATGGTCAACGGCAGCTTCGTTTTTGGTTTTGACCACGATATGCCGGACGTATTCGACCAGACGGTCCAGTTTGGCATCGATCACCAACTGGAGACGGCCACCTTCACCGTGCTCACGCCATATCCCAATACCGGCCTGTACCGGCGGCTGGAGGCCGAGGGGCGCATCCTGACGCGGGACTGGTCGCTGTACGATACGACGCGCGCCGTCTTCCGCCCGGTGGGGATGTCCGTCGAAACGCTGGAAGCGGGCTACTTCCACGCCTACCGCCGCTTCTACAGCACCCGTTCGATCCTGGCGCGCATTAGCCGACCGGGGGCGGGCTTCTGGCAGCGGTTGGCGCTCAACCTGGCCTACAAGCGCATCGAGCCGGCCTGGAGCGGCCTGCGCCTGGGCGTCCCCGCGTCCTGGCTGCGGCCGATGACTCACTGGTACCTGCGGCCACCGCGCGCCCAGCGGCAGGCGATGCACGCCTTTTTGCAGGCGCAGGTCGCCGCCACATCGGAGAGTCGGCCATGAAAGTAAAGCTGATCCTGCCGGCGCTGACCGAAGCCAAAAGCCCGTTCTGGCGGCCTATCAAGTATTCGCTGTTCCCGCCGCTGTGGGACGTGGTGATCCGCGCCCGGCGAGTCGCCGACTGCCGCCCGCTGCTGGAGACGATCCTGGCGGGGTTTGGGCGGCACATCGCTCGCCGCCCGGACCCGACCCGGTCCCCGGTTGCCGAACCCTCGGCCCGCCCGTTGAAATGACGGCCATCGTCCGCTCGCGCCTGCCCGATCTAAAAACCCCGGTCAGAGGCCGGGGCTTGCTGTTGGCTGATATCGGGAGTTATGGGGCGTCCGGGCAGGTGGTGTGATAGGGTGTATCCTCGAAGAAACGCGCCCATTCCGCCGCGGTGAAGCTGCGGTTGGCGAGGCGGCAGGCCCGCGCCTGCCACGAAGCCGGGTTCACGTCCCACAGGAGGACGCGCCGGTCGTCCCCGCCGGAGATCAGCGCCAGCCCGTCCGGCGAGAAGCTCAGGGCGTTGGTGAAGGTGTCGTGGGCAATCAGGGGACCGCCCAGGGCGCGCCCGGTTGCTGTGTCCCACAGGATGACCGGGCCATCGCGGTCGCTGCTGGCCAGGATCGTGCCATCCGGGCTGAAGGCCAGGTCGAGCACCCAGTTGGCATGACCGGTCAGCGGTTGGGTGCGGGGTTGACGGGTGGCGACATCCCACAGGATCACCGTCTCGTCGCGGCTGCCGGAAGCCAGCACGTTCCCATCCGGGCCCCCGGCAGGGGCGAAGGCCAGGGCAGTCACCTCGTCGCTATGACCGGTCAGCGGCAGGCCCAACCGGGTGCCGGTCGCGACATCCCACAGAGTGATGTGGCCTGCCTGGTCGCCGGCGGCCAATAGTCCCCCATCCGGGTGGAAGGCGACCGCGTTCAGCCCGACCGCCTCACCATCACCCGTTGTGACCAGCAGCGGGTCGCCCACCGGTTCGCCGGTCGCGGTATCCCACAGGAAGACCGCGCCATCGTCCCCAGCGGAGGCCAGCCGCGCCCCATCCGGGCTGAAAGCCACGCTCTGCACAACGCCGGTATGCCCGACCAGCAGGCTGCCGCCCTGGCCATCGCTGTCGGCGCTCACCGGGCGCAGCCAGACCAACTGGTCAGCCCCGGCTGTCGCCATCAGCGTCCCGTCCGGGCTGAAGGCGATGTCCGTCACGCGCCCGATATGCCCTTCGAAAGCCGCGATTTCGCCGGCCTGGTCGACGCGGTAAGTGCCGTCGACCACCGGCAGCCGCCACAGGCGCACGGAGGTATCGCCCGGCGGCTCGATCGGATTGCCGCCGCCGTAGGCCAGCAGCGCGCCGTCCTCGGCCAGCGGGGCCGGGCTGAAGGCGACCGCGCCCAGCGGCATGTCGTGCATGGCCAGGGTTTGGGCCAGCGGGTTATCCGTTCGCAACGACCACAGGATGATCTTGCGGTCGGCGCTGCCGGACACCAGCGAACCATCCGGCAAGAAGGAGACGCTCCACACCCGGTCGCGGTGCTCGGCCAGCAGCGGCGGCACCAGCCGTCCGGTGGTCATATCCCACAACCGGATCGTCCGGTCTTCGCTGGCGGTGGCCAGCCGGTCCCCGTCCGGGCTGAGGGCCAGGCTGTTGATCATGCCGGTGTGGCCGGTCCGCAGTTCGGCCAGGCCCCCGGTTTGCAGGTCCCACAGCACCAGGATGGCATTGGCATCGCCGGAGATCACGCGTTGACCTCCGGCATCAAAATTGATGGCGCGCACCCAGTTCTGATGCTGGGTATGCTGGCCGACCAGGGTCCCGCCGGCGACATCCCACAGCAGCACGGCGTTGGCGGCGAGATCGTCAGCCGAATCGCCCCCGGCGAATTCGTTGGCCCCGCCGGAAGCCAGCAGCGCCCCGTCCGGGCTGAAGGCCACGGCGTACACCGTGCCGGCATGGCCGGTCAGCGGCGCGCCGAGCGGTTGGCGGGCGGCCACATCCCACAGGATGATCGTGCCGTCGGCGCTGGCGGAGGCCAGGAGGCTGCCGTCCGGGCTGAAGGCCAGGTCCCAGATCGTGTCGGTGTGCCCGGCCAGGGAAACGCCCAGCGCCCTGCCGTCGCCGGCGTCCCACAGGTCGACGGTCTGGTCCTCGCCGCCGGTGGCGAACAGGGTCCCGTCCGGGCTGATGGCCACGCTGTTGATCGGGCCGCGCTGCAGGTCCAGCGGCTGGCCGATGGGTTGGCGGCTGTCCAGGTCCCACAGGATGGCCATCCCCAGGCTGTCGACCGAAATCAACCGGCGGCCGTCCGGCGTGACGGCCACGTGCCGGACTTCGCCCGCGTGCCCGTGCAGGAAGGCCGTCGCCGGGCTGTCGAGCAGGGTCAGCAGGCTGCTGCGCGCCTCGAAGGTATCGGTTGTGCGCAGGGATTCCAGGCTGAGCAGCAGGGACGTATCGAGTGCTTCGGTATCGGTGAGGGCGGTCATGGCCAGGGCGCGCGAGCGCGAGATGCCGGCCTGGATTTCCGTCTGGCCCCGCTGGTAGAAAGCGAAGACGGCCAGGATCAGCGCCACCAGGGCGATCACGGCCAGCGCCGCGACGAACAGCCGCGCCCGGTTGCGGTTGCGCTGGCGCAGGGCGATGCTGGCCGCCAGGTAGTCCTGCTGGTCCTGGTCCGGGGTGAGGGTTGGGCTGTTGGCCAGCAGCTCAAACTGGGAGAGGCGCGCGCCCGTCGCCAGGAAGCTGGCTTCGCCGTTGGCGGCGAGCCACTCGTTGGTGGAGATGTCCAGGCGGCGCAGAATCAGCAGGTCTTCACGGCTGTCGGCCAGCCACTGACTGAGCCGCTTCCACGCTTTGATCAGCGCCTCGTGGGCGATCTCGACCGTTGGCTCGCGGGTCTGGGGGTCGTGATCGAGCGTCAGCAGGCGGTGGCGGGCGAAGCGGTCAATGGTGGCCTGGGTGACGGCGCGCGCTTCGGCGTCCAGGGGGCCGAGCAGTTCGGCCAGGCGCACGCGCCGGCGGGTGGCTTCGCCCTCTTCGCTCAGGGCGACCAATTGCAGGAAGAATCGCCCGGCAGCCTGCTGGGCGTCGGCCTCCAGTTGGTCGTAGATTTCGTCGGCGCGGCGGGCCAGCGCGCCCAGGATGCCGCCGCTCTGGTTGTAGGCGCGGTTAGTCAGCCGGTTGTCCTGGCGCTGATCGAACAACTCGGTGAGCGTGTACTGGAGCAGGGGCAGCGCGCCGGGCTGCTCGCCCACGTCGTGGACGAGGGTCGCCAGCAGATCCTCTTCGACCTTCAGGCCGGTCCGGTCCGCCGGGCGCACGATAGCCTGCACCAGCTCCGTAGCAGAGAGCGGCAGCACGACCTGGGTGTGGGCCTGGACCAGGTCGCCAAAACCGGCGTAGAGCAGGGGGCGGTCGTAGAAGTCGGCGCGCAGCGTCACCACGATTCGCAGGCGGCTGTGTTCGGCGGTGACGCCCTGGTATAGCAGCTTGAGCAGGTGTGTCCGTTCGGTCTCGCTGGTGACCAGGGTGAACACTTCCTCGAACTGGTCGATGACCAGCAGCATTTCCGTGTCGCTGCCCGGCAGCACGTCGCTGGCGATGTCGGCCAGGCAGGTCTCGTCCTCGCGCAGGCGCCGCTCCAGCCCGATCGGCTCGTCCGTGGCGATGCGCAGCAGCGCCGCCGACAGCTCCGCGAAGGGATCGCCGCCGGGCACCATCTTGGCCACGAACCAGCGCGAGGAGCCGGTCACCAGCCCGTTGCGCAGGGCCGGGATCAGGCCGGCCAGGACCAGGCTGGATTTGCCGCTGCCGCTGGGGCCGACCACCGCCAGGAAGCGCCCGTCCGGGCCGGTATTGGCCAGCTGGCCGAGCAGTTGTTTGATCAGCAGGTCGCGGCCATAAAAGTCGCCGGCGTCGGCTTCCTGGAAGGCGCGCAGGCCCTTGTAAGGATTCTGCGGTTCCAGGTCTTGCGTCGGGATGACGAGGGTGCCCTGGCCTCTGGACGGCAGCCTACTGCTGGGTAAAACGCCTGTCGCTTCATCCAGCAGGGGGGAGGGGACAGACGGCAGTGGCATGTCTTCGCCGCTCTCGCCCAGGGCCAGGTGACGCAGGTCGGTCAACATGTCCATCACGCTGTTGTAACGGGCTTCCGGCGCTTTGGCCGTGGCGCGCCGGATGACGATGTTCAATTCCTGGGGCAGTTCCGGCGAGGTGAATTGCAGCGGCGGCACCGGGTCGTTGATCTGGCGGTAGATCACCTCGCTCACGTCCGCGCCGATGAACGGCGTGCGCCCGGTCAGCATGGTATAGAGCACGATGCCCAGGCTGTAGATGTCCGTTTGCGCCGAGACGGCCGCGGACTGTGTGAATTGCTCCGGCGCCATGAACAGCGGCGTTCCCAGCAGTGGGTCTTCGCGCCGGTCCTGTTTCGGGTCGAAGAGGTCGGCGGCGATGCCGAAGTCGCCCAGGTACCCGTTGCGCTGCTCGTCCAGCAGGATGTTGGCCGGTTTGAGGTCCTGGTGGATGACGTTGTTCTGGTGAGCGACGGCCAGCGCCGATCCGATCTGTTCGATCAGGTGGACGGTGGACTTGATCCCCCACTGGCGGTTGCCGGTCAGCGCCTGGTGCAGGTTGCCGCCGCGCAGGAAGCGCATGACCAGGTAAGCGCCATCGGGGTCGCGCCAGTAGTCGTACAGGGGGATGATGTGCAGGTGTTCCAGCCGGGCGACAAGCTGCGCTTCGGTCTCAAAGCGGCGGATGAAGTCGGGTTGGTTGGCGAAGGCCGGCAGGATTACCTTGATGGCCACTTCGCGGTTGACGATGTCCTGGTGCGCTTTGTACACCGCACCGAAACCGCCGACATCGATCAGTTCCTCCAGAGTATAACTTTTAATTACGCGCCCGGTGAGGTCTTCCATCGCCCATCCTAACCATGTGGCAGAAGCCAGGAGACGCCGCTGTGCGCCAACGGCGTCCCAAGGTTAAATCGGCAGGCTTGCCCGGCGTGCATATTGCATCACCGGCGCAGGCGGCTCAGTCTTTTTTGGCCTGGCCCGGTGGGGTGCCACCCTGACCGGGAGGCGTTCCGCCCTGGCCCGGCGGCAGGTTTCCACCCAGACCGGGGGGCGTGCCGCCCTGGCCCGGCGGTGGATCCCCACCTAAGCCCGGCGGCGAACCACCCTGTCCCGGCGGCAGGTTTCCACCCAGACCGGGGGGCGTGCCGCTCTGGCCCGGCGGCGGGTCCCCACCTAAGCCCGGCGGCGAACCCCCCTGTCCTGGCGGCAGGCTGCCGCTTTGTCCGGGGGCCGTCGCTTGGCCGTTCTGGTTTTGATTCTGGTTTTGATTCTGGTGCTGATTCTGAGCGCCATTGCCCTGCATTGCTGCGTGGCGGGCAGCGACGGTTGCGGTGATCTGGTTGGGGGTGGGCGGCTCGACGATGTCTACCGGGTCGGCCAATATTTCCACCGGCAGGGACTGGGCGCGGCTGCCGTTATAGGGCACCGGTAAAGTCGGCGGCCCGCTGGGTGCGCCGCTGACATCAAGGGGCACGGATATCTGGGTACCGGCGAAACCCGTCTGAGTTGCCCCTCCGGCCGTCACATCGACCCAGCCGTTGAGCACGTCCACCGCCAGGTCGCCGCCGGGCTGTGCCTGCAAGAAGGCGGTCGCATTACTCAGCTGAATGTCCACGCCGTTGACCAGCAGGGTGACCGCGGCCACGCCTTCTGGCGTCTGGATCAGCAGTCCGCTTTCTGGCGCTTCCGGGCAGAGCGAGTCGTCGATGCCGCTGCGCAGCGCAACCGCCTGCATGGGGCCGTAATACGGTGCGCGGGCATCGGCCACGATTAGGGTGTTGAGGTCGCCAGCGGTGCTGATCAACTCGCTGGCGATCCAGCCAACGCGGCCGCTGTCCGGCAAAATAACCCGCACCCAGGCGTTGTCGGCCAGACGCCCCTGCGCCGTGACGACCTGGCCGGGCGCGAGCGTGCCGATGACGCCGGCCCGCGCCGTGGGGCCGAGCCGCACGTTCACGTAGGCCGAGGCGGAAACCGACACGTCCAGCCTGGTCAGTGTTTCCGATTGATTCTGAATCTCGACATCGCCGAACAACAGGTACTGCACATTGCGCGGCTCCGCGTACTGCATATAGGCCTGGAGGTTCATCAGGGCCACGCCCCACAGACCGGCGTTCACGTCCATTGAGCTTAAGCGCAGGGTTTGCAAGTCCAACAGGTCAGCGGTATCGCCCGCCTGGAAAAAGCTGAAATTCCCGGCCCCGGCGGTCGGCACGGCTTCGATCAGCATGTGGCCGTAACACGCCTGGTTCTGCCCGGTGCCGCTGCAATATTGATCGGTGGCATCCAGCGCCAGGTTAACAACGGCCGCACACGACGAGTTATCCTGCGACGAAACCTGGATCGGCACCATCAGCAGGGCCAGCAACAATATGGAAAAAATACTAAGGCGTTTCATGGCGCACATCCTACGACCTGTCGTCAATAGTTGAACGGTATACAATTTATCGGTTTGTTCCTGCCGCTTACGATAGAGTCAATTACCACCTTGATTATACAGTTTTTCACCCGGCACACATATGGTCATTTTTTGTCCTGGCCGGGCGGTACACCACCCTGACCAGGAGGCGTGCTGCCCTGGCCGGGGGGCACGACGCCATCTAACCCTGGTGGGCTGTCGGGATCGCTGGTGCCGGGGTCCGCCGTGCCGGGGTCGGTCGTGCCGGGGTCGGTCGTGCCGGGGTCGGT
>DAOUEM010000149.1:0-3151 GCA_034430555.1 Anaerolineae bacterium | reverse complement strand
GCATCACGGACGTGCACGAAACTGTGCGGGTCATCAAGCCAGAGCGGGACAACGTCGAGCTGAAGATCAGCCGCTGGGCCGCTGCCGACGATACGCCGCTGCTCGGGATTTGCCGGGGACACCAGGTAGTCAACGTCGCCCTCGGCGGCACGTTGTTCATGGATATCCCCAGCCAGGTCCCATCCGCGGTCACGCATGACACGCCGGATGACCAACCGCTGTCCACCTACGCCCACGAGGTGCAGGTCGCCCCAGACTCGGCGCTGGCCCAGGCCCTGGGTGCGCAGCGGCTGCCGACCAACAGCCGGCATCACCAGGCCGTCGACCGCGTTGGCGAGGGGCTGGCCATCACGGCCCGCTCCGCCGATGGCCTGATCGAGGCGACGGAAAAACCCGGCGCGCATTTTTACGTTACGGTTCAGTGGCACCCGGAAAACCTGTACGCGGACGACGACGCCATGCGCGGCCTGTTCAAAGCGCTGGTGGATGCTGCTGCCTGCCGCCTCCAGGACCGGCTGAAACAGGCCGTGGCACCGTAGAGAGGACCGCGGGATGGGCCTGCTCACTCCCGTTCAGGCCAAGGTCAATGGCCCTATCGGCGTCCTGGATTCAGGGGTCGGGGGGCTTTCCATTCTACGCGCCCTGCGGCAGGAGCTTCCCGGCGAGTCAATCGTATACGTGGCCGACCAGGCCCACCTGCCCTACGGCCCCCGCTCGCTGGCGGAAATCCGGGCGTTCGTCCATGCCATCACCGACTTTCTGCTGGGGCAGCACACCAAGATCATCGTGGTGGCCTGCAATGCGGCCAGCGCTGCCGGCCTGCACTACCTGCGGGAGACGTTCCCGACGGTGTCCTTTGTCGGGATGGAGCCAGCCGTCAAACCGGCCGCCGCCGCCACCGAAAGCGGGATCATCGGCGTGCTGACCACGGCGGCTACCGCCAACGGCCCCCTCTATGCGCGTGTGCTGGCCCGTTTCGCCGGCAACGCCCGGGTCGAGACCGTGGTCTGCCCGGAACTGGTCGACGCCGTAGAAAACAACCGTGTTGACCTGCCTGCCCTGAAATCCCTGTTCGAGCGGCGGCTGGCCCCGCTGCGCACCGCCGGGGTGGACCAGCTTGTCCTGGGTTGCACCCATTTCCCCTTCGCGGCGGATGCCATCCAGGCCTACATGGGCGAAGCCGTCACGATCGTTGATCCCAGCCCGGCCATCGCCCGCCAGACCCGCCGCGTCCTGGCCGATCACCACCTGTTGAATACCGGCTGCGATGCGCCCACGGTCCGCGCCTTCACCACCGGCGAGCCGCTGCGTTTTACCCGGATCGCCGAATCGCTGTTGGGCAGCGCCCTGCCGACCGCCGGTTTGCAGTGGATCGACGGCGCGATAGCTCCCACCGCCCCCCCGCTCCTCTGAGCGCGCAGGAGCGTTTCACCGGGGCGCGTTTGATCGACTGCCAGGCAAGAACTTATGAGAGGAAAGGGTCAGGCGCCGTCCGATTCCGGTGATGAGCCTTGCGGCTGAAGGGCGGCCTTGCCGGCTAAATCAGCCTGGACCTGCTGGACGACCTCTAACAACGCGGCCCGTTCTTTGGTGGAGGCGCTGTGTCTGGTCTCCTCGAACGGCATCACACGCCGCGCGTCTTCTGGTGGATGGACCGGCAGCACCACGTGAAAAGTGCTGCCCGGCAGCCGCTGCGGATCATAACCATCGCTCTCCACCCAGAGCGCGCCGCCATGCCCCTCAACCATCCCGCGGGCAATGGTCAGCCCCAGGCCAGGGCCGGCCCCCATGAACTTGGTCGCCCCGGTCGAATGCAGGCTGGGATCGGCTACGCGGAAAAACTTCTCGAAGATCAGATCGTGGTACTGCTTGTCGATGCCGATACCCGAGTCGCAGATCGTCACGTGGATTTCGTCGGGAATGCCGTCGTGCTGCTCCAGCTCGGCCCGGATGTCGATCTGGCCGCCATCGGGCGTATAACGCACCGCATTGACGATGATGTTGCGGAAGGCCTGCACCAGCCGCTGCATGTCCGCCTCGATCGGCGGCAGCCCACGCAGCCCGCGCGCGGCCAGGCTCAGCTTACGACTGCGAATAGCCTCGGTCAGCGGCTCGATCGCCAGCCGGATGATCGCTTCCATCGTCGTCTGGGCGAAGTGCAGGTCCATCGCATCCACGTCGATCTTGCTCACGTCCAGCATGTTGCTGATCAACTCTTCCATACGCTCGGAGGCTTTCCGCAAATTGTGGGTCATATCTCCCATCTGGGCCGGGTCCAGCATCCCGTGCTCGTTGAGGGCATCGAGGATGTCCGTATAGCCGCGAATCTGGGCCAGCGGGGTCCGCAGTTCATGACTGGCGATGGTGATGAAATCCGTCTTCACTTTATCCAGGTTGAGGAATTCCTGGTTGGCATCTTCCAGCTCCAGATTCAAGCGCCGGAGGTCGTTGACCAGCCGGGCATTGCGCAGGGCAATGCCGGTCTGGCTGGCAATTGTCGCCAGGATTTCCAGGTCGGCCGCCTGGTAAGGCTCGTCGTTCAGTTTAGGGCCGCTTGCCAGGATACCGATGATGCTGCCCTCCGCCATGATCGGCGCATAGGCGCTCATCCTAAGCTGCTCGAAGAAACCGCGCTCTGCCGGGTTGGTATCGGCATAGGCCCGGTCGTATTCCAGGTCGAACTGGAGCAGTGGGGCATAATCCACCAACAGCGTACGGTAGATGGCCCCCTCTGGATCAAGCCGGCCTTTGATCAGGGGCAGCACCTTCTGATCGCCGCTCACCATCGGCTCCAACCGCACGTAACCGTCTTCATCGGTCGTCGCCAGGATCAGGCCGCCGGGGCGCACCCGCACCACCGAGTTGAGGGTCTGCATCGCCAACTGGACGACCGCCTCCAGGTCGATGACCGCCGTAATATGCTGGCTGTACTGCCGCAGCGCCTGCGCCGGGTCTCGCCTGGGGCGGAAAATCTGTTGGACCAGCAGTTCGGCCAGCCGGCGCAGCGGCACGTAAAGCGTCGCCACGACCAGCGCCAGCCCACCCAACGCCAGCACATCACCCGGCTCCCCGGTCGTCAAGGAACCGCCCAACAACAGGGCGCCCCAGATGACCAGCGTGGTCACCAGGGTAGCGACCAGGAAGCCCAGGC
>DAOUEM010000148.1:0-1757 GCA_034430555.1 Anaerolineae bacterium | reverse complement strand
CTCTGTGTTTTTGTGGCATATTTCCACCTGAATTCACTGGACACGGGCGTCTATGACGTGGTGCTGGCAGGTCCATCGCCTTTCAGTACGGATGATAATAGTTTACAGGTGACTCTGCGGGTCGAACCTGAGTCTGTTTCCCTGGAATACGGCCTGCGCTGATCGCCCTCGATGCCCCCTGGCGCGTGAAAAATGCTAAGCCCCCTGAATCACGGTATGATAAGGCATCCTTAACCGGGCCGCGAAATGGGCCGCCGACCAGCGGCAGGCGTCGAGCGGCCAATGTCGGCGATTGGCAGCGTCGAGGCGACAAAGAGCGCGGTGCGCCGTCCGGGCGGGCGGTTTTTTCCAGGCCGCGCGCCGTCATGCCAGGAGGCAGATCAATGGGCTTGGTGATCGGTATTCCCAAGGAACGCGACCCCTACGAGTACCGGGTGGGCATGACGCCCATCGGGGTGGAACTGCTGACCGCACAGGGACACCAGTGTTACGTGGAGACCAGGGCCGGGGTCGGCAGCGGCTTCTCCGATACGGCCTACCAGGACGCCGGGGCGCGGCTGACCTATACCCCGGACGAGGTGTTCCGCCGGGCCGACCTGCTGCTCAAGGTGGTGCGCCCGACCGATCAGGAAGTCGCCTGGATGAAGGACGGCCAGACCCTGATGGGCCTGATGTTCCTGGTCAGCGCGCACGAAAGCTACCACCGCGCCTTGCAGGACAAAGGGGCGACCATCATCGCCTACGAGCTGATCCAGGAAGCCGACGGCCGGCTGCCGGTGCTCTACCCCCTCAGCCTGATCGGGGGGCGGCTGGCGGTGGTGACCGCCTCCCACTTTATGTTGAACATCAAGGGCGGCACGGGTATGCTGCTGGGCGGGATCGCCGGGGTGCCGGCGGCCACGGTGCTGATCGTGGGCGCGGGGGTGGTGGGCACCACCGCCGCCGACTCCTTCCAGCGCGGCGGGGCGCGCGTGATCCTGATGGACCAGGACCTGCGGGCGCTGCAAACGGCGCAGGACCGGCTGGGCCGGCAGGTCACGACCATGATCTCCTACGATTTTAACCTGCACAGCGTCTGCAAGTATACGGACGTATTCGTGGGGGCGGTGCAGGTGCCCGGCCAGCGCGCGCCCATCGTCTTCACCCGGGAGATGGTGCGCGCCATGAAGCCCGGCTCGCTGATCATCGACCTCAGCATCGACCAGGGAGGCTGTGTGGAAACCAGCCGCCCGACCACGCACGACGACCCGATCTTCGTGGTGGACGGCGTCAACCATTACTGCGTGCCCAATATGCCGGGCGTGGTGGGCCGCACCGCGACTCATGCCTTCCTCAACGCCGCGTGGCCGTTCATCACGCAGGTGGTGGGGGAAGGACTGGCCGCCGCCGTGGCCGCCAGCCCGGCCCTGGCCGAGGGGGTGATCATGCAGGGCGGCGCGCTGCAGCGGGACCTGGGCCGCTGATACCAGCCGCTGATACCAGCCGCCTGCCGCTTGTTGATCTGGACCGGGGCGGTTGACTTTAGAATCCACTTAGTGCTACCATAACGGCTATCATCGTTCAGCCGATCTAACCAGGGATGGGGAGAGTGTGATGTCGGATCAGAAGCCAGCCGCTGCGGCAGACCCTGCCGGCGCAGACCCAGCCGCGGCAGAAGCTGCCGGCCCAGACCCAGCCGCGGCAGAAGCTTCCGGCCCAGAGGCCGCCGAAACCGTGGACTCGCCCGGTCAGAACGAAAGACAACCGCGCGCCGAGGA
>DAOUEM010000147.1:0-16405 GCA_034430555.1 Anaerolineae bacterium | reverse complement strand
TATGCTGGGCATCCAGGGCCGCCAGTTGGGTGGGCAGGGCGCCATAATAGGTGGGCTGGATGCCGTGCCGGTCCACCAGGCAGGCGACCTCCACGATTCCATCGGGCGGCAGGTTGGTCACCAGGCCGGTGTTGGGCACGTTGCCGTAGATCACAGCCGGGATGCCGGTTTCGATGGCTTCCATGATGGTGGACGCATACTCGGGGCCGCGTTCGAGTTCGATGGGCTGCTCTCCGGCCAGCATCGCCCGAATTTCGTCGTCGGCTTCCTGGCGCCAGGCCGGCCAGTTATTGGCGTAAAAGCCGGTCTCCCCCAGGTAACCGTCGCGGCAGTACTGTTTGACCAGGTCAGGCCGCTTGCGGAAGTAGGGCACATACTCCGAGGAATGCCCGCTGCCCTCTGTGACAAAAGCCCCCAGGTGCCGCATCATCTCGAAGCGCACCGGGTCCTGCTCGTAGATGGCCGGATCGGTCATCTTCTCCAGCAGGAGCGGATACAGGTCCTGGCCAGCGCGGGTCAGCTCGGTGATCCAGGCCAGGTGGTTGACCCCCGCCGCGCGGAAGTTCAGCGATTGGAAAGGCACATCCAGGTAACCGGCCAGGGTTTCCACCGTGTGCGGAATCGAGTGGCACAGGCCGACCAGCGGCAGGTCGGAGGCCCGCACGCCGGCCAGGCAGGTGATGGACATCGGGTTGGTATAGTTCATGACCAGGGCTTCCGGCGCCAGCCGCCCGGTATCGGCCAGGATGTCCAGCCAGGCCGGCAGGGTCCGCAGCGCCTTAAAGATGCCGCCGGGGCCGATGGTGTCGCCGATGCACTGGTCGACGCCGTACTTGAAGGGGATGTCGAAATCAAACCGGACGTTGGCCAGCCCGGCCACCTCGATGGTGTTGATCAGGTAATCGGTGCCGGCCAGCACGTCGCTGCGGTCGGTGGATTTTTCCACGCGCCAGTCGCGGCCGGTGACCTCGATCAAGCGGCCGGCGATCTGGTAGGCCAGCTCGAGGCGCTCGGCATCGATGTCCACCAGGGCAAAGACCCCCTTTTCCAGCGCCGGGGTGAGCAGGATATCCGTTATGATCTCGTAGGCAAAAACGGCGCTGCCTGCGCCGATGAAGGTTACCTTGGGCATCGTTCACCTTTCTTGTGGGGCCACCAGTGCCGAGAAGTGCATTTTTATGCTCATAATACCGGCTCGCATCTTGCATGTCAAGCATAAATGAGCTAAAATGAACGAAATCATCCACGATCATTCTCGGGAAACGATATCTTTGCCATGTCCAACGATTTTACTTCAGTTGAGATCCGCACCCAGGCCGAGGCCTGGCGGAATGCCCGGCAGGTCGTCGAGCAGCACCAGGCTGAGGTGAAGGCCCATTGGGACGGCGGGGCGTTTGATGCCATCTTGTTCGTGGGCTGCGGCTCGACCCACTACCTCTCATTGGCCGCGGCCAGCCTGACCCAGGCCCTGACCGGCATCCCGGCGCGCGGGCTGCCCGCCTCGGAGCTGCTGCTGCACCCGGACAGTGTGTACACCCCCCAGGGCCGGCCGCTGCTGGTCACGGTATCGCGCTCGGCGGAGACCACCGAGACCATCCGCGCCGCCCGCTTATACCGCCAGCGCTATGGCGAGGAGGTGCTCAACATCTCCTGCTACGGCGATCGCCCGCTCAACGCCGAGGCGGCCCTCAACCTGGTGGCTCCGGCCGGCCAGGAGCAGAGCATCGCCCAGACCCGTTCCTTTTCTGCCATGCTGGTCATGGCCGAAGGCGTGGCCCGCCTGCTGAGCGGTGCCCCTTACGATCCGGCCTGGCTGCCCGTCGCTCAGGGGGACGAGTACGTCTTACAGGCGGAGGCTTTCGCCGCCAACTATGCCGATCCGGAGCGCTACGACCGCTACTTTTACCTGGGCAGCGGCCCGCGCTACGGGCTGGCCTGTGAAGCTATGCTGAAGATGAAAGAGATGTCGCAAACCTACGCCGAGGCTTACCATCCCTTCGAGTTCCGTCACGGTCCCAAGTCGATGGTCAACGATCGCACGGTGGTGGTCGGGTTGTTGGGCGAAACAGGCTACGACGAAGAGCGCACCGTCCTGGCGGAGATGCGCGCCTTAGGGGCGACCACCCTCGCGCTGGGCCCTCATCCCGACTCAGACTTCCGGCTGCTGACCGGCGAGTCCGGCAGCGCGCCGTTGGTCGGGTACGTGCCGGTCTGCCAGTGGATGGCCTATGCGCGGGCCATCCACAAAGCCCTGAACCCCGATCACCCCCATAACCTGGACATGGTGGTCCACCTGTAAACAAAGGGCGCCAACAGTGAGAGGAGTCAAACAGTGAACCTCACCCGCGGCCGAGAAGGCAACAAACGGTTTTTCCTCTCCACGTCGGTCGGGCCAATGCTGCTGTATATGGCCGTCTTTTCATTGCTGCCCATGATCTGGGCCTTTTTGCTGGCCTTTTTTGAGTATAGCGCCCAGCGCAGCGGGGCCGGTCTGCTGGGGCTGGGCGGCGATAATCCCTTCGTCGGCCTGCAGAACTTCCAGAACATGCTGGCCGGCCAGAGCCTGGAAGCCCAGCAGTTCCGGGTCAGCCTGGGCAACACGGTGGCCTTTGCGGCCCTGGTCCTGCCGCTCAACCTGCTGATCACCATCCCGCTGGCTATCCTGATCGAGGCCACGCACGACCGGATCAAGGCCTTCTTCCGCCTGATCTACTTTTTACCGCTGGTGACCTCGTCGGTCGGGGTGGCCGTCATGTGGGGGTTCCTCTACCACCCGCAAAACGGCATGATCAACGGCCTGATCATGGGCCTGGGCGACATCCTGACGCCGCTCGGCATCACGCCGCCGGCCCGGCAAATCTGGCTGAGCAACCCGCGGGCGGAAATCGCCGGTATCCCCCTGGCCATGTTTTCTATCGTGGTCGCCTACCTCTGGCAGGACTTCGGCTATAACACCATCGTCTTTACCTCGGCTTTACAGGGTATTCCCAAAGTGCTGCTGGAAGCCGCCCGCGTCGACGGGGCCAGCCCCTGGCAGATGTTCCGCTACGTCACCATGCCGCTGCTGCGGCCAACCATTCTGCTGGCCTCGGTGCTGACGGTGATTTCCGCCTTCCAGGTCTTCGATCTCATCCAGGTGATGACGCCGGAAGGCGGCGCGCACAACCAGACCCGCGTGCTGACCATCGACATCTACGTCAACGCCTTCCGCTTCCAGCGCATGGGCTGGGCGGCCGCCGTCTCGGTGGCCCTGTTCCTGCTGGTGATGGCGATCACCGTCGTCCAGTTCCGCCTGTTACGTACGGATTGGGAGTACTGATGATGGTTGACCTGGCCAAACCCCTTTCCCAGACCCGCCCACAGCCTGTGCAGCGCCGCCAGTCCAGGCCCCCGCTGCACCGGCGTATGATCCTGGTGTACGTGATCCTGCTGGTCGGCTCTTTTCTGACCATCCTGCCCTTCCTGTGGACGCTGTTGTCGTCGTTTAAGTTGGGGGCCGAAATCCGGCAAATCCCGCCGACCTTTTTCCCGGCCAACTTCACCCTGGACAACTACCAGACGATCCTCACCGACCCCGACCTGCCGCTGGTCATCTTTTACCGCAACAGCACGGTCATCGCGCTGGCCAACGTGGTCAGCGTGCTGTTTACCAGCTCGCTGTTTGGTTACATCTTCGCCAAGTTCAGCTTTCCCGGTAAGCGTCCGCTGTTCTGGTACATCATGGCCCAGTTGATGATTCCCTTCCAGGTTACCATGATTCCCGGCTACCTCATCCTGGTGAAGCTGGGCCTGATCAACAACCTGCTCGGCCTGATCATCCCCAGCGCCATCGACGCCTTCGGCATCTTCCTGATGCGCCAGTTCATGACGAGCCTGCCCGACGAGCTGCTGGACGCGGCCCGCGTCGACGGCGCTTCCGAGTGGCGCATCTACTGGCAGATCGCGCTGCCCCAGGTGCGTCCGGCGCTGGCGGCGCTGGGCGTGCTGACCTTCATGTTCAACTGGAACGCCTACCTGTGGCCGCTCATCGTCCTGACCGAAGAACGCCTGCGCACGCTGCCGATCATCCTGACCTGGTACACCACGCAGCACAGCAACCAGCTGCACCTGAGCATGGCCGCCTCGGTGCTGGTCATGATGCCGATCCTGGTGGTATTCATCTTGCTGCAGCGCTGGATCGTGCAGGGCATCACCTTAACCGGCATGAAAGGGTAGAGCCATGCGACGCGTCCTGCTGTTCGTCCTGCTGCTGATCGGGCTGCCGGCTGCCGTGAGCGCCCAGGGCGGCACGCCGACGCCATCCCCCGCCGCAGACGACGGGCCGGACTGGCTGGCCGTCAACGACTTCCTGTACCAGCTGCAGCGCTTTCGCTTCGAGACCACCCTGGAGTCGGCCTTCGACCTGCTGATCGTGGACATAGGCGCGGCTGGCAACTCGGCGGAACGTATTGCCATGCTGCAAGACGACCCGGACCATCCCAAGCTGGTGCTGTGTTATATGAGCATCGGCGAGGCGGAGGACTACCGCTTCTACTGGCAGCCGGAGTGGCGTCAAGAGCCGCCGGGCTGGCTGGGCGACTTCAACGACGACTGGGGCAGTTGGAAGGTCCATTACTGGGACGAGGACTGGCAGGCCATCATCTTCGAATACCTGGATCAAATCCTGGCGCTGGGTTTCGACGGCATGTACCTGGACATCGTGGACGCCTACGAATATTACGAGGAGCGCGGCCGGGAGACGGCGGCCCGGGAGATGGTCGATTTTATCCTGGCCCTGACCGACTACGCGCGCCAGCACGACCCTCACTTTGGCGTCTTCCCCCAGAACGCGGAAGCGCTGGGCGCGGACTTCCCCGAATACCTGGCGGCCATGACCGGCCTCGGCGTGGAGGACCTCTATTACGGTTACCCGATGGATCACCGCGCCTCTCCGCCTGAATGGACGGCCGAGCGCGAGGTCATCCTCGACCGGTGGGTGGCGGCGGGCAAGCTCGTCCTGACCACCGATTACACCCGCTGGCCGGAGCAGATCGCGGACACCTACGAGCGGTCGCGGGCCAGGGGCTACGTGCCTTACGTCGCCGACCGGTCGCTGGGGCGGTTTCGCATCAATCCCGGCTTCGAGCCTGACTGAGCATCGGCGCTCACCCGTCCAGCAGCAGGACGGCGTTCAGCAGGGCGCGGGGCAGGTGGAAGAACCCCTTCCACACCGAGCCTTTGAGCGGCGTCAGCACTGAGCCGTCGCGCCGCAGGTAGCCGTACCATTCGCCGTGCGCCGGGTCCGGGAAGTGCTGGAAGGTCCAGGCGTGCAGCCGGTCGTACCAGTCGCGGCACCAGCCCTCCCCGCCGAGGTGCAGCGCCAGCAGCAGGGCGTACAGCGCTTCCGTGTGGGGCCACCACAGCTTCTGGTCCCATTCGAGCTGGGTGGGCGGCTGGCCGGCGTAATCCACGAAATACAGCAGGCCGCCGTGTTCCTTATCCCAGCCGATCTCCAATGACCACCGCAGGATGTCCAGCGCCCCCCGGATCAGGCCGTCGTCCCCGCGGCGCTGCCCCTCGCGTTGGATGAACCAGGCCGTCTCGATGGCGTGGCCGGGGGTGATCTTGCGACCGGCCACCGTATCGAGCAGCAGCGATCCGTCCGCGCCGATTGTCTCGAACAGCGCGCGTTTTTCCGGCTGGACGAACTGAGTCAGCACTTCGTCCAGCATCTGCGTGATCACGCGGTCGTACAGCGGATCGTCGTCGACTTCGCGCAGTTCGTGGCCGGTCGCCAGCAGGATCATGGGCACGGCGTGGGCCTTGGTGCGGCGCGTGGCCGGGTCGATCTTGGCGGGCAGGCGCGTTGGGTCGGCCACCAGGTCGAGGATCAGGCGGAAGAGGTCGCGGGCGCGCTGCAAGGCCGCCTCGTCGCCGGCGGCCTGGGCGTAGGCGGCGCAGGCTATCGCGCCGAACGTCTCCGTGAAGATGTAGCGGCGTTTGCGCAGCGGCTGTCCCTCCCGCGTCACCTGGAAGAACATGCGCCCGTCGCTGTCGAAGCCGTGTTTCACCAGGAAGTCGTAGCCCTGGCGGGCCGCTTCCAGCCATTCGGGCCGCGGTTCCAGCCGGTTATAGAGCGTGGCGAAGGTCCACACCGCCCGCGCTTGCAGCCACATGGCCTTGTCCGTGTCGTAAACCGAGCCGTCGCGACCCAGCATATTGAAGAAACCACCGTGCTCGCGGTCCGGGGCGTGCGTCAGCCAGAACGGCACCACGTCGTCCAGCAGGGTTCGGCGGTACAGGTCGTGTAGTTGGGCGATATTCATACCCGCCAGTTGTTGTTCGTCCATATCAGCGTGGCTCCAGGTCAAAGTCGACTTCGAAAGCCCGGCCCCAGGGCAGGCGCACGCTGCCGGGTGCTAACCGCCACCGGTTCCCCAGGCCGGGCAGCGGGTGTTCACCGGCCGTTCGTCGAGCGGGATCAGGCCAATACGCATGGTGTATCCTGGGTCTGTGGACAGGTTCGGGGCGTGGGACACACCGTGGCGTGGTCCACGGCGCGATTATACGACCGCGCGCGAACCGGGGCAAAAAACACCCCCCGCCCGCCGGGCCTCGCCCGCCGAGGCCCCGTCCGCTGGGGCAGTCACCCATGCTTGAAGCTGATGTTTCTTCGTGGAGTTTTGACGCCGTGCCGGGTATACTCAATCAGTGCCAGTTTGTGCCCGACAAATACCACGCTGACGGCCCTGTGACTCGCAAGGTACGCCCTGGACAGGGCGTCCGCGCGGGGTGGTCGGCGTAGCAGGGACCACCAGGCCCCGTCTATAGTTGGGCTTGAAGAGGAGAGGATATTTGACCATGAAACGCTTGGGCCTATTCCTGTTGATCGTGATGCTCGTATTGGTCGGCTGCGGTGGTAACAACACCGCGGACGACGCAGGCGACACTGGCGGCGACACCGGCGGCGACACCGGCGGCCAGACCGAAGTTAACCTGCTGGAAGTTGCCACGGATAAGGGCGCGATCGAATTCGCGGTGACGGCCGAGGATGAACTGGCCGACACCAATGACGCGCACAGCTACCAGTTCGAGGGTGCCAGCGGGGACGCGATCACCGTCCGCATCGCCGCGACCGGCAGCGCTTTTAGTTCGCCCTATACTTTTTTGTATGGCCCTGACGGCGAGTTAGCCGCCAGCAGCAATACCAGCACCTCCAGCCGCAGTTCTCGTTATACCCACACGCTGGAAGCAGACGGTGCTTATACCGTGGTCGTAGCGGGGCTTAATCGCCCGAATGTCGCTGGTTACCAGCTGACCGTTGAGAAGAACTGACCGGCGCCGGTCGGCTGTAAATGATTATTGAGTGTTGTCCCCCGCCGTGGGTGGTTTTACCTGGCAGGGGACGCTTGTTATAGTGGGCCGCCGCTGCCGCGCCGCTGCCGCGCCGGTCGGCGGGCGTGCAGCACCCGGTCCGCCTCGTCCGGGTGGACGTTGAGCCGCTGGATCGCCAGCCGCCACAGGCCGGTCACGGCGCCTTCCCGGATAACCAGGAGCAGCCCCAGGAACAGGACCGGCTGTACGGCGCTGGCCAGCCAGCTATCGGGGGGCAGGAGGCCGCTCAATAGCGGGCCGCTCAACAGCGGGTCGATCACGCCCCGGACCATCGCCAGGAACAGCAGGTAGGAGCCGACCTGCACCGCCAGCGACAGCCCGATCGCGCCCAACTGCGCTTCCACACGGTGGTGGGTGTAGGTTGGGACCAGCAGCCCGATGATAGGCCCCAGGGCGATGCTCTGCACGTAATGCAGGGCGTAGGCGACCATCAGCGCCAGGATGTCCAGCAGCGTGCGGAAGGCGGCGATGTCGTTGGCGGTGATCATGTCGTCGGTCAGATCGGCGATGATGCCCGGCCCCAGCAGCAGCAGCAGCAGCGCCAGCAGAACCAGCCCCATCAGCAGCAGCACGCGGGCCGCCACGGACAGGGCGCTGAACATCAGGTTGCGCCGCATGCAGCCGCTGGCCATCGCCCAATTCACACCCAGGCAGCCGTCCGGGAAGAGGCACAGGATGTCGTAGGTCTGCTGCTTGTGCTCGCTGACCAGCGCCTGGCTGATGCTGGCCGCCCACCAGGCGCTTTGCACCATCACCACCACCGGGAACAGCAGCGGCGTCAGGAAGAACAGCAGCACCAGCGCGATCGGCGCGGTGAAGATCAGCAGGGGCAGGGCGTGCAGCGTGGGCCGCAGGATCAGCAGCAGCGTCACGCCGACCAGCAGCAGCCACCAGGAGGGGCGGACTCGCGCCAGCCCCCGCAGCGACCCCGGCAGCGCCATCGGCCTGGCCTGCATCGTCCGGCGAAACACCGGGTGCTTGTACGGCGGGTGGCGCACGGCGCGCCACAATCGCCAGGATGTCATGTCGGATTCCGATACGGTCATGTGCTAAATGCCGGGCCGGCAGCGGCCCATCGACACGAAACTAGCGTCGACGGATGCCCGGCGCGTTTCTCCTGGAAATCGCTTCATTTATTCGGCGGGATAGCTGCCCTCCTGCCGCCAGATGTCTAACATCAACTCGTAGCGCGCCAGTCGCATACCGGTATAGATGCAGTTGCTGGTGGAAAAGATGTATCCGCCGCCCGGCATCCCGTGGCGCAGCGCGTAGCGCGTCGATTCGATGACTTCTTCGTCGGTGCCGGTATCCATTTTACCACAGTCGACGTTGCCGATCAGGCAGAAGCGGTCGCCGTACAGCCGCTTGACCTCGGCGATGTCCACGCCCGCCTGCGGATCGAGCGAGTGCAGGGCGTGCGGCTGCCCGGCCAGCAGGTCCTCGATGATCGGCATGATGTTGCCGTCGGTGTGTTTGATCACGTAAAAGCCCATCGCCCGGTAGCCCTCGATCAACTGCTTGAGGTAGGGCGTGATGAACTCCGAGAACTGCTCCGGCCTGAGGAACGGCCCGCTGTTGAAGCAGTAGTCGCTGCACAGCGCGAAGCCATCTAGCTCGCCATGCTTCTGGAGTTGCGCCGCCCCTGCCAGGGCGAAATCGACGCGGCGCTGGGCTTCGTCCTTCAGCCCCTGCGGATCGTCCACCAGCCGGTAGCTGAATTCCGTCATGCCCGCCCCGTCCGGGATGCTGAAGGTGGCGTCGCCGTGCCGCATCAGGAAGTAGCGGCTGCCGGTCCGCTGCCGCACCAGGTCGACCAGGTGTAGCGTCTCGTCCACCGAGTCCGGGTTGGGGTGCAGGAAGATGGCGCTGTGCTCGAAGCGTTCGGCGGTGCGGATGAAGATGTCGGCCATGTCCTCGCGGTGCAGGCGGCGCTCTTGCTTCTCCATCTGCAGCCATTGGCCGTAGTTGCGATGACCGGGGTGCACCTTGCCAAAGGCTTCCATGGTCAGGTAAAACACCAGCTCAAAGTGCGGCACGCGCCCGCTGAGCGGTCGACGTTCCAGCGCGGCGATGAAGCGCTCCCTTGGTTGCATCGTCACACTCCTGACGGACGGCGGCGGATCACGCGATCCACCGCCGTCGGGATTACGATGATGGCCCAGTCGATCAGGCCGGGATCAGGCGCAGGGTCACGATCTGGTAGGGGGTGATCTCGAAGACGACGGACTGCCCGTCGGCAGCGACCGCCAGCTCGGACTCGTCCTCTTCCAGCAGGTTGCAGGCCGAGATCGCCTCCAGGGCGAAGCCGGTCCGCAGGGTGACGGTGCGGCGGCTGCGCTCGTTTTCGTAGAGGCGCACCACGATGCCGCGGCCATCTTCCGCCTGTTTCACCGTCTCGATGATGACGTTGGACTGGTCCACCGCCACCAGCGAGTCGAAGCCCTGGTGATTTCCACCACCCTGCACGCGCCGCACGATCGGCGGGTCGTTCAGGTCGTAGCCGGCGGGCACCGTGCCCGACCGCCAGTCGCCGCTGTGGGGCAGCAGGCTGTAGACCATGCGGTGCTCGCCCTGGTCGGCAAAAGGATCGGGGTGGGTGGCGCTCTTGACCAGCGTCAGCCGCAGGACATTGTTGTGTACGTCGTGGCCGTACTTGCAGTCGTTGAGCAGGCTCACGCCGTAATCGCCCTCGCTGAGGTCGACCCACTTGTGCGCACAGCTTTCGAAGCGCGCCCAGTCCCAGGACGTGTTGCGGTGGGTGGGTCGCTCGATGTTGCCCCACTGGATGTCGTAGGTGGCGACCGGGCTGAGCACGTTCACCGGGAAGGCGGTCTTGAGCAGCAGGTGATGCTCGTGCCAGTCGATCCAGGTGTCGAAGTCCAGCCGGCTGCTACCCCGGTAGAGGTAAACGCGCTGCACGATGGTGCTGCTGCGCAGCCGCCGCTTGATTTCCAGGCCGGCGCGCAGCGGGCCGCTCTCGATCACGGTGAGGCTCTCGGCGGGATCGGCCGTCCACATCTTGTCCTCGAAGAAGATGTCGATGTCCCAGGCGTCGAAGTTCAGCGGCCGGTCCTCGAAGGCTTGCAGCACGTTGCCCTTCTCGCCAGATGCCAGCACTTCGCGGTTGTTGGCCTTGTCCAGGATACGCTCTACGTCGCCGCTGGCGTCAAACTCGACGCGCAGCGAGTCGTTTTCCAGCCGTGCGCCGCCCGATTCCAGGGTCGCGGTCAGCGCCCCGGCGGCAGGGGCCGGAGCCGCATTGCCTGCACCCAGCGCGCGGATGCTGTAGGGCGCGGTCGCGGGGACGGCCAGCAGGGTGCCATCGGCCACGGTCTGCGTGACCAGCGGTTCGCCCGTCGCCAGGTCGGTGATCGCCTGGCCGTCCGGCAGTTGCTCCGCCAGGAAGCCGAGGCGCGCCCCGCCGAACGAGGTCGGGTTGGCCGCCAGGAAAGCCGCCTCTGCCGGAAGCTGCGCGCCCAGCGCCGCCAACGCCTGCTCGCGCACGGAGCCGCCCATTTTGCGGACTTCGGCGTGGTCGCGGTCGCTGTCCACGTAAACCGGCGTGATCGACGAGCCGGGCAGGATGTCGTGGAACTGGTTCAGGCAGACCAGCTCCCAGGCCTGGTTGAGCGTCTCGTGGGGGTAGACGAAGTCGGTGGTCAGGCTGGCCAGCGCCGCCAGGAACTCGGCATCGTGCAGCAGGATTTCACTTTTGCGGTTCTGGCGCTTGGTTTTGCCCTGGCTGGTTAAGGTGCCCCGGTGATATTCCAGGTACAGTTCGCCATGCCAGGTGGGCAGTTGATCGGCGGCCTTGGCGGCCAGGTTGTCCAGCGTCTCGCGGACGGTGCCCGGTCGCAGGCGCGGCATGCCGGGATGATCGGCCAGGACCCGGCTGTTCTCCAGCATCTCGCGGGTGGGGCCGCCGCCGCCATCCCCATAGCCGTAAACGGTCATCAGTTCGGCGTGGGTTTCCTTGTGCTGGTAGTTGGTCCAGGTGCCCAGCACCTGCTTGGGCGAGAGGTCGCCGTTGTAGGTGGTGGAGTGGGGCAGGTTCCATTCCAGGCCATGTGGATCGGGCGTGGTCATGAATTGCGTCAGGATGCGCGTCCCGTCCAGCCCCTGCCACCAGAAGCTCTGGTAGGGCATCCGGTTGAACTGGTTCCAGCTCATCTTGTGCGTGACGAAATACTTCAGGCCGGCCAGCTTGATCAACTGCGGCAGCGCCCAGGGATAGCCGAAGGTATCCGGCAGCCAGAAGACGGGCGTATCCACGTCGCCAAAGTGACGGCGGAAGTAGTTACGTCCCAGCAAAAACTGCCGGGCCAGCGCTTCCGCGCCGCTTTCGTTGCAGTCCGGCTCCACCCACGATCCGCCGATGAGTTCCCAGCGACCTTCCGCCACCCGCTGCTTGATCTGCGCGAACAGGTCCGGGTAGTCCTCCTCCAGGTACTGGTACAGTTGGGGCTGGCTCTGGGTGAAGTGATAGTCGGGGAACTGCTCCATCAGGCGCAGCACGGTGCTGAAGGTGCGGCCCGCCTTGCGCCGGGTGTGGTCGAGCGTCCACAGCCAGGCCACGTCGATGTGGGCGTGACCCACCGCCACCACGTCGACGTCGAGGGGTTCACCGGCGCTGGCGACTCCGGCGCGGAGGGCTTCCAGGGCCGGGCCGACGCTGGCGTAAAAGGCGTCTTCGAGGGGGACACGCGTATCCAGGATTTTGAAGGCCTCGTCCAGCGCGTTGAGCAGGCGGTCGCGCACGGGATCGTTGGCGTCCAGTTCGGCCACCGTCTCCAGGGCGACGCGCGCCGCGGCGACAAAGTCGCGCGTGGGCTGGTCCACTTGCACCACGGCGCAGGTGCGCATGAAGAGCTTGGTGCCGGCTTCCGGTTCCTCCCAGCCGCCCAGGCCGGTCCAGCCGTGCAGGGCCAGGCTGTGCGGCTGCCCGTCGCGCCACTCGGGGGCCACCAGAATCTCCTGGTGATGGCGGTCGACGGCGGCATAGGCTTTACCGTCGACGTAGGCCAGTGACTCCGGGTGGCTGAAGTCGCCGGCATCGCCCAGCGGCAGGAAAAGAGCCACCGGGGCGTCGGGCGCCCAGTCATCCGGCACCTGGAAGGTGGTCCGCAGCATAAAATCGGTGAACCAATCGCCCCAGTAGGACTGTGGCTCGATGACCGACCAGCCGCTGTCGTCCACGTCGGGGGCCACGAGCGGTTCTTTCGCCGGGCTGCGCAGCGTCTTCATGCGAAACGGCGGCAGCGGCTGCTGTCGCCGGTAGACGAGGGGCGCGATCAAGGTGAGTCTTTGCGCGATTTTTTGGGCCGTTCTTTGTCTATCGTGGTACAAGGTCGCTCCTCCTTAGACCGGTATGCAGTTGTCTATCAAATGTGGGGTTAACCATGAGTTATCTGTCAGTGTCGCCATCGCCGGCGGCTGTCTCACCTGAGAGAGTATACCTTGTTTCCGGACAAACGCCCGGATACGGGCGCGGGGGCGGATAAATGGGTAACATCGTCGGCATGAACAGGATGTCGCGCCGCGGCTCTGGCGCTGCGGCCCTCGCGCTGGCCGATAGGATAACCTTTATGAAAACATCGAAGCCCACCCTGGTGCTGTTGATCGCCTTTGGCGGCTTTGTCGTCGTGGCTTTGCCCGCCGGGGCGCTCAGCATCGCCTGGCGATCCATCCAGGACACGTTCGACCTGGGCCTGGACGCGCTGGGCGTGCTGCTCACGGTGACGTCGGCGGGGCGGCTGCTGGTCAGTTTTTACAGCGGCACGATCATCGCCCGAATCGGCGTCAGCCGGCTGCTGCTGCTGGGCAGCCTGCTGGCGGCGGGCGGCACGCTGGGATTCGTCCTGGCCCCGACCTGGTGGTTGTTCATCGCGGCGGGCGTGGTGGCCAGTCTGGGCAACGCGGCCCTGATCAACGGCCTGAATACCTTCGTGGCCGCCAACTACCGCTCCAGCCGCATGAACTGGCTGCACGCCAGCTTCGGCCTGGGCTCGACGCTGGGCACGCTGCTGGTCACCTACATGGTGATCACGCTGACCCTGTCCTGGCGGTGGAGCTACCTGTTGCTCGGCAGCGGGTTGGGCCTGCTGGCGCTGCTGGTGCTGCTCACCCGCCAGGACTGGGCGCTCAACCTGCCGGGCGACGCGGGATCGACCGGCCCCCAAGCCGCCAACGGGCCGCAGTCGATGCGGGATACCTTCCGCCTGCCCGCCATGTGGTTCGGCATCGGGTTGTTTTTCCTGGCGACCGGGTCCGAGATCAATACCGGCCAGCTCACCAACAGCCTGTTCGTGGACGGGCGCGGCATCGACCCGGCGGTCGCCGGCCAGTGGATCAGCATCTACTGGCTGAGCTTCACCGTGGGCCGGGCCCTGACCGGGCTGGTCATCGACCGGCTGAACCACGACCGCTTTTTGCGCGTCTGTATGCTGGGCACGATCGGGGGGGCGGGCCTGGTGGCGGCCAACTTCAGCCCGGCCTTGAGCTTCGCCGGTTTGGCCGTGATGGGCTTTACCCTGGCCCCCAACGCGCCGACCCTGTTCTCCGATACGCCGCGGCGCGTCGGCGCGGCCCACGCCGCCAACGCCATCGGCTTCCAGAATGCGGGCGCGGGCCTGGGGCTGGCGCTGCCGCCCTGGCTGGCCGGCCTGCTGGCGGAACACCTGGGCCTGGAGACGCTCGGCCCGTTCCTGGTCGGGCTGGCGATCGCCACCTTCCTCCTGTACGAGCTGATGCTGCATCGCGAACGCCGCGGGCGCGCGGCGCTGGTCCGGCAGGCAGTGGCCGAGGTGGGCCGCTAACGGCTCGCGGCGGCGGCCCCAGGACGCGCTATAATAGGCGGTTTTGAAGGCCGGACCGCCCGGCCCAGAGGAGTACGGAGTTATGGATGTCACCGTTCGCAGCAGGCCCTCCATCGTAAGAAGTCTGGCGATCATGCTGGTGTTCGCGGTGATCTGCCTGGCGCTGCTGCTGGCCGCCGCCGACCAGGTGTGCCGCATGAACATCGACCAGTGGTCGCCCCTCTATCCCGGCGCCGAATTGGTCCGCCTGGACTATGACTTCGTGCGGCCCCGCGCCATGGGGACCACGCGGGCTGTGTACTTTTCGCCGGACGATAACGAGACCGTGCGCGGCTTCTACCGGGAGAATACCCTGGCGCTTTTGCAAGCCGAGCAGTCGCGCGGGCTGGCCTTCACCGCCTGGGACACGGAGCCGCAGCCCGACGGCGGCACCCTGATCACCCTGTACAGCGAGTGCGGGCGCTGAACAGCGCCAGGGTCTGGCGCAGCCAGACCCCTACCGGTGACGATCATCCTGTAGGGGCGAAGCACAGCTTCGCCCGGATCGTCGACCGGCGCTTACCGAGCGCGCTTACCAGGCGTAGTGTTCGGGCGCGGTCTGGTAGCCGGGCCAGTCGCCCATGCTGGCATACACCTTGGTGGCCAGCACGACCTTCTCGCGCCGCCCGCCGCCCTGGGCGAACCAGCGCCCGATGATCTGCTCGGTGATGCCCTCACCTTTCTTCCAGCCGTATACGTTGGCCGTATCGAAGAAGTTGAGGCCCAGCTCCAGGGCTTTGTCCATGATGGCGAAGCTGTCTGCTTCGGTGGTTTGCGGGCCGAAGTTCATCGTGCCCAGGCACAGGCGGCTCACCTTGAGGCCGGTGCGTCCCAGGGTTGTGTATTCCATGAAAGCGCTCCTTTTGGTTCTCAGTTGATAGGGCCTGTTTAGGTCCCGTTGAGCAGCACCTCGCGGCCCGTCGCCTGGCTTTTATAAACGGCGTCGAGGATGGTCATCACCTGTAAGGACTGCTCCGCCGGCACCGGCGAGGGCGCGCCGTCGACGATGGCCTGCGCGAACTCGATGCACTCCTGGGCGTGGGCTTCGTTGATGTCTGCGGTGCGCATCAGCGTCGTATTGAGGTGCTGCTGGGTCTGGTAGTCGGTTTGCAGGACTTCGCAGGAGGGCCAGTGCCCGCCGCCGCCGGTCCCGTAGAGCCACACCTGCATATCTTCGCCCTGCGTTTTGTGGTGCAGCAGCCAGGCCACTTCCAGCATGAGCGTGGCGCCGTTGGCGAAGCGCACGAAGGCGGTCGCCATCTCCTCCACGTCGATCTCCGGCGGCACGAGGTTGCCGCCCCAATGGCTGAAGGCGCCATTTTCCCGCGCCAGCACGGTGCGGGTCACGCCGTTGACGGCCACCGGCTCCGGGCTGCCCATCAGCCACAGCGTCAGGTCCAGGATGTGCACGCCGATGTCGATGCAGGCCCCGCCGCCGCTGTGTTCCTTCAGCAGGAAGCCCAGCCCGGTGGGGATGCCGGCCCGCCGCAGCATCCAGCCCCGCGCGTGGTAGATGTCGCCCAGCGCGCCCCGTTCGATCTCGGCCTTGAGCGCCCTGGAGGTGCCTTTGAAGCGGAAGTGCTGGGCCGTCATCAGCATCTTGCCGGACTCGTCGCGGGCGGCGATCATCTGGCCGATCGCGTCCGGCGTCGGGGCCAGCGGCTTTTCGCACAGCACGTGTTTGCCGGCTCGCAGCGCGGCGATGGCCAGCGGCGCGTGGTAGGTGTTGGGGGTGCAGATGTCGATGATGTCGATGTCCGGGTCGTCGATCAGGTCCTGGCTGTTGGTATACAGCCGGGTGATTCCGTGCTGCTCACCCCAATTCTTCAAAACATCCTGGCGAATGTCGCTGCCGGCGACCAGTTCGGTGTGCTCCGAGGTGTGCCAGCCTGGAATGTGCACGCGGGCAATACCGCCGACGCCAATGATGCCGACCTTCATTTTTGTGGTCATACCCTTGATGATTCTCCCTGGTGTTAAACAGGCGAATGACTGGCCGATGGACTGCTGAAACCATGCGCTGTTCACCCGGGCGTATGTTCCGGGCGAACAGCAGCATACTGTGGTGCTCGTGAACCGCGGTACGACCGGCGCTAACCGCTGGCCGGGGTGACCCAGGCCCCCTGCCGGGCGGCGTCGTACAGCGCTTCCATGACGGCGCTGCGGGCGGCTGCTTC
>DAOUEM010000146.1:0-9109 GCA_034430555.1 Anaerolineae bacterium | reverse complement strand
GGCCAGGATGGTCAGCGTGTTGACGTCGAGGCTGGTCGTCAGCGCCGCCGCTGCTACCCAGCCCTCGCGTCCGTCGGCCAGCCGGATCGCCAGCCGATCCCCGGCGCGGTTGCGGCCCGTCACCGCCGCGATGGCTTCGTCGCCTGCCAGCGTGGCCGTGGTGACCGCACACGCCGCCGAGGCACACAGCGGCACAGCCACGTCCGCGAAGACCGTCACCGCGCGAGGTGCGACCACGTGCAGCACATCGCCGGTGGCCGTCTCGTCGAGCGCCGTCCGTGCGCCCGACTCCGCCGCGATCTGCATCAGGCCGGGCCGTTGGGGATCGCGACTCACGAAATAAATGCTCTGTCCATCCGGCGACCAGGCCGGCCCGGCGATCTCACCGTTCCAGGCGAAGTCCGGCCTGGCTCCCGGCTGCGGGATCACGCTCAACGTCGGCCCTTCATCGCCATCGTCTGTGCGAATAACCGCCAGCGCCTGTCCAATTGGGGCCGGCAGGATGTCGCCGGCTGGCAGTGTGATGGTGGGCCGCGCCGGGTCGACGGGCAGCAGCAGCGTAACGTCTTGCCCGGCCACCAGGAACGCCTCCAGCGATGCTGCCAAGGTCACGCCGGTAAACGCGCCGGGCCGGATCAACGTTCGTATCCCGCTGGCGACGTGCAGCCGGTAGAGGCCGGGCACCACGCCCGGTCCGGGTGACGCGCCCGTTTCCGGCACGACGAAGACGATCGTATCGCCGGCGGGATCATAAGCCGGGGGCAGGAGCGCCGTTTCCGCCGGCAGCAGGATGCTGACCGACTCAGAATAGCAGTCGTAGACGAACAGGCCCGACGCGCCTGCAGGTCCGGCGGCGCTGTAAACGAAGCGATCCGGCGTCTGCCAGCCCACGAAAATCCAGCCCCGGCCCGACGGCAGGTTCAAGGGCAGCGGCTGGGGTGAGGTATCCTGCGTCGAGCCGGAGGCGCTGGCGAAGGTCGCCATCAAAACCGCCGTCGTCCTGCCGTCGGTTTGACGCTCTGACCAGATCAAGCGCCGCCCGTTGGGCGACCAGGTAGGCCGCTCCGGGTAGGTGAAGCTTTCCGTCAGGCGCAGGCTGACCCCGGCGGATTCCAGGTAGAGGTACAGGTCCGGTGTGCCCTCGTGCCCGGAGACGAAGGCGAACCGATCCCCGGACGGCGACCAGGCTGGCTGGCCCACCGCGGACAGCCCGGCGAGGATGCCCCCGGCGGCAGCGCTCACCCGCAGGTCGTCCGGCAGCAGGCTGCCCAGGATGAGGCGCGACCCGCCGCCCGGCAGCACGAACTGGCGCAGGTCGGCGGATGGCGTGGTGGCCCGCTCTGTTATTGGCGGCAGTGCTTGCGTTGCCAGCAGGAAGCGGCTCCCGGTGGGAGCGGGGTGCGCCTGGTAGCGGCTGTTTTCGGTTGGCGGCAGGGTCAGCAGCGTCCGCGCGGAGCCGTCCAGGTTGGCGAGGAACAGGCCGTCCGCCGCGCTGTAGAGCAGCCATGGACCACTCGGCGCCAGGACCGCCTCCTGGGCAGTGCTGTGGCCGCCGCCGCTTATACCATACAGCAGGGGACCCCACACCAGCAGCGCCGCGATAATCCGCCGCAGTGTCCGCAGGTCCTTGTTTTGGTGAACCGGCTGCGGTCTCATCAGTTTTCGCAAATGCGGAAGTAATCCAGGTAATAGTCCACCGGCGTTTGCAGCGAGGAGCCGAAGAAGGCCACGCGGCCCTGGCTCCACGTGCCGTCCGTGCCGGACGTGATGTACACGCCGTTGACGTAAAAGTCGAAGTCGTCGCCGGAGAAGTCGATGCGCAGCGTATTGCTGGCATGGTCGCCGATGCGGATGGCGCTGCTGTACGTCCAATCGACCAGCGTCGTATAGCCATGTTCGTAGCGCGCGATCCGGTAGCTGCCGTCGCTGCGGATCATGAAGGCCAGGAAGTTCTCGCCGTCCTGGTAGCGCATCCACAGGCCCATGCGGCTGTGCGGCGGCGACGTGAAGTGCGAAGCGCGCATCACGCCTTCCACGCGCGTGCTGCGCAGGAAGTAGCCGCGCAGGCTGCCCCACAGGGCCGGTTCGTCGTCGCCCTGGCCGTCCGAGCCAGAGGAAACCTGGTTGATTTGCAGCTTATAGGCGTTTTGCTCGAAGTGCACCGAATAGCGGTCGATGGTTTCCAGGAACCAGTCGTAAGGCGAGTCGTCGTTTGTGAAGTTGTCCTGCAGGACCAGCGAGCAGGAAGCGGCCAGCACCGGCCCGGAACCGGGCACGGTGGCCTGGACGGTTGGTACGGTGCTGGGCAGGGGCAGCGACGTCACGGTCGGCGCGGTCACTGCGGTCACTGCCGATGGCTGTGCTCCCGGCGGTGTACTCGTTGGAATAGACGTGCGAGTCGGGGCAATTGCGGCCTGGGTCGGCCCGGCGTTGATGCCTGTTGGTTGGCTGCCAATCTGGAAAATCCCACTGCTCACGGCCAGCAGCCCGACGACGATCACCAGCAGGCCCACCACGGCCAGGCTCATCACCCACACGATGGGGCTGCGGTAGATCGGGCGGCGTGGTGGCGGGTAGGCGCCGTAGGCCGGCTGTGGATAAGCCACAGGCGGGGGACCGGCCGGCGGCGGATACCCTGCCGCGCCCGGCTGGATCGGCTGGAGGGCCGGTGGGGCCTGGTAAGATGGCGGCGCGCTGACGGGTACCTGTGCCGGCGGGGTGTAGGTGGGCCCGCCGGTAGGCGCGCCAACCGGTACGCCAATTGGCGCATTGTCCGTGGCGGTTGGCTGTAGGCTGGGCGGAGTAGGCGGCATGTCCGGCAGCGAAACGTCTTCCCGGCTGATGCGGACCGGCAGCATGTGGGGCCGGGTATCACCCTGGTCGCGGACGGCGGTTTCGAAAGCATCCGCGAGGGCCATCACGTTGGGGAAGCGATCTTCCGGTCGTTTGGCCAGCACGCGCTCCAGCACGCGGGCGATGCCTTCCGGCAGTGCTGGCTGCAAGGCGTTGATCGGGGTGGGTATTTCGTTCAGGTGTTTGTACATCAGCACGTGCGGAGTCGGTGCGTCGAAGGGCAGTTGGCCCGCCACCAGGCTGTAGATCAGCACGCCGAGCGCGTACTGGTCCGCTGCCGGCGTGATCGGGTCGGCTTTCCATTGTTCGGGCGGCATGTAGGCCGGCGTGCCCATCACCGTGCCGGTGTGCGTCAGGCTGGTGGTCGCTTCCAGTAATTTGGCGATGCCGAAGTCGACCAGGTAAGCGTCGCCCCGGCTGTCGAACATCACGTTGCTGGCCTTGATGTCACGGTGTATGACGCCCTGGCTGTGCGCGTAATCCAGGGCGCTGGCCAACTGCCGCAGCAGCATGACCGTCGCCTTTAAGGGCGGCAGCGCCTCCTCGCGGTCGCGCAGCTCCTGGATGCGCTGTTCCAGGGAGCCACCGCGCAGCAGGCGCATGGCGACGTAGCTGGTGTTATCCTGGGTGCCATAGTCGTAAATGGGGATGATGTGCGGGTGCTCCAGCGCGGCGGCGGTATTGACCTCCCGGTTGAAGCGCTCGATGTAAGCCGGGTCGGCGGACAGCTCCGCCGACAGCACTTTGACGGCGACCTCGCGGTTCAGGTTGATCTGCTGGGCGCGGTACACCACGCCCATGCCGCCCACGCCGAGGCGTTCTTGCAGTTCATAGTGGCCGAGGACCTGGCCTTCCAGGTTGTAAATGCCCATCGATTACCGCCATCGTTAGCCCAGCCGGGATCATACCCTGCTAGTATACGATTGCGGCGGGCTATCGGCAACGTTAGCCCCGCCCGCGCAGCAGCAGGACCAGCAGCGTGATCCCGCTCAGCACATAGCCTGCCGTGCCCAGGCCGGTCTCCCCCACGATGTACAGCAGTGTGCTGGACAGCGCCAGGCTGCCGAAGACCAGCGCCAGCACGATCTGCCGCCCGGCGCGCTCGATGCGGATCAGGTGGCGATCCAGGTGGGCGTCGGCGTGCATCTGGACGCCCAGTTCGCCGCGCTCGATGGTGGTGAGCACGTTGTCCGCCCTGGCCGGCAGGGCGACGGCGCGGGTCAGGATGTCGCGCCCGGTGGAAACGGCCAGGTCGACTGTTTCCGGGGTGAGCAGCGCCCGCAGCATGTCCCAGTCCACCAGGCTGAGCCAGCTTCGCGCCCCAGGACCGCCGTTATCTTCCAGCAGCAGGGTCCGCACGAACGGCTGGATGGAAAACCACGGGTCGAAGGTGGGGTCCAGGCCGGTGCACATCCCGCTCAGGATGCCCACCGCGCGCCCCAGGTAGACAAAATCCTGCGGCACCTGAAAGGGCATGTTGAACAGCAGGTCGCTGAAGTCGCGGGCCAGGTCGCGCATCACGCCGTAATCGACCTGCGCCAGTTCGCTCATGTTCAGGCCCCATACCTGGTCGAACACGGCCTGGCTGGCCTCCTCGATACGCGGCAGGTCCGCGCCGGGCAGCAGCACGCCCAACTGCTGGTAGCTGTGGACCAGCCGCCGCGTATCACGCGTGATGAGCGCGATCAGTGTTTCGCGCAGGCCGGCGGCCAGCTCCGGGGTAAGCTGGCCGGTCATGCCGAAGTCGATGAAGACGATGTAAAACGGGCGCTGGGCGCCGCTGACCTGCCGCCGCTGGGTATCCTCGACCGGCAGCGGGTAGATAAAGATGTTACCGGGGTGGGGGTCGGCGTGGAAGTAGCGGTGGACGAATATCTGGCGCAAATACACGTCGAGCAGGCGCTGGGCGATGGTGGGGCGATCCAGGCCGGCCGCCTCCAGCGCCGCGTAATCGTTAAGTTTGATGGCTGTCACGTCCTCCAGCACCAGGACGCGCCGCGTGCTGTGCTCCCGGTAGATGGCCGGGATGTACACGCCCATGTCGCCGGCAAACATCTGGGCGAAACGGTCGGCGTTATCGGCCTCTTTCGTGTAGTCGAGTTCTTCCCACAGGACGCGGGCGAACTCCTCCAGCAGCAGGGGCAGGTTGGCCCGGCGCGCGATGAAACCGAAGTGCATGGCGACACGCGCCACCACCGCCAGCGCCTGCAGGTCTGTGTGGACCACGCTTTCGATGCCTGGCCGCTGCACCTTGATCACCACATGATCGCCGTTGGCGGCCAGCTTGGCCCGGTAGGCCTGCCCCAGTGATGCCGCGGCGACCGGGATCTCGTCCATACCACGGAAGCGTGCCTGCCAGTCCGCGCCGAGTTCCCGGTACAGGGTGGGCGTCATCTGCTGGAAGGGAGCCGCCGGCACCTCGTCCTGCAGCCCGGCCAGCTCTTCGATGATCTCCGGCGGCAGGATGTCGACGCGGGCCGAGACGAACTGCCCCAGCTTGATCATCACGCCGCCCAGCCGGACCGATAACCGCCGGAACTGGCGCGACCAGCGGCGCCAGCGCCGGCTTTCACCCAGCTTAACAAGCGGACGCCCGATGATCGGCTGCAAGACCAGGTACCACAGGATCGCTTGCAGGGCCAGGCGGCCGAAAAAACCGACGATGCGCAGGTAGCGCAGCCAGTTGATCCGGTAGGAGCCTCTGGTGAGGGCCGCGCCGGGGGGCGGGGATGATGTGGGTGTCTCACTCATGAGGTGCGTGGCCTGTCTGTTTTTGGCAGGGGCGGGTAAGTGACCGGACTCCATGTCACACACGTCACTGGTCAATGGTGATCTGCTCTATAATACCCACCCGGCGGAAAAAACCCTTACTTAGCCACGAAATGAATGTTGAGCACTGCTTCCTCAAAGTGCGCGTCGCCGATTTCCATGTTGTGCAGGGAATAGGGCAGCACGATGTTGCGCCGGTAGGGGCCGACACGCAGTGTCAACTCGTCGGCGGAACGGTACACGTCCATGTCGTCTTTGTTCGCGAAGGGCAGGGGCACCCGCAGGAAATAGCCGCCGTTGGCGTCTTTTTCGATGGTGTGCGTCTGCCCGGCGAACATCACCCTGGCCGGGTTGGTATCAGCGTACAGCTCGTCGGCCAGCGCCCGCAGGGTATCCACGCCGCCCATCTCCCGATCGAAGAGCGGCGCCTTCAGCAGCGGCAGTTGTCCGAAGGCTTCCGCCACCAGCTTGAGGTTCTCGATCTGCGAGTCTTTCCAGGCGTCGAAGTAGGGGTCGGTCACGTCGTCGGGAATGAGGCGGTTGCAGATCACGGCGTCGGTCGGGTAGCCGTACAGGTTCAGGTAGGTGAAGGTGCGCTGCGTCTCTTTGATGACCATCTTTTCGGCGTTGATCACCAGCCGTATGCTGCTCATCGTCGGGTCGGCCATCAGCTCGCGGACCCGGTCCAGCGTATCGAACAGCAGCTTGACGGCCTGCCAGGCATCGTCGTCCGGCAGCTCCGCGCCCATCGCCAGCCTGCTCAAGGGGCGCAGCAGGCGGCCCGCCCGGCCGCTGGCCAGCGAGATGATCTTTTCCAGCCACCAGCGCGTGGCATCCGGCAGGCTGAGCAGGCGCAGCGTTTCGGCGGTGGGGGCCGCGTCGACCACCAGCACATCGAACTCGCCGTCCTCGTAGAACTTGTTGATCCACAGCAGGTGCGCGCCTTCTTCCAGGCCGGGCAGCAGCGTGACCTCCTCGGCCACGATCTCCTCGATGCCGCGCTGGGTGAACAGCGTGACCATATACTCCTGGAACTTGCCCCAGTATTTTTCCATGGAATAGCGCACATCAACCTCCTGCGCCCAGAGGTTGCCCTGAATGTGAATCGGCTCCGGGCCGATCTTGACATCCAGCGCGTCGGCCAGGCTGTGGGCCGTGTCGGTGCTGATGACGAGCGTCTTTAAGCCCATTTCGGCGCAGCGCAGCGCGGTGGCTGCCGAGATGCTGGTCTTACCCACGCCGCCTTTGCCGGTATGCACGATGATCCGCATGGTAACCACACTCCTGTAAACGCGTCCGTTCGTCGGACGTCCCCGATCGTCGAAACAGGTCCTGACTATTTATACGTGTAAACGAGCCAGGGGGTTTTGCGTCGGCGCGGCTGGTCTGGGCAGGCGGACGGTTAGCCAGCGGTGGGGCTGGCGAACAGGTCCTGGCCGTCGACTCTGGTCACCGTGAACAGGCCGGAGTCTTCCACGTCTGCCCGGATGGCGTCCGGCGAGGTATGGTGCACCTGGACGTAGGCGTAACCGTCGCGCTTCAGGATGCGGCGCACTTCCGCCAGCAGTGCTGCACGGTCCGGTACCATGTGGATCATGTCCATCAGCATCACGCAGTCGACCGAATCGGCGGGAATGCCCGTGGCATAACCGTCGACCTGCACCGCTTCGACGTGCGTGAATCCGCAGCGCGCGGCCTTTCTGCGGACGGTGGCGGCGGCCTGCGGGTGAATGTCCACGCCGTAGACCTTGCCCTGCGGCCCAACCATGTCGGCGGCGGCCAGCGTGTAACTGCCCGGCCCGCAGCCGTAATCGACGACCGTCATGCCCGGTTCCAGGTCGACGTTTTGCAGGACTTTGGGCGGCGGCTTGAGCAGGTCGCGGATGCGGAACGATAAGGCCATCCCGTCAAACATCAGGCGGTTCATGGGGGAGGTGGCTTGCCCTAGTGACATCGGTTTCTCCTTGTGCTCGATAAACGTTGCCGAAGACGCCGGGTCTTCATAAGCGTATACGCAGGCCGATCGGGAGGGTTGCGCCTGGGAAGTCTCACTCGGCGGAGCGCAGGATTCCATCCGGCGGCAGGTAGAGCACCTGCCGATCCGGGAAGCGGGCCAGGATCGCCTCCCGTTCGTCCTGGTAACCGTGATCGCGCGCCGCCACCACGTCGCTGTTCAGGTAGGGGCTGGTGAGCGCCATGTAGGTGCCCCAATCCCGCCAGGAGCGCCGCCCCTCACCCGTCACCAGGATCAAGACCGGGCGGCCATCGCGCAGCGCGCCCAGCGCCGCGATCCTGTCCGCGCCGACGTTGTTGAAGCGCCACAGGTCGGCCAGCCGGGCCGGGGTATAGGCGTACAGGCTGGCGATGAAGGCCACGCTCAGGATGATAACCACGCTCAGCCGATTGAAACGGCGGGCGGCGGCGGTGATCCCCACCGCGCTCAGCAGGGCCAGGGCCGGGACGGCCTCCGCATAGTAGCGGGCGCTGTAGACCTGCGCGCCGATCCAGTATAGCAGGTGCACCCCTACCAGCCCGAGGAATGTGCCCAGCAGCAGCCAGCTCCAGGGCTTGCGCCGCCCGACGGCCAGGCCCAGCGGGATCAGCAGCCAGCTCAAGCCTTGCCCGAGCCACCAACCGGTGCTTTCGACCAGCCGGGTGTGGAGGGCGGCATCCATTTGCCAGCCGAACAGGTCCGAGGACCACAGTGCCAGGTCGCGCTGCATATTGCGCAGGGCTTTTTCCGGCGTGTGGCCGCTGCGCCCGTGTTCCGGGCCGAAGCCGATGGTGTCGTAGGCCCAGACCAGCGTGTAGAGGTTGGCCCCCGGATCGCCCGTGGCCGCGTGATTATAGAGCGGCGTCAGCAGGGAAACAGCCCCGGCAGTCAGCAGGAGCGCCGCCGCCAGCCCTACCCGCTGCGCCTGTCCGCGCCACCACAACACGATCCCGCTGCGCACGATTCGCCGGGCGACCCCGCCCGTCCGGGTTATCTGGCCGAGATAGCGCCAGTTGTCGGCGCGGCTGGCTAACCGCCAGGCCCCGCGCAGGATAATGCCACCGGTCACCAGCAGGAATGGCAGCGCGATCCCGGCGGTGGTCAGCGGGCGGGTGTTGAACAGCATACCCAGCGCGACTCCGCCCAGGACGGTCCAGCGTGTCTGCCGGCGGACCAGCGTCTGCCGCAGCGCCCACATCAGCAGCACGACCCAGCAGGTCGCCGCCATATGGGCCATCAACGAGCCGGACAGCAGCAAAAACATCGGCGAGACGGCCAGCAGGAGGGCCGCCACCAGCCCCGTTTCCGCGTCAAAGACATCGCAGCCCAGGCGATAGGTCAGGGCGACCGTCAGCGCCGCCAGGCAGGCGTTGATCAGCCACGGCTGGCCGAACAGCACCCCGACCGCCAGCAGCAGCGGCCAGCCGGGCGCGTATTTGCCAAAGCGCCGTCCCTCCTGGTCGAGCACGAACGGCTGCCAGTAAGAGCTGTGTG
>DAOUEM010000145.1:0-7838 GCA_034430555.1 Anaerolineae bacterium | reverse complement strand
TCGAAGACGATGCTCAGTCTCACAGCGCTTGTGCTGAAGTGCCTTATACACTTCGCCTTCAATTGTAACACGTAACCACTGGCTCACCGCGCCTTCACCACTCCCAAGGCTTCAGCGATGTCTTTTTGTTTCCACCCGTTTTGCTTCAATTTCCAGGCCCGCAAGCGGCGAGCTTCTCGCCAGTCTTTCGGTCGCCTTCTCTCTTTTTCGTTCATACGGTTAGTTTACACCAACCCGCGCCTTTTCTTTAGTAAGTCGTGTTCGCATCAGTAACGCGCCCACCCCTGTCGATCTCGCCCGGTCGGCCCCACGCCGGACCGCCTCTGCTGGTATAATGCGGGTGACAATCGGGTGTTGACGCCGCACGAACGCACCCGTGGAGGAGCAATCGTTTGACCGACGACGCAACCGGCCACCCGCATAAACGGGCCGCCCTTTTCGAACAAGTGATCCTTTTGGCCATCCTGCTGGCCTACGGCGCGCTGGCGATCCTCTACGCCACACTGACCCCGCCCTGGCAGGTGCCGGACGAACCGGCCCATTACAACTACGTCCGGCAGGTGGCGGCAGGCGGCTGCTGCCCGGTCCTGGAAGCCGCCGACTGGGACGCCGCTTATCTGGATACCCTGCGCGACAGCGGCTTTGATCCCATGGTCCTGGCCGACCTGCCCGCCGTACAGTACGAGGATCACCAGCCCCCGCTCTTTTACCTGCTGGCCGCGCCCGTCTACAGCCTGACCGGCGGCGCGTTGACGGCGCTGCGCCTCTTTTCCGCGCTGCTGGGGGCGGGCGTGATCCTGGCCGTATACGGCATCGGGCGAGCTGCCGGCGGCCCCATGGTGGGACTGAGCGCGGCGGCCTTCGCGGCCTTCCTGCCGCAGCACATCGCCATCATGGCCGGGGCGGGCAACGACTCGCTGGCCGAATTGATCGTGGGCCTGGGCCTCCTGGGGACTCTCTGGCTGCTCACCCCGGAGGTGCCGCGCCGCCTGCAACCGGGGCCGGTCCTGCTGGGTCTGGTGATGGGCCTCGGCTTCCTGACCAAAGCCACCACCCTGCTGCTGGGGCCGCTGGTGATGCTGGCCCTGCTGCTGCGCTGGTATCAAACCGATGAGCGTTCGTGGCAAAGTCTGCTGCGCGCTTGGGCGCTTTTTTTGCTGCCGGCCCTGCTGCTGGGCGGGATGTGGTGGCTGCGTAACATCGGGCTGTACGGCTGGCCGGATTTCCTCGGCCTGGGCAACCACGACGCGGTGGTGGTCGGGCAGCCGCGCACCGCCGACTGGATCGCCCGCGAGGGCCTGGGCAATTGGCTGGCGCTGGGGATTCGCGTCACCTTCCAGAGCTTCTGGGGCCAGTTCGGCTGGATGGGCGTACCCATGCCGGACTGGGTATACGCCGTGCTGCTGGCCTTCACCGGGGTGAGTTACGCCGGCCTGATCCCGCTGGCCCGGCGTGCCCGGCGCGCCCCGATGGCGGCGGCCCGGAGGGCGATCATCGGGGTGCTGGCGGCACTGTTCCTGCTGGGGATCGCCCAGTTCGTTTATTACAATACATCCTTCGTGCAGTTCCAGGGGCGCTACCTCTACCCGGCGCTGGCGGCCTATGCCATCACGATGGCGGCGGGCTGGTCCGGCTGGGTGACGCTGGCGGCGGCGCGCCTGCCGTCCACGTGGGCCGACCGCCTGCGCTGGCTGCCGGTGATCGTGATGGGATCGTTGGCCGGCTTGAGCGCCTATGCCCTGTGGCGCTTCATCCTGCCCAACCTGCCCGCCTGGTAACGGTCGAGTGAGCAGGACCCGCCTGCCGTCCGTGAGAAAGTGTGAAGCTGGTGAAAGTTTGCCCGAAGTGTAAGCTGCACAACGACGCTCAGAACCTCTTTTGTTTCCAGTGCGGCTTTTCCCTGCGCCCGCTGCCGAAGCAGCACCTGCTGGTGGTCCCTGGCGATCCGCCGCCCGACCTGTGGCGCGAGACCTACGCCTACGGGATCGACTTCCGGCTGTGCCTGGGCGTGCCGGGCCGCGACGACTGCCTGCACGTCGACCCGCACAAGACCGGCGGCATCATCCTGGGGCGGCTGGATGCGCGCACCGGTTACCTGCCGGAGGTGGACCTGGCCGGCTTCGGCGCGCAGGAAGCGGGCGTGTCCCGCCAGCACGCCGTGATCGAGGTCACCGAGGGCATTCCCCGCCTCATCGACCTGAACAGCCGCAACCACACCTGGCTCAACGAGCTGCGCCTGGCCCCGCACCTGCCCTACATCCTGCGGGAGGGCGACACCATCCGCCTGGGACGGCTGGAAGTGGCCGTCGCCTTCGTGCCGGACGAAGTCACACATAATCCCCCCGAGTCCAACCATGACTGATCAGCCTAAAACCTGCCCTGTTTGCGACCGCGAAAACCAGCCCCAGGCCACCACCTGCCGTTTCTGCGGCGCGCCGCTGAGCCGGCAGCATCCGCGCGCTCAGTGGGCGCACCCCTTCGATACCGACGGCTCCGGCTGGGACGTGCGCTGCTGCGAAGTCGAGCCGGGCGTGCACGTCGCCCTGCGCCACGACGAGTCGGGCCGGATGGTCAGCTTCGACCCGCACCGGGAGGGCGGCGCCTTGATCGGCTGCCCGGACCCAACGACCGGCCCCATCGAAGGCATGGACCCGCCCGACGTGGACCTCGGCCCGCTGCTGGCTTCCCTGGGCGAGGGGCCGTGGGGCGTGCTACCGCTGCATGCGCGCATCCGGGTAAACAAACAGGGCTGGCTGACCATCTCCTACCTGGATCGCCTGGACGCGCCCGCCCGCACCGAGGTCCTCTACTACCACGACCGGGTGCACCTGGGCCGCCTCCACCTGACCGTGTTCTTTATGCGCCCCGGCCAGGACAACCCCCATCTCACCGCCGCCGACCAACCGCCCCCGCCGACCCGCCGCTTCGTCAAGGGCAAGCTGCTCTTTTTGCGCCTGACAGAGACCGGCCAGGAACTGCTGGTCGACCCGCACCTGCCCGGCGGCCTGATCCTGGGCCGGGGCGATCCCGCCTCCGAGCGCAGCCCGGACGTGGACCTGACCAACTTCGGCGCGCAGCAGGCGGGCGTCTCGCGCCGGCACGCCCGGCTGGCCGCCGACGAGGCCGGCACCCTGACCCTCATCGACCTGGACAGCGCCAACGGCACCTGGCTCAACGGCCAGCGGCTGCCCGCCAACCTGCCCGGCGCCCTGCAAGACGGCGACGAGATTCGCCTGGGGCTGTTGAAGTTCATCATTACGTTTGTCGAATCGCCGGACACGGACTCAGTCTGACTCCGCCCGGCTTAGTAAGGGGAAGACCCATGAGTAGATCGCGTGATTCTCGCTATGGGCGCGCCGTGCGGCGGCGGGTAGCCCTGCCACTGGCAGGGATCGCCCTATTGCTGGTGATCCCGCTGGCCATGACCGTAAACGCCCCGCGGACCGCTGCCGCCCAGGGTGGCACCTGCCCACCGCTCGATACATCTCCGCAGACCGGCCCCGCCGCCCCCGGACCCGGCCCCTGGCTGCTCTATACGATGGCCTCGCCAAGCGGCATTGGCTACCCACCCATCCGCGATCTGTGGGCCGCCAGCGCAGACGGCGCGAGTGTCCGGCAGGTGGTGGCCGAATCGCCGGAGTCGCACCCCCTCGCCTACACGCCCGGCCCCGGCGGACACGTCGCTTACCTCACCCTGAGCACCGACCGCGAACCCTGGCTGCAGCCCTGCCTGGCCCTGAACCTGCTCGACCTGGAAACGGGCACCCATCGGGCCGTCGCCCGCCTGACCTCCGACGCGGTGGAAGCCTCGGATGAGTTTCCGCCTGACGCCAAACGCGCCATCGCCGACGAGCCGAGCCTGGCCTGGTCGCCCGATGGATCGCAGTTGGCCTTCATCGCCGCCCTGGGTGACAGTGGCGCCGACCTCTACCTGTACGACGTGGCGGGAGACTTCATCAAACGGCTGAGCGACGAGCCGGATCACGCCGCGCTGCCCACCTGGTCCCCGGACGGGGCGTATATCGCCTTCCAGGAGATGCGCACCTTCGGCACGGGGGCCGGTTACGCCGTGGAGCACCTCTGGGCGGCGGCAGCGGACGGGACGGGCATTGTCGACCTTTTCGCCGTGGGGGAGGACGCCTATACCGGCGGCGAGATTTATATCGGTTGGACCGGGGCGGGTGAACTCGTGTTTCACGACTTCATCAACCGCGCCAACCTGCGCCGCGCCAACCCCGCCACCGGCGAAACCGTGCTGCTGCGGGAAGCCTGCCTCGACGACGCGGCCCTCGACCCAACCACGGGCACCACGCTGGTCGTCCTACACCCGGCGGAATACGGCTGTGGCCGTGAGGACTCGCCCGCCGGGGCCTTCCTGGTGAGTCCCGACGGCTCGACAGTCCAGGCGGTCGAGGGGGACAGCTTCGATCCGGCCTGGTCGGCGGTCGATGAACGCTTCTACACGCTGACCTACGGCAGCGGCATCGTCAGTATCGCGCCATCGGGCGAGGCAGCCGTGGTCGCCACCATGGACGACGGCTGGTACGGGATGCCGCTCATCTCGCCGGATGGGTCCACCTGGGCCTGGACCGGGAATGGCGTATGGGTCGGGCCTTATGGCGAGCCGCCGCGTCAGATCGACGAGGCAATCGTTTACCAGGCCAACCGTTTTGTTTCGCCCCTCGCCGCCTGGCATCCTGACGGAGACCGGCTGCTTTACGTCGGCGACGAGGCCCTGTACACCGCCGCCGCGCCCAACTTCGCCCCGGAACTGGTGGCCGAAGGTCTGACGCCTACCGGCTGGTTCTGGGCATACCCCTGACCGCGACTCGCCACGAGGAGGAGAACTCACCATGACCATCATCGAACTGGCCGAACTGCCTCTGCCCGACTTCGGGCTGCCGACCGTGCAGCCGGTCATCCCCACGGCCACCTATGAGGATCGCCTCGATGCCGCCCGCGCCAGAGCCGCCGACTCCGGCCTGGATGCGCTGGTGATCTACGCCGACCGCGAGCACAGCGCCAACCTCGCCTACCTGACCGGCTACGATCCCCGCTTCGAGGAAGCGCTGCTGATCCTGGTCGAAGACCGCGATCCGGTCCTGGTGGTGGGCAACGAAGGCTGGGACTACGCCGAGATCAGCCCCATCCGGCACCAGAAGGTGCGGTACCAGACCTTCAGCCTGCTCGGCCAACCGCGCGATAACAGCCCGCGCCTCGGCCAGGTCTTCCGCGATGCCGGGCTGAAGCATGGCATGACGGTCGGCACGGTCGGCTGGAAGTACTTCGACAGGCGCGAGGTGGCCCGCCCGGAAATGTGGCTGGAGATTCCCAGCTTCATCGCCGATGTGCTGCGCGCCCTGCTGGAAGACCCGGTGCAAGGCCCGACCCGCGTCGTCAACGCCACTCACCTCTTCATGGACCCCTCCGACGGCCTGCGCGCCGTCAACGAGGTCGACCAGTTGGCCTACTTCGAGTGCGCCTCGACCTTCGCCACCCAGTCGATGCGCGACATGCTGTTCGGCCTGCAGCCGGGTTTGACGCAGTTCGACGCCGTGCGCCTGATGGGTCTCAACGGCTGGCCGCTCTCCGCCCACCTGATGCTCTTTAGCGGCGCGGATGCCATCGGCCTGTCCAGCCCGTCGATGAAGACGATCGAGGTGGGCGACCCGCTGCTGGCCGCCGTGCCGCTGTGGGGCGCCTTGATCGCCCGCGCCGGCTTCGTGGTGGAGGACGCCGGCCAACTGCCGCCCGGCATCTTCGATTACGTGGATAAGCTGGTCAAACCCTACTTCGGGGCGGTGGCCGCCTGGTACGCGCACGTTGGCCTGGGCGTGAGCGGGGCCGAGCTGTACGACATCATCCACCAGCGCATCGGCGACCCGTTCTTCGGCATCGGCCTCAACCCCGGCCACCTGCTCCACCTGGACGAGTGGCTGCACTCGCCCATCTACCAGGGATCGGAGCGGCGGCTGGTCTCCGGCATGGCCCTCCAGGTGGACGTGATCCCGGCCACCGGCACGGCTTACTTCACCACCAACATCGAGGATGGCATCGCCCTGGCCGACGCGCCGCTGCGGGCCGAATTCGCGGCTAAATACCCGGAAGCGTGGGGCCGCATCCAGGCACGGCGCGCTTACATGCAGGACGTGCTGGGCATCCGCCTCAAGCCGGAAGTGCTGCCCTTCTCCAACCTGCCCGCCTACCTGCCGCCTTACCTGCTCAGTCCGGGGATGGCCCTGCGCCTGGCGGGGTAGACGATCCGACAATCTTTCGTCGGGGCGAAGCGGCGCTTCGCCGAAGCCATGCCTCGCCCCGACCGGCTCACGCTTCCGCCAAATCCGACGGCCCGAAGCTCAGCGGCAGCAGGCCCGCTGCTCACGCTTCCGCCAAATCCGACGGCCCGAAGCCCAGCGGCAGCAGGTCGCGCAGCGGCCCTTCGTGCCGGACCCGGCCCGCCGCATCGGCCATGATGACCACGATATCCGGCGCGAACTCGTACAGCACCTGCCGGCAGATGCCGCACGGCGACCCGGCGTTGGCCGTCACGATGGCGATGGCCGCGAACTGCCGCCGGCCCTGCCCCACCGCCGTGAAGACCGCGTTCCGCTCCGCGCATACGGTGGCCCCGTACGAGGAGTTCTCCACGTTGCAGCCGGTCACGATCGTCCCGTCGGCGATCAGCAGCGCCGCGCCCACCGGGTAGCGCGAATACGGGGCATAGGCCCGTTCCCGGACCGCCTGGGCGGCGGCGATCAGGCGCTGGCGAGTCTCGTCCGTCAATGGCATGGCGCTCCACTCCTTGTCTGGCCCGTACCTGGCGCAGCACTGCCGCGAAAAGGAAGACCATTGTAGCGCCCCGCGCCTTTCCCCACAATAATACGACGGCGGGTGGAAAACGTCCGCCCGCCGTCGCTTGTCGTCTGGCTGTGTCCGGCCGCCGAATTTTAGCCCGCGCCCTCGTCCTCGTCCTCCGCTTCGTCGTCCGTGGGCGGTGGCTGCCCGGCGGTCAGACCCAGTATTTGCTGAACCTGCAAGGCCATCTGCTGCGCCTGCTGGCCCCGGCTGGCGGGCACGACCTCACCAAAGAACTTGGTCAGGTCCTCGCGCCGCAGCTCGTTCATGCGCTCGTTGAAGACCTCAAAGGCCTGGCGATGGGTCTTGCCCTGGTACTCGGCCTGGGACAGCGTGGCAAAGTTCCAGAATTCCATCTGGTACCGCTCGGACAGCACCCGGTAGTGGCGCCAGCGATCCTCCGGGCGGCGGAAACTGGTGCACGGCGGTGATCACGGCCACGAACACGCCGGCCAGGCTGGCCACGGTCTCCAGGCCCACCTGGATAAACACCGGGATCAGCACGCCCAGGATGATCTGCCACCAGCGGATCAGCTCGTTGGCGTTGCGCTCCCGCGTGGCCCGGTTCTCCACCCAGTTCATCTGGGAGATCCAGTTCTCGTTGATGATCTTTTGCTGGAGCAGGTCGAGGTCTAATGCTTTGGCGATCTCTTTCAACTGGTTGGAAAGCCACTTATTGTATTCGGTGTCGGCGCTGGTGGTGTGGACCACCGACGGCAGCAGCACCGGCAGCGTATTGATGAACAAAAAAACGGTCGCGCGCAGCATATAACCGATATTTTTGATGATCTCCCAGAAGAAGCTCACAAAGCCTCTGAGCGGGTTCCATAGATAACGCGTCAGGTTGTTTTCCGTTTCGGCAGCCTGCTGGTCTGGCTGCTGGTGGGTTGTGCTCATGGGCGTCCCTTCCTCGGCGTGCGGTTGTCTTTCGTTCTGGCCGGGCGAGTCCACGGTTTCGGCGGCCTCTGGGCCGGCAGCTTCTG
>DAOUEM010000144.1:0-2040 GCA_034430555.1 Anaerolineae bacterium | reverse complement strand
ACAAGAGGTGCGCGATGTTCCCTTCTCCCGATCCGACCCAACTCCTGCTCGGCCATTTGCCCGATACGACCGAACGCCAGTTCAAAGATGCCCGTAACCGGCTCGGTGCGCTGGTCACCTGGCTGGAGAATACCGGCGGCGATGTTCTGCAGCCCAACCTGGCTGCCTATCTTTGGTATCTCTTGCAGGACCGTAAGCTCGCGCCGGCTACCGCCAAGGCCGGGAGTGGGGAATCTCAAAGTCATACGAAATCGATGAGATGAGCCGGATAGCGGGGGAAACGCTGGCGATGGAGTTGGCGAGCGTTCCACAGATAGACAAAAAGCCGGATGGCACGGCGTAAGGCGTGAATGCAGCGCGAAAAACAGCGAGAGCGACGAGCCAGGCGGGCCAGATAATGACGCATTTCGGCGTTATCGCCCTCCACACGATAGGTTTCGGACTTGCCTGGGACTGGGGTGTAGCGCCCAGGTGTGTAAATCAACTGTCGATAGGTGGCAAACAAATCGCTGTAGTAGTAATCGGCTGGCGGCGCTTCATCGACCAGTTGTTGGCGGGTGGTCATTTCACGATGGGGTTCCACTGCCCAGGCCAGGATGCAACTCGTGCGGCGATCTACCAGCGTCATCACGTAAACGGTGTTTTTTTGTCCCCCACAAAGGTGAACAACTCGTCCAGCTCCGCCCAATCCACCTGGCTCGGTTGCGGCGCATCCGGCAACTGCGCGGTGTAGGCGTTGACCCAGTTGATGACCGTTTTGTGATCGACGCCCAACTGGCGGGCGACCCGTCGATAGTTCAGCCCATCGGCGTACAACTTCACCGCTTGCCGGCGCAGTTCATCGCCATACATCTGGCTTGGCTCGGGGGTGTGCCGTCGGTGGCACCGCTTGCACTGGTACTTCTGGCTACCCGACTGATTCTTCCCGGCTTTGATTTGATGTTGTGTATCTTGGCAATAGGGGCATTGTTGGCTCATTCACCCAGTTTATCCTGTCTCTTCAAGATTCCCCACTCCCGCACAACATTACCTTCGACCCGCCCTACTACGACAACGTAATGTATGCTGAACTCTCGGACTTCTTCTATGTCTGGCTCAAGCGGTCGGTGGGGCATCTTTTCCCGGAGTTTTTCCAGGATTACCTGACTAACAAAGACGATGAAGCCGTTGCCAACGTCGCCCGTTTCGACGGTATGGGCCGCAACAAACGTAAGCTGGCCGAGCAGGACTACCAGCGCAAGATGGAGGCCATCTTCCGCGAGTGCCACCGTGTCCTGCGCGACGACGGCGTGCTGACCATCATGTTCACGCACAAAAAGGTTGAAGCCTGGGATACACTCGCCAGCGCGCTGATCAACGCGGGGTTCTCGGTCCAGTCGTCGTGGCCGGTCCACACCGAAAGCGAACACTCCCTGCACCAGGCCAAGAAAAATGCCGCCGCCAGCACCATCCTGCTGGCCTGTCGCAAGCGAGAATCCTCTGGCGAGCCGGTGTGGTGGGACGACATCCGGGGGCAGGTGCAGCGCGTCGCCCGCGACAAGGCTGCCGAGTTCGCGCAGCAGGGCATCGGCGGTGTGGACCTGTACATCAGCACCTTCGGTCCGGCGCTGTCGGTCATCTCGGCGCACTGGCCGGTGCTCACCAGCGCGATCGACGAGCGCACCGGCGATCCGCGCCCACTCCGTCCCGAAACCGCGCTCGACCTGGCCCGCGAGGAAGTCGTCAAGCTGCGCAAACAGGGCCTGCTGCTGGGCCGCGACATCGACTTCGACCCGCTCACCGACTGGTATCTGATGGCCTGGGATGCCTTCAAAGCCGAGCAGTTCCCCTACGATGAGGCGCGTAAACTGGCGATTGCGCTGGGCGTGGACCTGGATGGTGATATTCGCGGGCATAAGAATCTCGTCGCCAAGAAAGGTAAGTATGTCATCCTGCAAACGCCCCAGCAGCGCCGCAAGCGCGATATGGTCGATCCTGACCTGGTCATGTTCGACAGCCTGATCGACGCCGTCCACACCGCGCTGCTGGTCCTGCAAGAGG
>DAOUEM010000143.1:0-10579 GCA_034430555.1 Anaerolineae bacterium | reverse complement strand
TGTGCGATCTACCAGGACTGATGGACGGGCTTGCATTGGCCATGTCAAGCAATGCGGTTTCTGGCACGGCCGGTATCCAATTGATTGAGCCTGGCTGGCCAAGATGATCAGCGGATATGCCAGTAGCCGTCTCTTCTCGATCAAGGCATGACTCGCAGGTGGCGGCGGATGTTGGCGTAGAACAGCCCCAAAGCGGGGGGCACCCGTGAAGGACTCACAAAAAGCACAACTCATGGAGCAGGCTCTGGAAACCGGGAAAGGAATCGTTCGAATCATTCCAACCTGGATGCCGCGCCGTTTCAGTTTTCCAGGGCGCCGTCTTCGATTGGCCGGAAAAGATTTATATGCATTTGGCCTTGAACGGGGCGGAACCTGTGAGCGTTGGCTTTCTTCTATCGTGTTTGGGAAAACCGGAAGCGCATCACTTTCCGCCCCCATACAATTTTATCTCTTATGACGCACCGTTTACTTTTTTTGGCCTCCATCCTGATACGACCAGGGAGCACATCATCGAATGCTGAAGCGCTGGGATCAGGATGAAGCAGGTGACAATGGCATTCTGAATCTCTCCCGGGCCTATCAGCTAACGGCCGGTACCGGCTGGGGTGTGCCGCCGTGTATCTTGCACGCCCCTGGGACCTTCTGTACCTACGAACAACAGCTTGCCAGCGATGTGTTGTGCCGATTCCAGTCCCTAGTGGCTGGCTTTCAATTGATTGACCGGTCATTACTCTGGAAGGACATACCACCGGTCTACCAAGGCGCTTACGACGATGTCGTCAGCCTACTCGATTGGGATGCCAACATCGATCCGAACTTCAAAGAAAACCACTGCCGACAGATGACAGAAGATGCGTTTTTCGTCACTTATGATGCGGCACGAGAAGGCGTAACCATTACCAATCAAAGCAGTACAGAACCGTTGGTCATGCTCAAGCACTTCAACCCTGGTAATCCGGAAATGCCAGCACTATCAGCTTAACGGCTACTGGTTGATGAGGGCTGGGCGGCCGCCGTCTAGTTGTATTCGACACGATATCATTATTTGTGGGAGTGGTTATTGATGTTCGCAGAAGTTGCAGCAGGAGTCTACAGTGTGGCAACCGGCTTTGTCGATGGTCTAAACACGATCGTTTTCGGCAGCCGCATTGCCCTGGCTGTTGATGTCGGCTACGCTCCCGAAGTCGGCCAGGCTACAGCCGATTTTATCTGCGGCCAGGGGTACCAGTCGAATCGGGTAGCCCTCACCCACGGGCACAGCGATCACGTACTGGGCGGGCAGGCATTTGCTGAAGCGGAAGTCTACGCTCATGCCGCTACTCCGTCCGAGATGCGCCGCCAACTGACCGCGTTTGCGACGCGTAAAAAGCTCTCGCCCGATAAACTGCTGGCCCAGGCCCTCTGGCCGACGGTGACCTACCGTGACGAACTGGTGATCGATCTGGGGGGCAAACACGTGCATTTCTTCTCCACCCCAGGGCACAGCCCGGACGGAGTCAGCGCCTACGTGGTAGAAGACCGCGTGCTCGTCGCCGGGGACAGCGTGGTTAACGGCATCGTGCCGGCCATTTTTGATGACAGCCGACGCCTGGAAGACTCGCTGCGGGCGCTGCAGGCGTTGGACATCGAGGCGCTGATCCCAGGGCATGGCACCGTGATTCAAGGCTCAACTGCAGTTCAAGACTGGATTGGCTGGCTGGTCGATTATGTGAGCGGCGTTCGGGCTTTCGTGAGCGAGGCGTTAGCCACCGAACCGCCTGTAGACGCCGACGCGCTTGCCGACCGCTTGAGCTATGAGCGATTCATCGGGGATCGACTGCCGGTGGATCGACATGGGATGCCACAACGCCATCGCAATACCGTACTTAAGATCATTGCGGAAGTGCAGGCTGAAGCGAAGGCCATTTAACCGGATATCTACAACAGGGGGAGGCATGTTACGGTTGGCGATTATCGGGGTTGGTTGGGCGGGAGAGCGCCAGGTCCAGGCCATTCGCGAGCTGGACCGCAAGGTTGAGGTCGTCGGCCTGATGGACAGCGATGCGGACTTCTTGGCGGAGAAAGCCGCGGAATTGGGCATCACCAGGACGTTCTCCGACTACCAGGATACGCTGGCCGACGACGACATCGACGCGGTATCGATCTGCACCCCGCACCACCTGCACTGCCCAATGGCGCTGGAAGCTACCGCTGCTGGCAAGCATATCCTGGTTGAAAAGCCGATCGCCATGACGGTTGAGGACGCCACCCGCATGATCGAAGCGGCCGACGCCAGCGGCGTCCGACTCTACGTGGCGGAGAACCTCGCTTACACACCCCAGTCGCGTTTTTTGCGGGAGGTCGTTCGGAGCGGACAGCACATCGGCGAATTGACCGGCGCCTCGCTGGTGGCCGGCTTCCGTGCCAAGAACTTCGGCTACCCCGGTCGCCGCGCCTGGCTCACCCGGCCCGAGCACGGCGGCACCGGCACCTGGATGCTGCACGGGGTGCATACAATGGCGCAGCTGCGTTACATCTTTGGTGAAGTGGCGACGGTCTACTTACAGGAACACCACGCCAGCTCCTTCGAACGGATGGATATCGAGGGCACCATGAGCGGGCTACTCACGCTGGAGAACGGCCTGCACATCAACCTCGTGCAATCCTGCGAGATCCTACTGCCGGGTAACCTGGGCGGGTATACCATCCACGGGGACGCGGGCAGCATCCGGGCATCAAAGATCGGCTACGAGGTGTTCACTGGAGATAACGACCTTTCCCCCACCATACAGCCCTACCTCCCGGAGGCGCTGTCCGACTACGCCCTTGAGATCGAGGCGTTCGCGGATACCGTGGCCGGCATCGACGTGGGAACCACCACCGGTCGCAGCGAACGGCGCAGTCTGGCGATCGTGCAGGCCGGTTATGAATCCGTCCGCACGGGGCAGCCCGTCCACCTCCAAGAGCGGTTTGGTTCCATTTGATATTGTTTGAACCGTGGCTCGCGTTTGGTCTGGCGCTGCGCTTCTTGGTTGGCTGAGCGTGGGCAGGCCACCAGATGGTGGGTAAATAGGTCTTGTCTGTTGGTAGGAAAACAGCCGCTGGCTGCTGCTGGGCCACCGGAACCTCGTCCCGGCGGACCAATCTCGTTATCCCCCCATTTCCTACGGCACCACCGGTGTATGGTAGAATAATTCTGGGCAGATCAATGAACTGCCCTGCCGACCCCGTTCCGGGGCTGGTGGTATCCCATTCCGCTGCAACACCGTACTAATCCGTCGTCTTGCTCACCTTGAAGCCCAGCTTGCGTATCTCCCCTGCCCGCGTCTTCACTCATCCCTGGGCTACCGCAGCCCGGCAACGTTTGAACGCCAATTCTCAGACATGCAAACTGTCCGTTAAAACGGGGCAAGGTCAAATCTTACCGCACTTGCCGGGCTTGTCCTGTTTCCAGTTTCGAGCAAGATTCCTTGCCCAGATTATTTTTTGGATACTACGGGGGCAAATCTGGGAGGCGGCGCTGGCCGCAGCGCATTATCAGCTGGACAATCTGGTTGTGTTCGTCGATCACAACCACTACCAGGTCGATGGGCCGGTCAGCGAAGTGATGGGGCTGGAACCTCTGGCGGACAAATGGCGCGCCTTTGGCTGGTATACTGAGGAAATCAATGGCCATGACTATGACGAAATACTCAGCTTCCTGGCGCGTCTGCAGCTAGGTCAGGAACGCCCGTCAGTCGCTATCGCAAACACACAGAAGGGTCATGGGGTCTCTTTTATGATGGGCAACCAGTACCACGCCCGTGTGCTCACAACTGAGGAAGCGAAACGGGCGCTGGCAGAACTTGATGCAAAGGCAGCGGATCAAGTCGCAGAGGGTTAGGTCCCAAGAAGCAAACAGAGAATCCGGTTCAGGTCCAACAGCATAAGCGCCAATAACACAATACTCCAATAGCCCCTCACGCTAATGCGGCTGCACCACAAACGCATCCGCACCACCAATTTGATCGAGCGCGCCTTCGCGGAGCAGCGCCGCCGCACCAAAACTATCCCCCGTTTCTGGGATGAGAAATGCTGTCTCAAGTTGGTCTTTGCCACCCACCTTGTGGACGCAAATCGTCATTCGGTCAAGTCCCCTTTTTGACGTTTATTATCTCAGACTTTTGTCTTATTTTATGGGGTACCAATCACAGTTAATTTTTGAGGAGTACGCATCATTGTACATCATATGTCCCAGGATTAGAACGGTTGTAGTATTCGGCCAGTACAGCTTCAAGCCTTCAGATTGACTCTCGTGTCAAATCGTCGTATATTGAAATTAAATTGGTATAGACCACCATAGACCAGTAAGGTTTCTTGGGGACATGAATGCTGATTCCTCAACACCACTCTACACACAAATCAAAGACCGACTGCAATTGCAGATTCAACAGAGAGCCTATGAGGTCGGCGCCAAACTACCTTCGGAAAGGGAACTGGCGCAGGAATTTGGGGTAAGCCGTATGACAGCCCGCCAGGCGCTGCAATACTTAGTCCAGGAAGGTTTGGCTTATTCACGGGTCGGCAAAGGAACCTTCGTTAGCCCACCTAAGATCGATCTGCGCGCGTTAACCAGTTTTAGTGAGGAAAGCCGCCTGCGTGGTATGACCCCAGGTAGCCGGGTTTTGAAGGCAACCCTGGCCCTGGCTGACGCTATGACGACGCGCTGGCTCCAGATTTCACCCGGAACCGAGATTGTTGTGCTCAGCCGCATTCGCCTCGCCAACGCTAAACCGCTTGCTATTGAGACAGCGCACCTTGATCACCGGCTTTGCCCCGGCATTCTGGATCACCACGACTTTGCTTGTGAATCGCTCTATGAAGTACTGCGTCAGGAATACGGATGGGTAATGGTCTGGGCGGACCAGATCATCGAGGCACGTCAGGCGGTTCACGAAGAATGTCAACTGCTGGAGATGGATCGTCAAATCCCCGTTTTGAGCCTTACCCGAGTGACCTATGACAAGCAGGATAGACCGATCGAGTTTGTAAACTCAGTGTACCGGGGCGACCAATATCGCCTGCATGCAGTGCTGCGTTAACAGCCACCAAAGGTAGGGAAAATTGATGGTCCAAGAAATTGCAAGCGGCGCCCAGGTCTATATGACCTCCGTACGCAACCTTCTGGATAGCGTAGGGCAATCTCAACTTCCGGTCATCATGCAGGCCGCAGAAGCCGTTGTACATACTATCAAACGAGACGGTCTGATTTATCTCTTTGGGACCGGGCACTCCCATATGTTGGCAGAGGAGGGGCATTACCGAGCCGGAGGTCTGGCTCCAGTTGTTCCTGTATTGGTGTCCTCCCTCATGCTTCACCAGAGCGCCAGTACCAGCTCGCTGCTGGAGCGGCTCACCGGATTGGGACCTGTAATCCTTGAGCGCTATCAGATGACTCCTCAAGACGTCCTAATCGTATTTTCCAACAGCGGCGTGAATGCGGTCCCGGTCGAAGTCGCGCTGGCGGCCAAAGCCAGAGGGCTCACCGTGATCGCGATTACGTCGGTCGATTATTCCTCCGGTGCCAGGCTCGGCCCGGCAGGTCAACGGTTATTTGAGGTCGCCGATATCGTCATCGACAACCAGGGGCCGCCAGGTGATGCGGTGGCGGAAGTAGGCGCATCCGGCCTACGCACCGGCCCCATGTCCACCGTCGTCGGTGCGTTCATCCTCAACGCCATTCTGACCGAGGCCGTATTCCGCCTGGAGAGTGAGGGCGAAGAAATCCCGGTGTACATCAGTTCGAATATACCCGGCGCTCAGGCACATAACGAGAGTCTTCTTGAACAGTTCCGCAACCGGAATCCGCACCTTTAGGACAGAAACATGACTGAGTACGCGATAGGTATCGATCTGGGCGGCACCAAAATCGCCGGGACGCTGGTTACACGGTCGGGAGCCATAGCGGCGGAAGAACGCTTACTCACGCAGTCGGAGGAAGGGGTCGATCCGGTCATCGATCGAATCGTTGACTGCATCCACAGCCTGCAAAGACAAGCCGATGGCCCTATCATGGGGATTGGGATCGGCGCAGCGGGTGCTACAGACAGCCAGCGCGGTGTCGTGATTATGGCTTCAAACCTCAAATGGTCGAATGTGCCCCTGCGCGCCCTGATTCTGGATCGCCTGAACATTCCCGCCCTGCCTGTTCTTGTGGACAAAGACACCAATGCCGCTGTGCTGGGTGAAATGCTATTTGGGGCTGGACGCGGCGCCCGGCATCTGTTTTACGCCACGGTGGGTACGGGCGTAGGCGGCGGCATGGTGCTCGACGGGCGGCTGTATCACGGCGCGACGGAAGGTTCCAGCGATCTCGGCCACCTAGTACTGGAACCGGAAGGGGTCTTGTGTGGCTGCGGGAAACGCGGCTGCCTGGAAACACTGTCCTCTGGTCCGGCCATCGCCCGCCAGGCATGGGCAGCAGTACAGCAGGGGCACGCCAGCAGCCTGAGCAGCCTCCCTCAAACTGCGATAACCGCCGTGGAAGTGGTCGAGGCTGCCCGATCTGGCGATGCCCTGGCGCGGGATATTCTGGCGACAGCCGGTCACTGGCTGGGTGTCGCCCTGGCATACTATGTTGATCTGAACAATCCTGAAATGATTGTGATCGGCGGCGGAGTACCGACCGCCGCTGGCGACCTGTTCCTGAAGCCGGTCGGACAGACGATGATCGCCCGCGCGCTCCCGCACAATGTGCGGAGTGTCCACGTCACGCTTCCAGGATTGGGTCGCAACGCGGGAGAAGTCGGAGCTGCCGCGCTGATCTGGCACCATCTCAGCAGTTAGCCGGACGCAGTCAGCCGGTCCGGGCGTTATAGACGCAGAGGAGGAGAGGATGAGCAAGGTTTTGTATGCCGGAGATTCGGCCATCATGGCAGTTCTTGGCCTGGAAGGAATCGAAGTTTTTCCTTTGTTGGATTCGATTTGGGATGCGGGCGTGCACCTCAAAGGGGCGCTGGAAGCAGCCGGGCATACCGTGACTCGCATGTTGTCCCACGAGGCCTATTACAATCTGCCGGAGACGGCGGAGGCCCTGGCCGCCTATGATGTACTTATCCTGAGCGATATCGGCCACGATACGGTGATGCTGTACCCAGGCGCGCGGCGCAACGCAGTGCCGATGGGACCCAACCGTATGAAGGAGATCGTGCGCTTTGTAGAAAATGGCGGGGCGCTGGCTTACGTCGGCGGCTACTTCACTTACCAGGGACACCACGGCCAGGGACGCTGGTACGGTACTCCCGTTTCCAAAATTCTGCCGCTGGAAATTCTTTCGCTGCACGACGATCGCATCGAAACCCCGGAAGGAACCAGGCCGCGCGTGCTGAATCCCGACCACCCGATTCTGAGCGGCATCCCCACCGATTCCATGCCAATGTTCATGGGCTACAACAAGACCAATCGTCGTGAAAGCGCCAGCTTGCTGGCCCTAATTGGGGATGACGACGATCCCTTCCTGGCCTGCTGGCATGTCGGCAAAGGCCGCGTGATGGCAATTACGTCCGATGTCGCGCCGCACTGGGGGAGTGACTTCATCCAATGGCCGCACTACCAACGCTTTTGGGATCAGACTGTACGCTGGCTCAGCGGTGAGCTCGGTTAATTATATCCACGGGATATGAAAGGAGGCTGATCACTCATAACAACTGTAGACCAACCCCTTTCTTGATCGGTATATGAGTTTGTGAGGAGATGAAAACAATGCGTTCCCTAGCTTCACGCCTTGGATTGTTGTCACTGATCGTTGTCATGCTGGTAGCCGGGCTTGGGCCGGTGACTGCCCAGAGCGATCCGGTGGAAATCGTGGTCTGGCATATGGAACAGCCGCCGTACCGTGTTGAGCGCACGCAAGAACTGATGGATGAATTCAATGCGGCTAACCCCGGTATTGTGGTCAGCCAGGAACCCCAGAACTGGGGTGAAATTTACACCAAGGCTCCTGCCGCTGTGGCAGCTGGCAACGCCCCGGACATTCTGTTCGCGATCCCAGATTTCACCCCGATCATCCGCGCTGTAGGCGCAGTCCAACCCGTCGAGGATTTCGTGGCGGAAATGAATGACGCGCACAGTTTCTTCCCCGCGGCCCTGGAATCGTACAGCTATGACGACCATGTCTGGGCTGTGCCGATGTGGAATATGGCCCATTCACTCTGGTATCGCAATAGCGTCTTCGAAGCCGCTGATGTCGAGCCGCCTACTACCTGGGACGAATGGCTTGCCGCAGTAGAAACCTTAACCGCCGATGGGCAATATGGAATCGGCCTGCCAGCCAACCGCCAGCTCTACACTGACCAGACCGTTTATGACTTCATGATCAATGCAGGCGCGGCTGAAATCTACAACGAAGACGGCACGCTGCGTTTTGATAACCCGGAAACCGTGGCTGCCTACGATTTCTACAACCAACTTTACCAGTACTCACCCGCCGACAGCCCTAACTGGACCTGGGGTGAGGCGGAAGCCTGCTTCGCCAGCCGCACGTGCGCCATGGTGCTGCAGTTCACAGTCATCACCACCTACGACACCCAGGCCGAAGGCGATCCTGAGGACCTGGGCGTGATCGCCATCCCCCACTCGGCGGACGTTGAGGAATCAGGCACGATCTCCTATGTGAATGCAGCGATGCTCCTGACCGATGACCCGGCCAAGCAAGAAGCTGCCTACGCTTTCCTGCGCTTCCTGCTAGAGCCGGAAAACTACGGACGTTTCCTGAATATGGAACCCGGCCTTTACTTGCCGGTCACCGAAGACGGCAGCACCGCCGATAGTTACTGGCAGGATGAAACCGTCGTCAAGTACCAGGCTCAGATCGAAACAATGCTGGAAAACTCGCGCAACGGCATGCTGTTTGGCTTCACGGGCGGGCATACTTTCTCCAGCATCGCCCAGATCTCGGCCCAGAACTTGCTGGCCCAGACTCTTCAGAGTGTCGTGATCGAAGGCACTGATCCTGCCCAGGCTGTCACTGCCGGTCAGGAGGCTATGCTCGAAGCCATCGAAGACTAAGGATAAAAATAGCTCGTACCCTGGCAGGTTGCTTTTCGGTGGGAGAGGCTTCAGCTTCTCCCACCCGTTTCATCGCACGGGAAGGAAAACCCTCATGCACAATGCCGGAGCCACAAATCATACTGCAATAAGTCAGCGGCGGGTGATACCTCTGCGCTGGTCTAATCATTTGCTGGGCTATCTGCTTGTAGCGCCGCTCATGTTGTGGCTCGCCGGGACGATTGTTTACCCGCTTTTTTCGGCCATTCGTATCAGTGTGCTTGACATCGGCATCATCGGAACTGGCGGCAACTTTGTCGGGTTTGAGAATTACAGCAAGATTCTCGGCTCCGACAAGTTCTGGTCGGCCCTGGGAAGAAGCCTGATCTGGGTTATATCCAACGCGATTATCCAGACCGTGGTCGCTTTTGCCACCGCCCTGATCCTCAAGCAGCGTTTTCGCGGGCAGGGAGTGGCTAGAATCTGGATTATTCTGTCGTGGATCGTTCCCACAGTAGTCGTTGTGATTATCTGGCGGTGGCTGCTAGGTACGTCTGGAGGCATCATCAATTATGCGCTGGTCACCCTTGGAGTCGTCTCCCAACCGGTAGGCTTTTTCGGATCAGGGTCTGGCGCGTTCACCACCGTGATCCTGATCAATTCATGGCGCTGGTTCCCATTGATGGCCGTGATTTTGCTGGCGGGGATGCAGGGAATCCCGGAAGACCTGTATGAAGCCGCCGCGGTCGATGGCGCCTCCGCGAGCCAGCGTTTCTGGCACATTACCCTGCCATCCTTACAACCGGTTCTGTTTGTGCTTGGTCTGGTAGGCACTCTGTGGTCGTTCAATGTTTTCGACGTGATCTGGCTATTTACCAAAGGCGGTCCTTCCTCCGCAACAACCACAGCACCGGTGTTCATCTATGACACAGCCTTCGCCGGCTACCGGCTGAGCAGGTCCGCTGCGGCGTCCGTGATCATGGGATTGATTCTTCTGGTTTTCGCGGCGTTGTTTATCCGGTTTATGATGCCGCCATCTGAAGAGGAGGCATAACCATGCTGCAATCATGGCAACTGCGCCGTACACTGGGTATTGGTATAGCCGTTGTTCTTCTGATGCTTGTGGTCATCGGGCCATTTTACTGGATATTCTCCTCATCCATCAAAGCGCCGCAAGAGATTATTGCCCAGACGCCCACTCTGTTCCCTCAATCATTCACGTTGCAACACTACGATCATCTCTTGAAGTCCTCCGCGTTCCCCAGTTATCTAGCGAACAGCGCCATTGTGGCGATAGTGACGATGATCCTGACGATTGTCCTGTCCACCCTGGCCGCGTATGGTCTCTACCGGTTGCGTTTTCCGGGCAGCAATTTGATGTTTCGGATCATCCTGGTGACCTACGCTTTTCCGGGAATCTTGCTGCTGGTGCCGCTTTATGAGATGCTGTCGCGCCTTGGCCTGATCGATACACGCTGGGCGCTGGTGATTGTCAACGTCACATTCGCCGCGCCATTTGCGGTGTGGATGCTCCAGGCTTTTTTCCGGTCTGTGCCATATGAACTGGAGGAAGCTG
>DAOUEM010000142.1:0-21331 GCA_034430555.1 Anaerolineae bacterium | reverse complement strand
AGGTCCGCCAGCCCGTAGTCGTACAGCCGCCGGAAAGGCACCACGCCCATCACCAGCGACGAGAACTCGGCCACGTCCAGGCGGATTTCGACCTCGGCCTCGCCCTTTTCGATCACGGTGGGCCGCCCGCCGGAAAAATGCACGACCGTGCTGCCGGCATTGGGCGGGTAAAAGCTGTCGGCCAGCGTGATCCGGAGGCGGCACGTGACCCCGCTGAAATCGTGACCGGCCAGCGCCGCGAACAGGCGCGGCACGCCGGTCACGCGGTACATCAGCCCCAGCCCAGACCGGCGGTAGACGTGCAGCAGGTCCTCGTCGGTGACCTGGCTGGCGGTGCGGGGGTCGGTCAGGGCGTGGTGGAAGGTATCATCTTCGGTCACGTAGCTGATCTCACGCACCTGGTCGAGCTGGGTGTGCAGGAAGGTCAGCAGCGCCCCCCGCGCCGACCGGTCATCGGCCGCCAGCTCGCGGATATCGAGGTCGTTGTAGTAGGTGTTGTCCGGGTTTTTCTCAAAGGCGAAGGCCAGGTAACCTACCAGCACGCCGTCCCGCTCGCAGCCGATCACCCGTATCTTTGGATTCTCCATCAGCCGCTTGAGTTCCCAGTCGTTTTTTTCGCACATGCCATGCGTGCGGTCCACGGTACGCTCGTAACAGGCGCGCACGGCTTCGGCGTCGTCTGGTGTGAGGAAGCGCAGGCCCGTCCGCGGCGCGTCGCGGCGCAGGGCGCCGGGCTTAAAGCGGTACTCGTGTTTGGGCGCCCCGTAGCCGAAGCCCATCTGCTTGTAAAAGTCCGGGCGGAAGGGATAAAGCATCAGCAGCGGGCTGCCGCGCCCGGCGTAATGGTCCACGAAGTGCGCCATGATGTCGCGGGCGACCTTCTCCTTTTTGTGCAGCAGGTCGACGGCGATCATGCCCACCCCGCCGCTCAGGACGCGCGTGTTGTGTAACTGCAGCCGGAAGTCGTAGTAGACCATGCCGCCCAGCAGGTCGCCGTCCCGGTACGCGCCGTAGACGGTCACCGCCGGGTGGGCGTGGCGCTTGAGCAGCGTGTCGTGCAGCCGGTCCAGGTCTTCCGGCGATTCCAGGGGGAAGCCGGGGTAGGCGTTGGCGACGATGGCGGCATAAGCGGCGAAATCGGACTCGGGAAGCGGTTTAATCTCGGTCATGGGTGATCCTTGTGTGCGGATGGCGGTTAGACGTAGGCATCGTCCACCCATTCGAGGGCGGCCAGATGCCCTGTTTCCAGGTAGCGCGGGATGCTCCACCAGTTGTTGAGCACGCTGCTGATCCCCTTTTCGGAGCGGTGCCAGTTGTCGGGCGTGATGCCTTCCGGCTGGTAGGTGTGCGTGTAGTAGCGGATGCCGGGCGGCAGGTGGCGCTTGAGCGTCATGATGGCCCGGCGGCAGTGGTACCACTTGGCGATCACCAGGATCGAGCCGGTGGTCGCCAGGTCCAGGCGCGCCGCCAGCAGGGGCAGCGCCAGCGTGACGTTTTCCAGCGTGTTGGCGGAACGGTCCTCGACGATGATCCGGGCCGGGTCGAAGCCCGCCGCCAGCAGGATGTCGCGGTGGGCGTGCGCCTCGACGCGGCCGGTCTGCCGGTTGGGGCCGCCGGTCAGGGCCACCAGCGGGATCGCGTCTCGCCGCAGCCGGTCGACGGCGATGTGGGCCGGGTCCGGCAGGCGCGTGCCGAAGACGAAGCCCAGGTCGGCCCGGTCGGTGGGGGCGTGAATGGCGAGATAGTCCGTGATAGCCTGGATTTCGGTCGGGTGGATGGGCATGGTCGGAGCCGCCGTTGGCGGGCGCCTGCGGGCGCGGGTGCTGTACCGGATATGGTCTCGGGCACGATGATACCATACAATACGCCGCTTCACGCCGGGCGGGGGATTCGGGCCGCTGTGGGTGCCGGGGACGGTTACTCCTTCGAGTCCTCTGGAGGTAGCGTGTCATTGGCAATGCTTGTGCTGGCCATCGGCCGGGGACGGTTCAAGTTGCCGGTGCCTTTGGTGCGCGTCGACCACGTGACGGAGAGGTGCTTGTTCTCCAGCTGGCTGCCAAACCGCACGTAGAGCTTCAACTGGCCCAGCCAGATCACGTCGCCGTCGCGCAGCAGCGTGGGCTGGTGAGCGGGCAGCTTCGCCCCGTTGAGGTAGGTGGCGTTGGTGCTCTCCAGGTCGGTAATGTAGACGGTTGTGTCGTGCAGTTCCAGCTGGGCATGGCGGCGGGAAACGCCTAGCTGCCGGGCCTTAAAAGCGCCGAGATCGATGTCGGGATTTTTGGCACCTGCCTGGTCGGCCCGGCCCAGGGTGTAGGTATTCCGCTTGGCAAAATCGACCCTGATGTTTTGCGTCGTCCCTAAAACGATCAGGCTCAGGGTATGCTGTTGATCCAGGTTGGGGTTGCCCCAGTGGGGGACACTCTGAGCCAGGCTGGCGATATTGATCTTGACCGTCTTCGCATGTTCGGGCTTCGCCATCATTGCACTCATGGTTTCTTCTCACCGTCAGGCAGCAGAGGTCCATGCCGCCGTACAATAATCTCTACCTTAACTCTACACCACTTTTGGCGCGTAAATATAAATTTATCCTAAATATTCCGGCAAGGGCCAAAAAAAAAGGACGGGGTTGGCCCGTCCAGGGGGGTGATCGGGCGGTGGGAGGTCCTGACCTAACGCCGGCGGCTCTGCTGCCGGTTGAGGATCGCCGCCCGGCGCGCGGCGGCCTCGGCATCTTCGTCGCTTTCGACCAGGCCGCCTTCCTGGTCCTCCAGCAGGTCTTCCAGCGAGAGGCGGCCCAGGCGCGCCCTGGACAGCTCCTGCTGCAAGTCGTCGGTGATCTCGCCGTCGCCGGTCAGGTAGGCGCGGAACAACCCGCCGCCCGTATCCCGCCATTCGAAGGTGTGCGAGGCCAGCAGCATCCCGGCGGCGTAAATCCGCAGCTTCCACGCCCCGTCAATGGTGTCGACGTTGCGCATCGGCAGCCACGTCTCCGGGTAGATGAAGGTCTCGCCTTTTTTCAGCTCCCACGGCGTTTCGTCGATGTAACGGCGGATGCCGTGCTCGTCCACCAGCTCAAAACGGACCTTGCCCTGGGCCCGGCGCGGGCAACGCAGCACGGCGAAGGGCCGCACGAAATCGCTGTCGTCCGGCAGGTGCGTCTCGCGGTACAGGGTGGGATCGTCGTCGCCGCTGTAGGCCAGCAGGCCCACGTCCACCGGCACCACGGCCAGGGTTTCCGGGTCGTGGCCGGCCTGCCGGACGGCGTTGTTGGCCACGCGGTGCATCATGCCGCTGGGCCGGGCGGCGCGCCCCGATGACGGGCGTCCGCTGCTTCTGTCGCCGGAACGCGTGCGAGCAGCCGTGGTGCGATTCTCGTAATGCCGCCGGCGCTCCGATGACCGGGTGCTCCTGCCGGTGTTGAACATTCCGGCCAGCATGGCGATCCCGCCCAGGATCAGCGCGATGGCCAGGATGTTGCCCATTTCCAGGAGGCCCAGCGCGATGCTGATGATCACCAGGGCGATGATGCCCTTCGCCAGGCGATTGTCGTCGTCTCCTTGCCAGTTCATATGTCTATCCTCGTGTGCTGCTATTCCTGCCACAACTCATCCAATGAAACGGTTCCCCCTACCAGGGACCCCTACCAGGGGCCCCTACCAGGGACCCCTACCAATGGCCCCTGCCAACAGCGTCCTGATCCGATTGTCCCTGATTTCGCCGTCCCCGTCTATAGACGGAGCCACGTCCAGATACGGGGCCACGTCCAGGGTGATATCGCCCTGTATGCTCATTCCCCTAACAACTCGTCCAGCGAAACCTGCTCATCCGAGGCGGCTTCGAGGGCGGCCAGCAGGTCGTCGCGGATCTCGCCGTCGCCGTCGAGATAGGCGCGTAGTTCGCCGCCGCCGGCGTCCGCCTCAAAGTCCTGCACCGCCAGAATATCGTCGCCCTGGTAGACGAACAGCGTCCAGGACGAGTCGAAGGTCAGGCCATCGCCCAGCGGCAGCCAGCTCTCCGATGGGGTGAACGTTTCGCCTTCTTCCAATGACACGATGGCGGCATCCACCAGTCGAGTGACACCATCGCCGTCGCGCAGTTCGAAGCGCAGAAAGTGGTTGCCCGATTGATCCACCCATACCAACACGAAAGGCCGCACGTGGGTGATATTGTCGGGCAGAGCGCTTTCGCGGTAAATGGTGGGCTTTTTCGTCGGGCCGTAGAGCAGCACGCCCAGGTCGCGGATGATGGGGTGCAAATGTAGGTGTGGTTTCTGGTGTCTAGGCCTTGCTGGCGGCCTGATCCGGTCAATCTCCTCCTGTTCAATTTCATCAGGGAAGGGCAGGTGTTCACCGCTTTGCACGATTCTGCGCAAGCTGAGAAACAAAAACGCCGCCGCGCCGATCAACGCCGCCAGGGACAGGGTGATGTTCAGGGCATGATTGGGGGTACCGGCGATGTTGAGCCTGCTGGCGAACCACAACGCGACGATGATCAACAGACCGGCTGCTGCCACGTTGAAGGAAATTGACCGCTGCATGTTCGCTCGCCTGTCGCTAGCCGGGCACCTTTATGATTGTCAGCCATCCCCCTGCTGGCCGCGCAGCAAGTCCTCCAGCGAGACGGGCGAGTCATCTTCCTCGTCGCCGGCCTCGCGCAGCCGCTCCTGCCGCCGGCGGTAGGCCGAGATGCTGCCTTCCTCGAACAGGCGCTGCCGTTCCCGCAGGGAAGCGCCCATACCGAAGCTGTGCAGGCCGATCACGCCGCCATCCACCGAGATGCGCAGTTCCCACAGGCCGGGGTTGGCCGTGATCTTGTCGCCCAGGGGCAGGCGGTTGCTGGCCAGCAGGATGTTCTGCCCTTCGCGCAGGTAGACCTCTTCCTCGAAGTAAAACTGCGGCTGGCCCCGCGTATCCAGGATTTCGTAGCGCACGGGCACCGTCTCGTTGACCCAGGAAGGATCGGCGTGCAGCACCAGGTAGGGCTGCACCGCCTGGTCGTCCAGCGTGACGTCGCCCCGGCGCAGGCGCATCCCTTCCCGCCCCACCTCGCTGACGATCAGGCCGAGGTCCAGCAGGCGGAAAGCGTCCTGGTAGTCGTGCAGCAGTTGGGCGCGTTCCTGGGCGCGTCTGGCGGCGGCGCTGACGGTGGTCGTCCGGCGCTGCACGTCGGCGCGCAGCGAATTGAGGGCGGGGCGCGAGGGCAGGCGGCGGCGCACCTCCTGCGCGTTAAAGAGGCCCAATCCGGCCAGGGCCATCAGGGTGTACACCACCAGGATGCCCAGTTGGACGGCGGGCGCGACGGCCCCGGACAAAAAGATGAAGCTGAGCAGCAGGCCGATCAAGATCAGCCAGATCGAAGTCGCGCGTCGGCTTTTTGACTGCATACGTTCTGGTCCGTTTCAATGCCTGGTCAGGCGAACCTGGTCAGGCGATCACCAATATGGCTCCCCCCAGGGGCGTCTGTCTTTATTGTACACGCGCCCGGGGTAGGCCGGTATCCCCCAATTATCAGGTGTTCTTAGAATAGTTGTCAGTTTCCAGTAAATAGCGGTCAGCTATCAGCTTTCAGCAAAAGACAGGTTCAGACGGTGCTTTGTCCACCATGTCTATCTGGCAGCTTATTACTCATGGTCTATCACTTAAAAACTGAAAGCCGAAAACCGTCAACTAGTCTATCGATTATACGTCCGGGGGTGGGCGGGAGTTGCGGGTTTGGGGAAGGGGCCGGGGGCGCGGGTTAGCGGTCAACCGTCCCGCGCCCCTCCAAGATCGTTGGTGTGGTCTAGCCGCTGGCGACGACGCTCTCCGGCAGGATGCGGTAGATGCGGCGCACCTCGCCGGGCTGCAAGTGGGGGTACTTGTCGACGTCCAGGTACTTTTTCGCCAGCCTGTCGATGTGGTCGAGTGCACCCTCTTCCTCGATGGCGACGACGCGCCCCCGCACCGCCAGGAAGCGGTAGCTGGAATCCGGGTCCATGATCTCCACGGCCACCTGCGGGCGGGCTTCCATGTTGCGGTCCTTGACGCGGCCTTTGGCCGAGTTTACCAGGATGTGCTGGCCGTCGTAGTCCACCCAGACGGGCGTGAGCTGCGGCGAACCATCCGGCATGAGGGTCGCCAGGTGGGCGAAGGCCCGCTTCTCGAACAGGTCCAGATAGGCTTCCGGGATCGTGGCAGACATCAAAGGCTCCTTGTTGGGTAAAAGTCGTATGAGCGACGCGTAGAGGCGTAACATGTTACGTCCTGACCTAGACGGACCATCGACCGGGTGATCTTACGCCACCGATTACGACTCCGCCGCCAGCACCGCCGCCGTCAGCGCCGCCCATTCCGGCAGGGAGAGCGTCTCCGCCCGGCGCTGCGAGTCGATGCCGGCCGTCGCCAGCAGGCCCGCTGCCTCCTGCTTGCCGATGCCCAGGCCGCCGCTCAACGAGTTGCGGAGCTGCTTGCGCTTCATGCTGAAGCCGGCCCGCACCACGCGGAAGAAGAGCGCCTCGTCCGCGACGCGCACCGGGGCATCGTCGCCGTAGGTGTCGATGCGCACCAGGGCCGAGGTCACGTCCGGGCGCGGCCAGAAGACCGCCGGCGACAGCCGCGTGATCACCTGCGCCTGCCCGTACACCTGCACGGACACGCTCAGCAGGCTCATGTCGCCGGGGCGGGCCACCAAACGGTCGGCCACCTCGTTCTGTACCATCACGATCAGCCGGTCGGGTTTGTGGGGCCGCTCCAGCAGGTAGCGCAGAATGGCGCTGGTGATGTAATAGGGCAGGTTGGCCACCACGATGTACGGCTCATCGGGGGCGATGTGATGGTCCAGGTTCACGTCCAGGATGTCCGCGTGGACCAGCGTGACGTTGTCGTAATCTTCCAACTGGTAATGGAGCAGGGGGATCAGGCGGTCGTCCAGCTCGACGGCGATCACCCGCCGGGCGATGCCGGCCAGCCAGTCGGTGAGCGCGCCGGTGCCGGGGCCGATCTCCAGCACGGTGTCCTCGGCGGAGAGGTCCGCGGCGCGGGTGATGCGGTCCAGCACGTTAGGGTCATGCAGGAAGTTCTGCCCCAGGCTTTTTTTGGGGTTGATGCCGTAGGTATCCAGCAGGTTCTTGGGGTTGCTCATGGTGAATCCGTCCGGTTGGCTGATGGTGGTAGGACGGGCGAGGCCGGTCGCCGCGCCCGCGGGCTTAGGGTAGTATACTCGCTTTGAGTGGCTTTATCACCGGGGAAAAGGAGGTCGACCCTTGCGCGTGCTGCACGTCATCAAGGCGACTCGCATTGCCGGCGCCGAGTCGCACCTGCTGATTCTGTTGGGCGGCCTGGCGGCCCGCGGCATCGACGCCCGGATGCTGGTGCTGGTCGAGCCGGGCACGCCGATGGACGATTACTGCGCGCTGCTGGCCGAACGCGGCGTCCCGGCGGAGACGCTCGTCATCCACCGCCACGCCGATCCGGCCCTGCTGCCGCGCCTGTGGCGGCGCTTCCGGGCCTTGAAACCGGACGTGGTCCATACCCACCTGCTGCACGCCGATCTGTACGGTCTCCCGGCGGCGCGATTGGCCCGCGTCCCGGTCGTGATCACCGGCCGCCATGCCGCCAACGCCTTCCGGCAGCGCTGGCCCCTGCGCCTGGTGAACGCGGTCTGGTGGCGGCTGGCGACGGCCGGCGTGGCCAGCTCGGATCACGTGGCGCGCTACATGATCGCCGTCGAAGCGGCCCCTGCCGACCGGCTGCACACCATTCACTATGGCCTGGAAATCCCCGATCCGCTCGACCGTCCGGCGGCGCGGGCGGCCCTGCGCGGCGAATTGGGCCTGCCCGCCGAGGCGCCGATCATCGGCATGGTGTGCCGGCTGGTGTGGGAGAAGGACATTCCCAACGCGCTGTTAGCCTTCGAGCGGGTGGGGCGGGCTTTTCCGGAGGCGCACCTGGTCATCGCCGGGGATGGCCCACTGCGGGCCGAGTTGGAGGCGCAGGCGGCGGCCCTCGACGCGGCGGCGCGCGTGCACTTCCTGGGTTGGCGGGCGGAGAGCGCGCCGATCTTCGCGGCGCTGGACGTGCTGTTCATGCCCAGCCTGACGGAAGGCTTCGGCATGTCCCTGCTGGAAGCGATGGCCCAGCACCTGCCCATCGTCAGCAGCAACGTGAGCGCCATCCCGGAAGTGGTGGCCGACGGCGAAACCGGCCTGCTCTGCCCGCCGCGCGCTGTCGAAGCGCTGGCGGTGGCCCTGGGCACGCTGCTGGACGAACCGGCGCTGCGCGCGCGCATGGGTCAGGCCGGGCGCAGGCGGCTGGAAGTGTCCTTCAGCGCCGGGCGTTTGGTGGATGAAACCATCGCTCTTTACCGGTCGTTCCAACGGTCGGACCGGGCCGGTTAGTACATCTCGGTCGCGTTTTTGGGCAGGGCGCGCACGTGATGCAGGTGAGCGCTCGCTTTTTCGTCGTCCTCACGGGGATAGTCAAAATCAAACTGCGCCGCGACCTGGCGGGCCGTCCGCCGGAAAAGATCGCCCATCACGAACAGCGCGTCCCAGGTCTGCTCGTAACCGCCTTCGGCATAAGTTTGCAGCAGCATGGCCCACAGTTCCGGTTCCAGGGTGCGCTGGAGATATTTGCCAAATTTGCCGGGATTACCTGAGAACCCGGTCTTTATGCCGACGGTCCAGGCCAGCATCTTCATGAGCTGCTCGCGGGCGAAATTGTCGAACATGTGCCTGGCATAGGGCAGTTCATCGCGCCACAATCCCTTGGCGATGTTGGGACCCAGCCACCAGAATTCGTTGCAGCAGTCGGCGAAGGCTTTGGCGGTGGGCGGGCTGGGCAGGTAGTCGCGGTCGCTTGGCGGCGGGAACGGCGGCAGCAGGCCGTCCTTGTCCAGCAGCAGCAGGCTCAGGCTGTCGGGCGCGGCGTCCGCCTGCCAGTTGGCGATGGGCTCCAGCGCCAGGTCGAGGCGGTTGCCGTCGGCGAACTGCATGAGGTACATCCAATGCCCGTCATTGTCCGGCGGCGGGTCGTCCATCGCCTCTGGCAGCTGCAGGATCATCAACTCCCCAAAACGATCGATCCACGCCGGATCATCCACAAATGACTCGACTTCGGTAACATAGTAAACGATATCAAAATCCTGGAAGATGTCCCGTGGGGCGTTAGGATCGACGCGTGAGCCGTTCATGATCACGGCGCGGATGCGGTCGTCTTCTTTCGCCGTGCTGATGATGAGGTCCAGCATAACTTGTTCGCTGCGCATGGTTTCCCTTTTGATGGCTTGGGTGCCGGTAACCTGGGCCAGGAGTATGTCACAAGGTGTTCATCCCACAGGATACAACCGTGGGAGTGTCTTTTCTTACCGCAGGTGATGTTGCCAGCGGATGGCGGCCCTCAAAACGTGTCGCGGACGACTCCACCGCGCCGCGCCGGGGGCTTGGACCGGCACGGGCAGTGAGAGCCGCCCGCGTGCACTCAAGGAGGTCGCTTGTAAGATTTGAGCGGTCGGCCTGCGGCGGTGTCACTCCGCCCAGATTTCGACCTTTTCGCCTTGCTCGTCGTCCACCAGTTCGAAGATTTTGCCGGTCTCGCCGCCCTGAATGGCGTCCATGATCTCCTGGTAGTCGACGTCGGAATCGGACGGGATGAAGCGCGCGCCCATGCGCACGCCGGTCCGCACCAGGCCCATCGGGATGTTGATGCTGACCTTGTTTTTGTTGGATTCCGTATCGGTGATGCGGACGCGCAGCCAGCGGGCATCACGCGCGCCGCCGGGCCGCGCCGTCGACTGGCCGCGCCCGGCGGTCAGCGCCTGGAGGAGCTTGGTAGCTTCCTCCGCCGAGATCATGCCCTCTTCCAGCATCTTGAGGATTTTGAGGCGTTCTTCTGCTGTTCCCATCGGTTTTTCCTTTATCTTCTGGATCATGCCGGCCCACCTGCCGCCGGCCTACCCGTAAGCCAGTTACATAAAATACATCCGGATGCGCTCGTTGTCCTCGGTGATGTCGAAGATGATCGGCTGGCCATCCGGGCTTTCCATCTGCTCCTGCATGGACTCGATGAACTCGACCACGGCGTCCAGCTGGCGGGCGTCCTGGCGGCCCACGAAGGGGCGGAGGGCGCTCAGCAGCCGGCCCAGCAGGTGCACCGGCACCGGCAGGCTGAAGCGCAGCCGCTTGCCGTCTTGCAGGTCTATCAGGATGAGCAGCCATCGCGCATTGCGACTCCAGGCCGCCAGCAGCGCCACCAGCCCGGACACGATGAAGATCAGCCCGTAGAAGCCGCGCCGCAGCGGGGCGAACGGCCCACGGGCGGACCGCCCGCCCTTGCCCCGGTCGGCCAGCTTGGAGGCGGCCAGTGCCAGCCCGCCCAACGATATCACGAAGGGAAGCTGCCAGCTGCCCCGGTAATCGCTGACGTGGGGCAGGTCCTCGTCGGCCAGCCGGTCTGCCGCGGCGGGTGCTTCACCCGCGGGCGCTTCCTCCGCCGGTGGCGTTTCGATGGCGGCCAGGCGCGCGTTGGCCTCTTCCGCCGAGATGGTGCCCGCTTCCAGGTCCCGCAGGATTTGCGGGCGTCCGTCTTCTGTAGCCATGTTTGCCTTCCTTATATCTCTCACACCTCACTACCGCTACCGGTGAAAACGCTCAGCCGAAATACACCTGCACCTGCTGGCCCTCGTCGTCCACGTCCACGATGAGCGGTTCCGCGTCCGGGCGGTTCATTTCTTCCTTCATGGCGTCGATGAACTCGGCGGTCATGTCCATGTGACCGCGCGTTTCTTCATCGACGAAGGGCCGGGCGATGGTGGTCAGCCAGTTGACCAGGCGCAGCGGCACCGGCAGGCTGACGGCGATCCGTTTGCCCGCCTGCTCCTGGATGCGCACGTGCACCCAGCGGGCGGTGCGGCTCCAGAAGGCGATGGCTACCGCCACTGCCGCGATCATAAAAGCGCTCCAGGCGCACAGGAAGCCCACCGCGCCGAAAAAGCCGGGCACCCCCTGCGCCGCCGACATGCACAGCGCGCTCAGCACCACGAACCCCAGCGCGATGGCGAACGGAATCTGCCACATGCGCCGGAAGCGGTCGAGGTCCGGCGGCATGAGGATGTCGCCGGCGGGGCTGGCGGGCGCTTCCTCGACCGGCAGCGCGTCCGTCGGCGTTTCTGCCGGGTCTGCCGGGGGTAGTGGTGATGCCGTTTCGGTGGCAGTCGATACGGGGACCGGGGCATCGGCCAGCAGCGCGTTGGCTTCTTCGGCGGTCAATTCACCCGCCGAGAGCTGCCGCAAAACCTGCTCCACCGATCCGGCGGCCATGGCGGCCACGGCGTCCGTATCCACGGGCGGTGCGTCGGCCAGAGGGTCGTCCGGCGGAGGCACTTCTGCCGGGGGCACGTCGACCGCCGGTTCTTCTGCCGCCGGCGTTTCCGCCGCTGCTGGCGACGAGTCTGCTGCTGCCGATGTCGTTTCCTCGGAGCCGCCCAATGCAGCCAGCAGGCGGTTGGCCTCTTCCGCCGTGATCGCCCCGTCCTGGAGCATCTGTAAAATGTGTCGCTGCGCTTCGTTCATGGCGCATTCGTCTCCTGAAAAACTGTCAATCCCCCGCTAACAGGCCCGCCGCCGCGGCGGCGACTTCGCCCTCGTGGGTGGCCGGGCCGGCCTGTTGCTGTTTGTGTTCCAATCGCAGCGCGTCTGCCCGCACCAGGACCGTCCACAGCAGGCCGGCGATCACGGTGACCACGCCCCCGCCCACGATAACCACCCGCAGCGGGATGGCCGTCACCAGCCCCGTCACGACGGCGATCATCAATAACCCGGCGGCCTGCGTCACGGCGAAAAATGAGCTGAACACGCGCCCCTGTAATTCCTTGGGGATCGAGAGCTGCATCAGCGTATTGAAGGCTGACTGCACCGGTGTCAGCAGCACACCCAACGAAAAGCTCATCGCCAGCACGAACCAGAAGGCCGGGGCCGCGCCGATGCCGGCCAATGTGAAGCCGATCAGCGTGATGCCTACCCCCGCGATCAGCCACTTGCTGAACCGCGCCATCAAGAAGCCCAGGACCACCGCCCCCAGCGCCATGCCGATGCCCTGTACCGTGTCCACCGCCGTGATGCCGATGGGACCCAGGCCGAAGGTTTCCCGCAGGTAGGGCACCCAGATGGCGTTGATACCGCCCAGGCCGCCCTGCAAAATCGCGAAGCTGATCGTGGTCGCCAGCAGCAGGCGCGTCACGCCGATGAAACGGATACCCTCCCAGATGTTGCCCAGGATGGCGCGCACGCCGTCGCCGCTGGGCGGGTTTTCCAATTGGGGCACGCGCACCTTCATGACGATGATGCCCGCCGCGATCAAAAAGGTGGCGCTGTCTACCAGGAAAGCCGTCTTGATGCCCAGGAATTGCACCGTCAGCCCGGCCAGCAGCGGCCCAATGATCATGCCCACCGTCTGCGTCAGCGAGGACAGGCCGTTGGCGGCCAGCAGGTCGTCTTCCTCCACGAGGAGCGGCACCACCGCCTGCTGCGTCGGCCAGATGAAGCGCGAGACCAGGGCCAGCCCCAGCTGCATCACGATGATGATCCACACATCGTCCAGGGAAAAAGCCAGCAGCGGCAGCAGCACCACCAGCCCGGCGATCACGTTGGCGATGATCATCGTGCGGTGGCGGTCCCAGCGGTCCACGAAGGCGCCGGTGAAGATGCCCAGCAGGCGCGGCGCGGTGAAGGCGGCCATGGCCACCCCGACCCACAGCTTGGCCTCCGGGGAGAGTACCACACCCTCTACCGCGGCGGCCTGCTCGCCGTCGGCCAGCACCGTGATCAGGTAGGGCACGGCCAGGAAGCTGAAAAAATCGCCCGCGATCGAGATCAACTGGGACAGCCACAACCAGAAGAAATTCCGGTTGCGCAGCACCCGCCCAAAACTACGAAAACCCTGGTCCTGCTCGCTCATGGTTTATCCTGTTGATTGGCCCGGCGTCACCGGCGGCGGGCCTGGTTCATCGACGCCCGCTCAAAGGTCCAGGCGCATGTGATGTAACGTCCGATGGGGGTGGAACTCGTTCCGCCGGAAGACGTCGCTGGCGGCCTGGTCGTCGGCCGGATGCTCGCAGTACAGCGACCGGTAGCCGCTCGCCAGCTGCCACACGCCGACATTCAGCAGGTACGGTTCCAGGCGGCCCTGCCACTCCGGGTGAACCAGCAGCGTCAGCCGGGACAACGCGCTGCCAAACCGCGTCCTGGCCCACAGCGATCCGGCCAGCCGACTCTCTTCGTACAGGCTCCAGTGAGCGAGGCTCGTGCCGGCTAGAAAGTCGGCGACCTGCTGCAGCGGCGTGCGGCGGAACTCGCGCGGGTGGAGCGGGCGCTGCCAGCCCAGGCCGCCCCGTTCCGGCGGGAAGATGCGCTCGGCCAGGGCGTAGTCCTCGCGCCAGTCGCCGCGCCGCAGGGTGAGGCGCGGTCCGGCCGTCAGCCGCAAGGGCAAGGCGCTGTGACTGCTGCGCCGCCAGCGGTGCCAGGTGCGTTCCAGGCGGAAGCCCAGTCGCTCATAAAGCAGGCGGGCGGGGTCGTTGTCGGCTTCTACCTGCAAGATGGCGGCAGTCTCCCCTGCCGCGCGGATGGTCTCCAGCGAGATTTCCATCAACTGCCGGGCGATGCCGCGCCGCTGGTAATCCGGGTGCACGGCCACGTTGGCGACGGTCGTGATACGATCCAGCTCGCGGGGCTGGCGGGCCGCGGTCAGCGTGACGTTGCCCACGATCTGGCCGTCCTCTTCCCAGACAAATCCCTGGCCGATGCCTTTCACCACTTCGTCCACCAGGGCGACCATCGGCAGCAGCGGCCCCATCCGGCTGAGGGCGCGCATCTCGTTGATCGTGCTGCGCCCGCCGGCATCCATGCGCGGGCCGAAGCACAGCTCGATCAGGTCGGCTATAGCCCCCATGTCGTTGTTAAGGTCCACACGACGCACGCCGCTGCGGCGTCCGCCGGAAATGGCTGCGATCATTGGCCGGTCGTCCTTCCTGCAACCGCTGCGCCGCCCGGGGTTTGATGCCGGGGTGGGGTGCGGGCGCGGCGCGGTTCTACGGGCGGTAAAGCGATGGGTTATTATACCGCCTGCCGGCCAGATCTCGTGCGGATTTCCGCCGGGCGAGCCGCGTTTATCGGCCTTCCAGCGCGGCCAGCAGCGTCTCGGCCTCCTCGACCGTGATCTGCCCGGCCTCAACCATCTTCAGGATCATCAGGCGCTCGTCATCGCTGACCGGCTCGGGCGGCGGCTCTGCCGGGGTGGGCCGTGTCGTCGAGCGCGGCATGGCGAACTCCAGCGAGCGATCGCCCACCGTGAAGCGCACGCCGTGCTTGCGGCTCTTGCGCATGGCCCGCTCGGCGTGACGCATGGCGCGTTCCGTCTGTTTTTCCGCCCTGGCCCGGACTCGCTCCGCCTTTTCCATGATCTTTTCGTCCAGCCCGGAGAGCTTCTCGGCCAGTTGTTCTTCGAGGCCGGTCAGGCGTTCTTCCAGCTCGCCTTCCAGCTGGAAGTTGATGGCCATCATGTAATCTTCATCCTGGGCGACCAGCCGGATTTCGCCGCCGGCTTCCATCTCGACCAGGGCTTGCCCGCCGCCGATCACGATCTCGTCGTACCCGTCGCCCTCGACGATGTCGACGCCCGAGGCGTCGATGCTGAGGTCCGAGTCGGACGGCACGCGGAAGCGCACGCTGGCCTCCGGCGGGATGCGGCACACGATATCCGCGCCGACATTGAAGGCGTAAGTGGCGCCCGGCGCGAAATCCGTGCTGAGCACCAGGTCGGCCCCGACGTTGTCTGCCGTGCAGCCGCCGATCACATCGCGCACGTAGAGGTCCGCGCCCACCTTGCCGATGTGAGTCAAACCCTCGACCTCGCGGATGGTCGCGTCCCGCCCGATGTGGTCGATGCTCACGTCCCCCTCGGCGCGTTTGATGCGCAGGTCGGCGCCCACGTTACTGACCGTGACCGGGCCAACCTTGCGCAGGATCAGGTCGCTGCCGACGGTGCCCAGCGTGATCGAACCGCTGATGTCGGTGATCTTGGCGTCCGCGCCGACGTGGTCGACGACCAGCGTGGTGTCGTACGGGACGCGCAGATTACCATCGCTGCTGCTGGAAGCGCCCACCATGACCTCGTCGTGCGCCACCAGCTCGAAGTTGTCGTCCTTGGTGGAAACCACGCGCCGGTCCCAGCCGCGCACGCGCAGGTCGCTGCCGACGCTGCTGATGTCTATCCGGACCGGTTTGCCTTCCGGAATTTCATACTCTGCCATAACTTATCTCCCAATCATCGCCAGACAGGGGCGGCGCAAGCCGAAAACCGGCCCGGATGCCCCCGTCAAATACGGGTCTGAGGATGTTCCTCAGACGTTAGTCGTTGAACGGCGCGGACGTCATCTGCAAGCGGCGGTAGGCGGCCGCTGCCTCCACCTCGCGGCGCGTTGCCTCGCGGCGCGCCTGCCGCGTCATCCGCAGCAGGAACTGCCCGGCCATCAGCATCAGGTGCCCCAGGCTGCGCAGCCCGGCCCGCAGCAGCAGCCAGGCCCAGCCCAACAATGTCTCGACCATGCCTGGCTCGTTGGCGATGCGGTAGAGATGCTCGCGGTTGTCGGCAACCAGTCTTTCCGCCAGGTAACTTTCTTCGGTGATCGTGATCCTCATCGTGTAATCCCCTTCCGTTACACAAAAACTGTCAGCTAACCGGTGCCCGCCGGGCCGTCAGCCCTGCAGGATGCGGATCGCGTCGGCGGAGGTGACGCGCCCGGCGGCCAGGTCGTCCAGTACCTGCCGGCGCAGCTCGTCGTCGACGTCGTCTTCGTCATCCGTCTCGCCCAGCTCGTAGCCCATCGTCAGGATGACCTCTTCCAGCTGGCGGCGGACGGTGGGGTAGGAGATATCCATGGCTTTCTGCACGCGGGTGATCTTGCCCTCGCAGCGCATGAAGGTCTCGACAAAGGCGAGTTGTTCTTCCGAGAGGCTGCCCAGCCCGCCAAAGGTGAAGCGCCCTTCCATGGTGACATCGCAGTCCGGGCAGTAGAGCTTGCTGATCAGCATCTCGCCGCCGCATACGGGGCAGTTCCTGGGAGCAGAATACATGTCGACCTCACGATATTTAAGGATAACCTTGTAAATTCTTATCTTCAATTAAAGATTATCACTGCGCGGATGAAATGTCAAGGGCTTTTGTGAAGAATATTCATGTGGAACGTAAAAATCTTTATAAAAACCGTAAAATCTGATGAGAATCGCGTCGAAGCGCGGAAAAAAGCAATCCGCGTGTGAAAAAAAACGGCCTCGGCGGGCCACAAAACAGGCCCGGCGGGCCACAAAACAGCGTTTCTGCGGTGAAAAAGGGGTTCCAGGGCTGTTTCGCGGCGATTATGCCGAGGATTCCGGGTTGATACGCAGCCGGGGGCGGGCCGGGTCGTTATTGTGCACGACGGCGTCCGCCTCCTGGTGGGGCCGCGCCTCCGCCAGGTAAAGCCGCTGGCCGGGGATGTAGCGCTGCCGGTAGCGGGCTTCCGCCGCCTCCGCCCCGCCGAACAGGTCCGCGTCGCGGGCGCGGGCGCGCCGAATCATCTCGGCATAGCCGATGTCCACGAAGATGCGGGTGTCCCAGTGGGCGTTCAAGGCTGGCCGCAGCAGGAAGACGCCGTCCAGCAGCAGCACGGCATCCGGCGGCGCGACTTCGACCGGTTCGTCGATGGGCGAATCGGCCCGGTAGTCGAAGGTACGGCGGCGGTACTGGCGGTTCCCGCCCGGCCCCAGCGGGATCAGCAGGTGGGCCAGCAGCGCCTCGTGATCAAACGAATCGTGGTAGTAGCCTGCCGGGGAATCCGGGCCGCGCCGGTAGCGGTCGGCGCGCGGGCGATGGAAGCCGTCGATCGAGGCGCGGATCACCGGCCGGCCCAATGCCTCCAGCGGCGCGATCAGTTCGTCGGCCAGCGTGGTCTTGCCGGCGACGTCGCTGCCGTCGATGGCCACGCGGACCGGGTGCGGGCGTTGCCGGGTCGCGATCAGGGCGGCCAGTTGGGTGAGCAGGGCTTGACGCTTCATCGTCAAAAAGAGGGCGGTCGCCCGCCCTTTATCATGCGCCGCCGCGGCAGCCGCGCTTACTCGTACTTCAGGCTGGTCGAATCGCCCACGTTCAGCGTGCGGAAGCCGCCGTACACGTCCACGTGCTGGCCCAGCAGGCTGTGCGCCAGCAGGATGTTGCGGATGCACGTCTCGGCATCCACGATCGAATCTTTGATGATGCAGTTCTCGACCTCGCAGTTGGCCCCCAGCGAGACGTACGGCCCGATCACCGAGTTGGTGATCTGGGCGGTGGGATGGATGTACACCGGCGGGATCATGACGAAACCTTCCGCCTTCACCCCGGCGATGTTGCCGCCGCCCCGGTCCAGCAGCAGGCGGTTGGTCTCCAGCACGGCCTCGGTGGTCCCGGCGTCCAGCCAGGCGTCGACCTGGGCCACCTGGAACCTGGTGCCGCGGTCGATCATGATCTGGAAGGCGTCGGCCAGGTAATACTCGCCCTTGGTCTGGCGCTGCTCGTCCAACTGGGTCTCGATAGCGCTGAGCAAGGCCGCCGAATCGCGCAGGTAATACATGCCGATCACGGCCAGCCGGTTGTCCATACCGTCCGGCTTCTCGATGAAGCGCTGCACGACGCCGTCCGTATCGGTGACGGCCACGCCAAAGCGGCGCGGGTCCTCCACCTCTTTGACGAAGGCGATACCGTCGGCATCGGTGTCGGCCAGGAAGCTGAGGTCAGTCTCGAAGATCGTATCCACGAATATGATCATCACCGGCCCTTCCAGCGCTTCCTTCGCCAGGTAGATGGCCGGCGACTGGCCGTTCAGCTCCTGCTGGACGAAGTAGCGGCTGGGCTTATCGCCGTAGTTGGCCGTCACGTACTGCTCGATCTGGTCGCCCAGGTAACCGACGATGAAGATGTACTCGTCGATGGGCAGGCCCTGGAGTTTGTCCAGCAGGTGGCCCAGCACGGGCTTGCCCGCCACGTTGATCAGCGGCTTGGGGCGGCTGTAGGTGTGCGGTCGCAGGCGCGTGCCGAATCCGGCCAGGGGGATAATCACTTTCATGTACAAATTCCTTTGTGTGTTCTGGGCGTTCAGTTGAACGCCCTTACAGGTCGTCGTTACAGATCGTTTACAGATTGTCTACAGATCGCCCTTGCCGCTTACCTTTAAAAACGCCCTTACGTACACGGTTGCGAACGCCATAATGGCCCGTCCTTCCAGATCGTTCCTATTTATTATACAGCGTCGGGTGGTCGGGGTCCTCAGACCAGTTGGCGGGATTCTCCCGGATGTAGCATCGAATGTGGTGCAAATCTTGCTCATCTCTGATGATGTGTTCATAGTAATTACGCTGCCAGCCAAATTCATCGAAACCTTCACGGCGGCAGCGGGTGGTGACGGCGGCCTTGAACGTGCGGACAATCACCGCCAGGGTGTCCCGGTGGGGCGACATCACCGAAAAATGGTTGTCGGGATCGCGGGGTTTGTTCTCGTCGTCGGCGGTAGGGGCGTCTGCAGGGATGTCTGTAGGGGCGTTCAATTGAACGCCCTTGCTTTGAACACTACCGGGAACGTCTCTGCGTGGATCGCCCTCGCCGGTGATCACGATGATGCCGTGCACGTGGTTGGGCATGATGACATATTCATCCAAGGTAACCTGCGGGAAATGTTCCGATATCGCCAGCCAGCATTCTGCCGCGATGTCCCGCACCGGCGTATCCTCAAAGAAAAGAAGGCGTTCTCTGGTATTGATGGTCACGAAATACGCGCCCGCCTGCCGATAGTCATAGCCGGCCAGCCGGATCGACCGCCGGTGGTACTTATCGGGATCGTAAAGCATGGGTGTGTCTCTTCTACTGACCCTGCTCAGCCCAACGCCGGACTCCGCCGGTGCCAATCGGTGGCCTGCTCGTAGAGGTGTCCCACCCGCAGCACCGTCTCCTCCTGGAAGGCCGGGCCGAGCAGCTGCAGCCCGATCGGCAGGCCCGTTTCGTCGAAGCCGCAGGGCAGGGATAGCCCCGGAATGCCCGCCAGGTTGGCGGTGATGGTGTACACGTCGGAGAGGTACATTTGCAGCGGGTCGTCCGCCTTCTCCCCGATGGCAAAGGCCGTGGTGGGGGAGGTCGGCGCGGCGATCACGTCCACCTGCTGGAAGGCGTCCTCGAAGTCCTGCCGGATCAACGTGCGCACCTTCTGCGCCTTGCCGTAGTAGGCGTCGTAATACCCCGCCGACAGCGCGTAGGTGCCCAGCATGATGCGCCGCTTGACTTCATCCCCAAAGCGACCGCCGCGCGTGGCCTTGTAGGTCGGCCACATCTCACCGCGGTCCTCGCGCGGACCGTAGCGCACGCCGTCGAAGCGGGCCAGGTTGGCCGAGGCTTCCGCCGTGGCCACCAGGTAATAGACCGGCAGGCCGTAGGCCGTATGCGGCAGGCTGACTTTCACCACTTCCGCGCCCAATGCCGCCAGTTGGTCGACCGCTGCCCGTACCGCCGCTTCCACTGCCGGCTGGATGCCCTCGGTGAAGTATTCCTGGGGCAGGCCGACGCGCAGCCCCTTGAGGTCACTGTCTTCATTAAGCGCCGCAGCATAATCCGGCACCGGGTGGGGCATGCTGGTCGAATCACGCGGGTCGTGCCCGGCGATCACGTTCATCAGCAGCGCCGAGTCGCGCACGTTACGGGTCAGGGTGCCCACCTGATCCAGGGAGGAGGCGTAGGCGATCAGGCCGAAGCGAGAGACGCGCCCGTAGCTTGGCTTCAGCCCGACTACCCCGCACAGGGAGGCCGGCTGGCGTACGCTGCCGCCGGTATCGGTGCCCAGCGCGCCCGGAGCCATCCGCGCCGCGACCGCCGCCGCGCTGCCGCCGCTGCTGCCGCCCGGCACGCGGTCCAGGTCCCAGGGGTTGTGGGTGGTGAAGTAGCCGGAATTCTCCGTGCTGGAACCCATGGCGAACTCGTCGGTGTTGGTCTTGCCGAGCAGCACCGCGCCGGCGTCGGCCAGCTTTTGCACGACGGTGGCGTTGTAGGGTGGGCGGAAGCCCTCCAGGATGCGGCTGCCCGCCGTGGTGGGGATGCCTTTTGTCGCCAGCACGTCCTTGATGGCCAGCGGCGCGCCCAGCAGCGGCCCGGAGTCGCCCTCCGCCCGGCGGCGGTCGGCGGCGGCGGCCTGTTCCAGCGCCTGCTCTTCCGTCACCGTGAGGAAGGCTTTGACCTGCGGCTCCACCTGCCGGATGCGGTCCAGGTAGGCGCGCGCCAGGTCGACGGCGGTCAGCGCGCCAGATTCTAACTGTGTCAGCGCTTCGGAGAGGGTGAGTTCGATCATGGTGAGTCTTTCCGCGTGGGATGATGCCTGATCCTGATAACGGGGCGAGTATACCCGTGATGCCGTCGGCGCGGCAAGGCGGGCGCAAACGAAAAGGACGGAGCGCGCGGCCCCGTCCCTGGGTGTTCAGCCAGATCGGGTTTACGGGCAGTCCGCCGGGCGCGTTCAGCGCATCTTCTGGATGCTCACGCTCATCAGCGGATGTTGTTCCTCCAGGGCGGTGCCTTCGTTGAGCAGCAGGTAGCCGCGCGCCGCGTCCTGGAAGTTATAGAGGGCCTTCACCCCGGCGGCGAAGTGCGTGGTCAGCGCCTGCTGGAAGGCTTGCGGGTCGGCGGTATGGGTGATCACGACCAGCAGGTCGTCGTCGGCCACCCCGATGAAGTCGTCCGCCGTGCCGTGATCTTTGACGGCAGCGCGGATGGCATTGGCCGCGTACCCGATCGCTTCGTCCGCCGCCATGAAGCCGTACTGGTCGCGGAAGGCGCCTAATTCCTGTACGGCGACCTGCAGCAGGCTCCAGCCGCGCTGGCCGTCGCGCCGCTTCAGCTCGTCTTTGATCAGGGGGCCGCCGGGCAGGCCGGTGCGCGGCTCGTACAGGCGGTCCTGGGTGGCCCTCTCGATGGCGCGCGTGATACGCAGGCGCAGTTCTTCCACGTCGAACGGCTTGGTGATGTAATCGTCCGCGCCCAGGCTGAGGCCCTTGATGCGGTCGGTGCGCTCGGCCTTTTGCGTCAGGAAGATGATGGGGATGTATCGCGTCAGGGCCGAGGAACGCAGGCGCTCGGCCACCTGCCAGCCGTTGAAGTCGGGCAGCATCACGTCCAGCAGGATCAGGTTGGGGTGGTGCAGGCGGGCCAGTTGGACGCCTTCGGTCCCGTCGGCGGCGTGGTGAATCTCGTATTGCATCATGTCGAAGTAGGTGACCAGGAGTTCGGCGACATCCGGGTCGTCTTCGATCATC
>DAOUEM010000141.1:0-3404 GCA_034430555.1 Anaerolineae bacterium | reverse complement strand
ATAGTCAGGGAATTGAGCCAGATACGCTAGGATTGTCTTTGTGCAAGAAGCCAGGCTTAACGAGATTTACCGAATCGAAAATTATAATGACAGCTTTGCGCTGGGGCATTACGCGCGTGTGCTTGATGCCGTGGATCGGCGCAACCGGCAAATGGTGGCCTTTAAGGTGCTCCGACCGGAGCATCTGGCCTATGGCAGAGAGCCAACCTGGGAAACGCTGGCTTTCGCCAATGAAGCCGACCTGCTGATGAAGATGTCCGGCAGCGAACACGTCGTCAAGCTGTTGGACTGTGGCTACATCGCCAACGAGACCGAGCGTCCGGTTGATGGCGCGGTGCTCTCGTACCAGGCGGATACGCTGGGTTTCATCCGGGATATTCGTGTCTATGCCGAGCGTGGATGGCGCCCCTATCTGGCGCTGGAGCTGCTGCCCCGCACGGATAATCTGCTCTACCTCATGAAGGTCAACACTTCCGGCGTGCGCTGGCGATTGCCGACCGAGGAGGCCCTTGACCTGGCGCTGCAGTTCGCTGCCGTGTTAATGCTGGCCCATCAGCAGCGTATCGTCTATCTGGACCACAAACTGGAGCACGTTTACTGGGATGGCCAGCGACTGCGCGTGATCGACTGGAACAGCTCGCGCCTGGTGGAGGGAGCCAGCAACCAGACGGCGCAGATGTTCCAAACCGACGTGCATCATTTGTGTGTGGGCATTTTGTACCCCGCTCTGACCGGGCTGTCGCCGCGGAAGGGGTCGCTGGTGCCGCAGCCAGGATCGGCGGCTGAGGTCAGCCAGCGTTACGCCGACATCGATTTTCTTGATTTTGGGGTGGAGCCAACCTTGAGCCTGCCCCTGCAAGAACTGCTGCAGCGGGGAGCGGCTAGGGCATTTCAGAGTGTAGAAGAGTTTTTTGGGGAATTGGCGGAAGTGGCCCGGCGTCTGGGGTGGGAATTCCCCCACCGGCCAACCGAGGACCCGCTGCGCCAGGCGCGCGCCCAGATGCGGGCCGGCCTGTCAAAGCTGCGGGCCGGCCAGGATGCCATCCGTACCGCGCGTGACCTGCTGCGCGAAGCGGCCATTACTGAAGGTATAAACGAGGATGCTGAGCAGGAATTACGCCGGCTGCTGGCGGCCATTAATGAGATGCTGGCACACCGGGTAATTCCATGAGGGGCTGCCCGGCGAACTGCATATTTGCGGAGTAACAATGACTGACCTGACCCAACAATTGGCAGAATTACGGGCGCAGATCGAAGCGCTATCGGCAGCATCTGATCCGGTGCTGGTCACCGACCTGGAGAACGAGGCGCGGCGCTTGTTAACGGCTGCCCAAAATACGCCCCACGAGGAAACCGCACGTGGCCTGTTCGCGCTTTTGGCCCGGCGCACGGCGGAACCTGATCAGCCTGCCGAATCCACTCCCGCGAGGGAAGCCGAAACCGCCGAAGGACTGCTGCGGCGCGCCCGGATTCGCATCGAGTTGGCCGGCGACGAGGATGATGTGGACGAAGCGATCGACATCCTGGCCGCGGCGCTGAGCCTTGATCCGCACAATGCGGAAACGTTGGCGCTGCTCCAGCAGGCCGCCCGCCACAGCCAGATGTTGACGGTGAAAGTCCGTGAGTTATTGCAGCGCTATGATATCATGCTGGAACTGGAGCCGGTGGAAGCTGCCCCACCACCATCTCCCGCGCCGACTCAGCAGGCGCCCGCGTCCCCTCCAGCAGAGCCGCCTGCCGCGGCCGGACCGCCGGGTCATTCGTCGTCCAAAGTCCAGGTGCTGGTCTCGCAGATGACCCAGGTCTATTACGCCGGTGACTATCAAGAAGCCGTCAACCTGGCAAACCGTGTCTTGGAGCAGCAGCCGGACAACCCGACGGCGCTGGAATACCGGCAGAAAGCGGAAGACAACATCTTACGCGGTATCGTCCCGGATCATCGTGTGCCGTTTGAGGCGCGCGTGGCTTACAATCGCGCGCGTTCGCTGGTGCGGGCCGGCAACTACGACGAGGCCGAGCGCCTTTATCGGGATGCCCGTGATCTGGCGGAAGCCTCCGGTATCCCTTCCTGGAAGGATGCCGAACAGGCGCTGCTGGAAATTCAGGACCTGGCGCTCTCTCGTGAATTGCTGTACGAAGGCGACCGCCTGATGTCCGCCGATGATTGGCAGGATGCCATCCGGAAATATGAAGGCGCGTTGCGGGTCGTGCCCAACGATCCTATGGCTCAGGATCGGTTGGAACGGGCCCGGCAGATTCAGGCGCAGGCCGAACAGGCGCAGGCACAGCTGACCGCGCTGTCTGGGTCATTGGTGGAACGTGCGGCCACGTTACAGGAGGTGATCAACACGCTCTTGATGATCCGCCAGCAGTTGGCCAGCAGCACCCGGCTGGCTTCGCTGGTCCAGGAGGCCCAAACGCGCCTGCATACGATCAAAGCCCAGTTGAACGACCAGGCCAGGTCTGCACTGGCCCGCGTCGAGAGCACGATGGCGCTGGACGAACGCCACCGTCTGACCGCGGAGGCGGTCACCGCGCTGGAAGCAGCCGCCCAGCTCGATCCCGGCGACCAGGCGATTAACGCGCTGCTGCAGGAAGCCCGGCAGGACGATGCCCAGATGCAGGAGGCGCGTACGGTCATTGAACGGGCGTCCTCGCTGATCGCGCAAAACGTGGACGCCGAGCTTTCCCAGGCGCGTACCATGCTGGCTGCCTTCGGGCGTTTTTCCCAGGACCCCCGCTTCCGGCAGGTGGTGAACGACCTGATGGAGCGTTACATCGACCGTGTCGAGCTCGCCATTGCCCAGCACGATATCGCTTCAGCCGAGCGCTGGCTGGGCCTGCTCAAGGATGAGCCGTTCCGGGTGTTAGGCCGGCGGACCGATCTCCTGCGAATGGAGCAGGCGATGCGGCGGCTGCGCAACCGTCGCACCTTCCGGCAGGGTGGTGTAATCCTGATTCTGATCACAATCGGCCTGGTGGTGTTGGCGATCACCCGGCCCCGTTGGGAACCCGTTTTCCAGGCGATTGTCAATCCGCCAACGGCTACGCCAACCTTGACGCCCACGTTGACTTTTACGCCCAGCTTCACGCCGACGCCGACCCTGACGCCGACCTTTACCAGCACACCTTCGCCCACCTTCACGGCTTCTCCCACGGTCACGCCCAGTTGGACGGTCACGCCATCGCTGACGCCCACCCACACCGCGACGCCTACCCATACCTATACGCCGACCCTGACCTTCACGCCGAGCAATACGCCGACTCCCTCCGATACGCCCACCATTACCCTCACGCCGTCGATCACGATGACTCCCAGCGATACACCGCCGCCGCCGGTCTTGTGCCGTGTCTTCGTGCAGCGTGAGGGTGGGGTGAACGTGCGCAGCCAACCCTCAACGTCC
>DAOUEM010000140.1:0-10045 GCA_034430555.1 Anaerolineae bacterium | reverse complement strand
AAACACATCGCTGTGGTTGCCAAGCTGCTGGCCACGGCGATAGATCTCGCGGCTGCGCGCGGTGGCCGTGGGCACGACCGGCCCGTAGGAAAGGGCCGCGATCAGGTCGGCTTCGCCCGCGGCGGATGGTGCGTCGGCGGTGGTGTTTTGCGCCGCCAGTGAAGCGGGAGCCGGTGCGCCCACGACTTCGTCGCTCACCGGCAGTGTCTCGAATTCGACGTCAAGGGCCATCTGCAGGAACCCGGCGGCCACCCAGCCGCGTGCTTGCCCATCGGCGGTGTGGACCAAAGCCCACACGCTGTCGGCGCTGCGCGCTTCCAGTACTAAATCGGTCCGGGGCGGCACGCGTCCCAATGACGGGTAGGCGGTATCGGTGCCCTGGCGGAGATGCATGATCTGAACCGGCCAGGCGTTGGCGCGTTCGATGGCTGCCCCGGCGCTGATTACCGTTCCGCCGCCGCCGCCGACCGGTTCGCCTCCGCCGTCCACCACCGGCAGCGACCCCAGGTCGACGTAGTCTGGCCAGACCAGGTATCGTGAAGCCACCCAGCCCCGCGCGCCGCTGGGACCGCCGTTGATCAGCACCCAGTTCCCGATGCGGTTGCGGCCTTCCAGGCTGACGGTGGTGCGGGCCGGGATCACGCTGACGGTTTCGAAGCCGCTGCCGGGGCCGGTTCGGACGTTCAGGTTGGAGATGGTGAGGGCGGTTACGCCGCCCTGGGCGATAGCCGCCGGTCCAATGCCGCCCACCACGATAACCGCGATGAGCAAGATCAGGCAGGTGCGTATTGGCAGCGATTTCGACATAGTTGGTGTTCCTCACTCGGTCATTCGATATTATCAGTTCGCGCTTTGATGGATGGCTTCAAGCGTCTGCAAGGTGAGCAGGTTCCACAGCGTATAGCCATCCCGATTTTCGGCGTTCGTAAAGTCCATTAAGGTGCCATCGATGATTGACAGGTGGGTCTGGTCGTTGTCGACGCCGTGATTGGGCAGGTGGTACGTCGCCCGCCACAGGTTCACCAGCGGTATCTGGTACTCGCGCGACAGCGCCACCAGCACATTATCAAAGCGCAGGCTGTTTTCCCATTCGCCGGGGCGGGCATCTTCCCGTGCTGGGAAGGTGAACAGCACCGGCACGATCCCGCGCTCGATTGAGGTATCGATGATGCGCCGCATGGCGAACTCGTAGTCCAGGTACGTCATGAAACGCAGATCGGCCAACCCGTAGAGGATGACGGCCACGCTGGGGTTGGCGTGCTGGTACTCGCATTCGAGCGGCGTGATGCCCGGACAGGCCGGGTGGCTGACGCGCCAGTCCGAAACAAACCAGGCGGTATACCCCGATTGGGCCGCGTAGCTGTCGCGGACGAAGGAGTTCGTCAGGCCCGGTCCGACCGGGGCCATGTAGCGGTCGATGACGGCCTGCAGGCTGCTGTAAAGTCCCAGGTCATAATGCCCGTAGCCGATCAGGCGCATGAATTCATTGCGGATGCTGTTGCTGTCTCCCACCTTGACGAACACGTCCGGGTTGCGACCCTGCGCCAGGCCATCCAGGTAGATGTCCCTGGTTCGGGTGCTGATCGTCGGCAGGATCGGGACGTCGTTCAGCAGCAAGTTAAGGATCGCCCCCGTATCATTCGGCGGAGCCGCCGCTGCCGGGGCGGGATCGGCGGGTGGCGCGGCTTCAGTAGTCGGCGGCCCCTGGTCGACCGGTTCGCTGACCACGGGCAGGCCTTCGATGGTGACTCCGGCTGGCAGGCGCAGGAATCCCGCCGCCACGTAACCGCGTGCCTGTCCATCAGCGGTGTGGACCAGCGCCCACACGTTGTCCGCTGTCCGCCCTTCCAGCACCAGACCGGTGCCTGCCGGCAGCTGTCCCAATGAGGGGTATGTCGTATCTGGTCCCTGCCGCAGGTTCATCTGGGAGGCGGGCCAGGCATTGGCCTGTTCGACGGCCGCACCCGTTCCGATCGGGCCGGAGGCAGCCTGCACGCTGCCGGAGTTTTCCACTACCGGGATCGACCCCAGCGGCACGTCATCTGACCAGACGAGGAAGCGGGTGGCGACCCAGCCGCGCACCCCGCCGGGACCGCCGTTGATCAGCGCCCAGTTGCCGATCTGGTTTCGCCCTTCCAGCGTGACCGTGGCCCGCGCCGGCAGGGTTGCTACGATGTCGAAGTCGGCGCCGGGACCGCTGCGTACGTTCAAATTACTGATGGTCGTGGCGCTGGTAGACCCACCCTGGGCGAAAACCAAGGCGGGAGGTCCAACGCTCCCCAGTAGCAGGGCCAGAACAAGGATGGTGCTCCACACGATCTGGCGCGTTGGGTCCAGATTGGATAGCTGTCGTAGCAGGTTGTCAGTCATCGTTTAACCCAGAACCTCGTTGATAAACTTTTCGCGGTTGGCGCGCCGGGCAACTTTACCGCTGCTGGTTTTGATCAGCCACATCCGGTCGACGAGATGCACATGGCGCGCCATGGCATCCGTGCTCTGGGCGATTCTGGCCCGGACTTCGCGTTGAATCTGGGCGCGCTCGTTCGCCTCCTCGGTGTCGACTTCGGCAACAACCGCGATGTCTTCGGTGCCCAGGCGCTCGTTGGGCACGCCAAAGGCCACCGACCGGCCCGGATGCACGCCCGGAATGTCGTTGAGCAGGTTTTCGATATCCTGCGGGTAGATGTTTTTACCGCCGACGATGATCAGGTCCTTTTGCCGCCCGGTGATGTATAACTCGCCGCCGGCCAGGTAACCCATGTCCCCGGTGAAAAACCAGCCATCGGCCATGACTGCGGCGGTGGCTTCGGGGCGCTCGTAGTACCCGGTGAGCATCGAATCGCTGCGCAGCGCGATCTCGCCCACGTGGCGCTCCGGCAGCGTGCGCCGGTCGGCGTCGATAATGCGGACCTCGCACCCATCGATCGCCTTGCCACAGGAGACCAGGGTAACCGAGGCGGCGTCAGCTACAGCAGGCACGGCGCGCCGGTCTTCCATGAGCGTGCGGCGGTCGACCACGTCTTCGGTCAGCGACGTGTCGATCCCGCCTTGCGTCACGGCGAAAGTGTTCTCGGCCATGGCGTAACAGGTGGTAAGCGCCAAGGGCTTGAAGCCCAAGGCGGTGAATTTTCCCAGGAAGATGCGATGGCTTTCCGCGTAGACCGGCTCCGAACAGTTGATGGCCGCCCGCCAGCTGGACAGGTCCAGGCCTGCCAGGTCGGTATCGCGGATACGCGTGGCCAGGAAGTTGTAGGCGAAGTTCGGCAGCCAGCACAGCGTGCCCCGGTAGCGGTCGATGGCCTGCAGCAGGATTTTGGGGTCGCGTATCCAGTGGAAGGGCGACATCAGCACCAGCGGTATGCCCTGTAAGATCGGCATGATGAAGCCGGCGATCAAGCCCATATCGTGGTAGAGCGGCAGCCAGCTGACTACCGTGTCGTTCGTCATCAGCCTGATGGCTTCGCTGTAGCTGGCGACCTGGTTCAACACCGAGCGATGCGAAAGCATCACGCCCTTTTGCAGTCCGGTGCTGCCGGAAGAATGCTGAAGGAAAGCCGTATCCTCCGCCTGCGCCGGATTACGCGCCAGGTAGGTTTCGATGTCGCCGCCCGGGGCGAGCATTTCCACGTTGAGGATCGCCGCCAGCGTGTCGATGCCGGCCAGCGTCTTCTGCAAGGCGGGTTCCAGGTCCGGGTAGGTGATGACGACCCGGACGCCGGACCGCTCCACTAACTGCCGGACGCTGTCAAAATAACGCGCCGGGTCCAGTTTTTCCGTCAGGAAGGGGAAGATCGACGGTACCGCGCCCAGCAGCATCGCGCCCCAAAAACCGTAGAGTACGTCTTCGCCGTGTTGCAATACCAGCACGACCAGGTCGCCGGGTTGTACGCCGACCGATTCCAGGGCGTAAGCGTAGCGGGCCGCCTGCCCGAAAAAGGCGCGATAGCTGACCGGGCGGTCGCCATCCCGTTCGACGAGCACCAGGCTGGTGTCATCCGGGCGTTCGCGGTAAAGCCAGCGGGCCTGGTCCAGCAGAGTTTCCGGACGGTGGTCGGCGTGGATGGGTAAGGTAATCCGGGTGGCTTCTGTCATGACTGTTTACCTGCGACGAATGAGACGATCGCGCCGAGCGTATCCATGTTGTCTGCCGTCAACTCGAAGTCATCCAGATGAATGCCGATGTTTTCCTCGATAAAGAGGGCCAGCTCCACCAGAGAGAACGAATCAATCAAGCCGCCGGTGATGAGGGCTTCGTCGTCTTGCAGGGGATAGTTGGGATCCCGTATCATGTCGTTCAGGATGAAGGTGCGGATTTGTTCTTTCATTGATCAACGTTCTCCTGTTGTCCTGTAACATGTCTGTTGTTTACGATGTAAGTTGGTGTTGACCTCAGGCCGGCTTTACCGTAGCGTGACGGTCATCTGTCTATCGTGTGGCCCATTTGCCCGGACTGCCTATGTTTTGATAGGCTTTAGGGCAGTGCTGACCCGAACCGGATTTACCTATTTTAACGTGTGTGGATGATACCTCAAGCGAACCGGATGAGAGTTTTAGCAGTTTCCAGGTGGATGTTGCCAATTGGCCTCGTGCTGAGCATGACGGCGGTGGGTTGCAGCGGTGTTTTGCCGGAGGACGTAACCCCGACTCCGGTGCCGTTGACCCTGGCCGCGCCCAGCGCCACCTGGACGCCTGCGCTGTCGCCAACAGTTACCGAGACGCCAACGCCCAGTGCCACGCCCACGGCCACCCTCTTCACACCGTCGGCCACACCTTCGGTCGCGGTGACTCCGACCTCCACGCCAACCCCGGTGATTGGTGCCCGTGTAAATACCGGGGGCGTCGGCTTGCGATTGCGCGCCGTCCCCGGCAGCAGCGGCGAGATTCTGGACCTGTTGGACGATGGCACCCGGCTTCAGGCCACCGGACGCACGCCCGATGGCTCCTGGCTGCGGGTCGTCACGCCGCAAGGTCTGGTCGGCTGGATGATGACCAGCTACCTGGCGCTGGATGATGTCCCCGACTCGCTGGTAACGGTGGACCTCGCCGGTGCGGTTGCTGAAGCGCCGCCGCCTTCAACCGGGGCGCGAGTCGCGGCTGACGGGGCCGGGCTGCGGCTGCATCAACAGCCCGACGAATTATCGCCGGTCGAGGCCAGCCTGGACGCCCTCGATCCACTCGCCATCATGGGGCAATCGGCCGATGGGTTGTGGCTGCGTGTGGCCACGGAAGCGGATGGCGTCGGTTGGGTCTGGGCCGAGTATGTGGACGTGTTCGTCGATCTGCGGGCGGTGCCGGTCGGCGGTGGCGACAACGTATCGGCGACGCTGGCCGCTCAGGCCCTGATCACGCCCACCACGCCGCCAACAGCCGTGGCCGTGCTGAGGCCCTTTTATCCCAATGCCCGGGTGCAGGAAGGACGGGGCGGTCTGCGGGTGCGGTCCAGCCCGGGAACAGCCGGCGCCGAGCTGGTCCGGCTGACGGAACTGGCGGAGCTGGAAATCATCGGGCGCACCGCCGACAATGCCTGGCTGGAAGTCGTAACCCCGGAGCGCAATTCCGGCTGGGTATGGGCGGGTTACGTGCAGGCCGCCATCGACTTGAACACCGTGCCGGTTTCCGGCGTGGCCGCCGATGCGCCGCCGGTTGCCGTGGCCGCTGTTCCTGCCGATGGAGGATTGCCAGGACCGCCGCCGGCCATTTATGAGGACGTTTATATACGCGCACCACTGCCGGTCATATCAGGGGTCAGCGACCATGCGCGGGCGATTTTCCGGCAGGGTCAGAGCCTGGGCAATCGCGCTAATGTGTTCTCCAAAGTGGGCGACAGCATCACCGCCGTTGACTGGTTCCTCTACCCGCTTGGTTGGGATGTTTACGATTTAGCCGGGCATCCGGAGCTGGCGCCGGCGGTCAGCTACTTCTCAGGCGCAACGGCGCGCGATGGCAACTCCTTTGCCAACGAGTCGCTGGCTGCTTATCCCTGGTGGACGACGGAAACCGTCCTGACGCCGGGTCAGTCGCCGGGTGGCATCGGGGCGGGCCTGTGCCAGCCCGGCGAATCGCCGCTGGCCTGCGAGTACCGGGTGGTGCGTCCGGCGGTGGCGCTGATCATGTTAGGGACCAACGACATTCACCTGATTTCTTTCGCCGAGTTCCAGCGCAACTTGCGGCAGATCGTGCAGCTTTCGATCGATAGGGGGGTGATCCCGGTGCTGAGCACCATCCCGGACCAGCTAAATGCGCGCGGCGGCGATGTGCGGCTTTATAACGAGTTTATCATCAATACCGCTCGTGCCTTTGACGTGCCCCTGTGGGATTACTGGGGAGCGATGCGCGGCCTGTCCAATTATGGTCTCTCGGAAGACGGCGTCCATCCTTCGTTAGCGCCCGGCGAGACCCGGTCGGCGGCGGTTTTCACGCCGGAGAATCTGTACTACGGGTACACGGTGCGCAACCTGACGGCATTACAGGTCTTGGATGCAGTCTGGCGGCAGGTTCTCAACTGAATCAGGAGCATCTAAATCCATAATGCGGCACCATGGGCGGGACATTGTATTGGGAACCGTTAGTGCCTGGAGAGTATAATGGTGATCATGCTAAAGGTTGGACGAATATTGGGCTTCACGGTTGTCTTGCTTGCGCTACTGGTGGTCGTGGGACAGTCCGCCGATGGGGCGTGGCTGCGCGTGGCGACGGATTCCGGTGGTGTTGGCTGGGTCCGGACCGCCTACGTGGACGTGTTCGTGGATATGGCAGCGGTGCCAGTTGACGGAGGCGATGACGTATCGGCCACGCTGGCTGCACAGGCTTTGATCACGCCCACCGTCCCGGCGACCGCCGAAGCCGCCCTGCTGCCCTTTCTCCCCAATGCCCGAGTGCAGGCAGGACGGGGCGGTCTGCGGGTACGGTCCGTTCCGGGGACTGCTGGCAGTGTGTTGGCCCAGCTGACGGCGCTGACTGACCTGGAGATCATCGGGCGTACTGCCAACAATGAGTGGCTGGAGGTCGTGACACCGGAGTACAGTACTGGTTGGGTCTGGGCAGGCTATGTCCAGGTTGGTGTCGACTTGAATGGTGTTCCGGTTTCAGGCGTGGCTGACGACGCCCGGCCGACCGCTGTGGCCGCTGCTGGTGGCACGTCTGGCTCGGCATCTGCGGTCGATGGGGAGGTGAGGGCGCCGCTGCCGGTCATCTCCGGGATCACCGACCATGCGCGGGAGATCTTCCTTCGCGGGCAAAGCCTGGGTAACCGGGCCAACGTGTTTTCCAAGGTGGGCGACAGCATGACCGCCGTCGACTGGTTCCTGTACCCAATTGGCTGGAACCTGTATGACCTGGCCGATCACACAGAGCTGGTTCCTGTGGTCAACTATTTTTCGGAGGCGGTGGTGCGTGATGGTTTCAACTCCTTCGCCAATCCGTCATTGGCTGCCTATCCCTCGTGGATGATAGAAGACATCTTGACGCCGGGGATGACGGCGGGTGACCTCGAGGATGGGGTGTGCCAGCCCAATGAAACGCCGCTGGCCTGCGAGTACCGGGTGGTGCGTCCCGCCGTGGCCTTGATCATGATGGGGACCAACGACATACACATGACTCTCTACGTCGAGTTCCAGAGCAACCTGCGATACCTTGTACAGTATTCGATTGATCATGGTGTAATCCCCGTGCTGAGCACCATCCCGGACCGGCTTGACTCCCGCTACAGCGATGCACTGTTTTTCAACGAGTTCATCGTCGAGACGGCCCGCACCTACGACGTACCTTTGTGGGATTACTGGGGCGCGATGCGCAGCCTGCCCAACTACGGCATCTCAACTGACGGGATGCACCCCTCACTCGCGCCCGGCGAGACGCTGGCCGCGGCGGTATTTACGCCGGAGAATTTACGCTACGGATACACGGTCCGCAACCTGACAGCATTACAGGTCTTGGATGCGGTCTGGCGGCAGGCCCTCAACTGAATCACGAGCATACCGCTCTATAATGCGGCACAATAGGCGGCGACTCAAGTGGTAAGGGCGAGACCGCCGGTTACGGCAGGCATAGAGGATCGGTATGGCTTCGAGGCTTATTGGCAATAAAGCACTGCTCCTGCTGGGGATCGTGTTGACAGGGCTGGCCGGCTGTAGCTTTTCACAGTTGGTTGATCGCTCGACCATTACACCGCCCTCCACGCCTGTCCTGCCGGCCGGCACGCCCGTGCCTACCCTGGGGCTGCTGGCCACGGCCACGCCGCGACTTGTGCCCACGCGTACGGTGAGACCCAGCCCTACACCAAGCGCGACTCCATCGGCGACGCCATTGCCGGCCTACACGAACACGCCCGAAGCAAACGCGCAGGTCGCCGCCGGGCGGGGCGGACTGCGCCTGCGTAACGCGCCCGGCGCCGATGGCAATGTTCAAGATCATCTCACGGAACTAAGCCCACTGACCATCGTGGGGCGGACGGCCGACAGCGCCTGGCTGCAGGTCGTGACGGATGGTGGTGTTCGGGGTTGGGTGGCCGCGGCTTATCTGGACATCAATGCCGATCTGTCGGCCGTCCCGATCACGGCTGAGGTCGTCGCTCCGACTGGCGAACCGACTGCCGTCGCCGCGGCCGGCGCCAGGGTGGTATCGGGAGTGACCAGCCGCTCCCGGCAGATATTCCTGGAGGGCCAGGCGCTGGGCAACCGGGCCAACGTGTTTTCCACGGTGGGTGACAGCCTTACCGATGCGTACTTTTTTCTGCACCCATTCGCCGATGGCACCTACGATCTGGCCGGGTATGGGTATCTGGCGCCTGTCCTGAGTTACTTCTCAGGCGGTCAGGTGCGGGGCGTGAGTCCCTTCGCCAATCGCTCGATGGCTTCCTTCGGTGGGTGGGACACGTCGCATGTGCTGACGCCGGGCTTACTGCCGGGCCACGCCGCGGCTGGCAGCTGCCTGCCGGACGAAACGCCGCTGGTCTGCGAATACCGCGTTGCCCGACCGGCCCTGGCGCTGATCATGTTTGGCACCAATGATATGAATTACCTGTCATTCGACGCTTTTTATGCTAATCTTACCCGGATCGTGGAGATGTCCACGGCCATGGGCGTGATTCCGGTGCTGAGCACCATCCCAGACCAGGCCGGGCGTGAGGCTGATGTCGCCCGTTTTAACCGGGCGATCACGAACATCGCGCGCAGCCACGACACGCCGTTGTGGGACTACTGGGCGGCGATGCAACCGCTGCCCAATGCCGGCCTATCCGAGGACGGGATTCATCCGTCGGTGCCGACGGGCGAGTCTTATGCCAGTGCTGTCTTTACGCCGGGTAATCTGGCTTACGGCTTTACGGTGCGTAATCTCACCGCGCTGCAGGTGCTGGATGCGATCTGGCGGCAGGTGCTGTATTGAAGCTGCCGGCGGCGCAACCTGTGCGCCAGATGTTCGTATCAGTAAGTAGGCGATGCCGCCAAACATACGGCGGGCATTTGTTTTGTCAGAAGGCTGACGTGATTTCGAAGTGATCTCGCTGGGAGGGTATCCAATGAGCACTAACAATGACTTTGTGTTACGCACGGAAAACCTGCGCAAAGACCTGCGAGTAGGCGAAGTTGTCGTTCATGCCTTGCGCAGCGTGACTATGCAGGTAAGCCGGGGTGAATTTCTGGGAATCATCGGCCCCTCCGGCAGCGGTAAGTCGACGCTGTTGGGTTTGATCGGGGGCCTGGATACACCGACCGAAGGCACCGTCGTCATCGATGGGCAAGATATCACCCGCCTGAACGAGCGGGAGCTTACCCGTATTCGGAATGAGAAGATCGGGTTTGTTTTCCAGTCGTTTAACCTGATCCCGACCTTGACGGCGTTGGAAAACGTGGCACTGCCGATCCAGTTTGCGCGGAGGCGTAAACATCCCCCGCGCCAGCATGCCCGGGAAATCCTGCAGATGCTTGGCCTGGGCGACCGCCTGGACCACCGGCCGTCACAGCTTTCCGGTGGCCAGCAGCAGCGGGTGGCCATCGCGCGCGCGCTGGCCAACGATCCACCCCTGCTGCTCACCGATGAGCCGACC
>DAOUEM010000139.1:0-10179 GCA_034430555.1 Anaerolineae bacterium | reverse complement strand
CCAAGATACGGAAACCTTGAAAAAGACCTTAATAACTTACACAGAAAAATCGAGAAGAAGTTTGCACAGATAGGTGATGATAACGCCATCATAGCTGTATGGAACGACGATGATGCTTATGATGAAATCCAAACAAGGTGGACAGTAGAACGCTTCCGCGACGAGGTACTCAAAGGTATACGAAAACCGCTTCCATCAGGACTATCCCTCATAATCTTTCGAGCCAAATGGATAGACATTCAAGAATTCTTCTGTTTTCAGCTTCAGAGTCCCAGAGATTCGCTCATAGCATCGTGGATAAGTCAGATAAGAGACTTCCACGCTTATGAACTCATTGACCTCGCAATTGAGCAATCTGGTAAGAGCGAAGGCGTATGAGCGAGCAGGCGAGCAACGACCAAGGACCAACCACCAATCACCAACCACCACTGATCTCCGTGATCGTGATCAACTGGAACGGCCAGCCGCACCTGGCCCCCTGCCTGGATTCCCTGCGCGCCCAGACCTACCCCAATCTCGAAATCATCGTGGCCGATAACGCCAGCAGCGACGGCTCGCAGGCCTTCGTGCGGGAGCATTACCCGGAGGTCAAGCTGGTCGAACTGCCGGAGAACCGCGGCTTCACCGGCGGCAACAACGCCGGCATCGCGGCCAGCAGCGGCGACATCGTCATCCTGCTGAACAACGACACGGCGGTCGAAGCGGACTGGGCGGCCCAGGTCGCCGACGCCTTCGCCCGTCAGCCGGACGCGGGCCTGGTCGCCAGTAAGATGCTGCTTTACGACCGGCGCGACACCTTCCACACGGCGGGAGACTTCTACCGGGTGGACGGGCTGCCGGGCAATCGCGGCGTGTGGCAGACGGACACCGGCCAATACGACCGGTTCGAGTACGTCTTCGGGGCATGTGGAGGGGCGCTGGCCGTGCGCCGGGCCGTGCTGGACCAGATCGGGCTGCTGGACGAGGACTTCTTCTTCTCCGCGGAGGACGTGGACCTGGCCTGGCGGGCGCAGTTGGCGGGCTGGCGCTGCCTCTATACGCCGGGGGCGGTGGTGTACCATCACCTGGCGGCCACCGGCGGCGACGTGACGGCCAGCTTCTACAACGGGCGCAACTTCATCTATCTGCTGGCGAAAAACTACCCGGCGGACCTGTTCCGGCGGCACTGGCGGGCCGTGCTGGGGCGGCAGTTGACCATCGCCGGGGAAGCGCTGCGCGCCTGGCGGGGCGAGGCGGCCCGCGCCCGTCTGCGGGGGATGTTGGCCGGATTGATCGGGCTGCCCAGGATGCTGCGCAAGCGCCGCGCGGTGCAGGCGACGCGCACGGTTTCGCTGGAGTATCTGGAGTCGATTTTGACGGCGGTGGAAGATCAGACCGACTGATGACGGACCAACTGGATGATGCCCCCCTCGTCAGACGGCCAAAACCTGCTACAATCGGAACGCTAACCGGCCAACGCCCGTTCGCCGCCGGATGATTTCGCCAGGAGCCACCTCGTGACCGATTCTTCAGCCGACCGCCCTTACCTCTCCATCGTCGTGCCCGCCTACAACGAAGAGCAACGCCTGCCGGACAGTCTGCGTAAGATCGCGGATTTCGTGGCCGGGCAGGACTATGCCACCGAAGTCGTGGTGGTGGACAACAACAGCCGCGACCAGACTCGCGCCCTCGCCGAGGCCTTCGCGGCGGAGCACCCCTTCGTGCGCGTGCTGTCCGAGGGCAGGCAGGGCAAAGGCGCGGCCATCCGCACGGGGATGCTGGCGGCGCGCGGCGATTACCGCTTCATCTGCGATGCGGACCTGTCCATGCCCATCGCCGAGGTGAACAAGTTCCTGCCGCCGCAGGCCGACGACTACGCCATCGCCATCGGCTCGCGGGAAGCGCCCGGCGCGGTCCGCTACGATGAGCCGGAGTACCGTCACCTGATGGGGCGCGTCTTTAATACGATTGTGCGGCTGTTTGCGGTGCCCGGCTTCCACGATACGCAGTGCGGCTTTAAGATGTTCACCGCCGCCGCCGCGGAAGACCTCTTCCCCCTGCAGACGATGGATGGATGGAGCTTCGACGTGGAGCTGCTGCACGCGGCCCAACGGCGCGGCCACCGCATCGTCGAGGTGCCGATCAACTGGTATTACAGGGCCAGCTCGCGCATCAACCCCATCAACGATTCGGTCGACATGTTCCGCGAGGTCTTCAAAATCCGGGCCAATGGGCGGCGCGGCATCTACGACCGCTGACCGGCATCCGCATCGACCACCAGAGGGAGACCCGCATGACCACCCGTTTGCTCGTCACTTACGCCACCCGCCACGACTCGACCGCCGAGGTGGCCCGGACCATCGCCGAGACATTGGCCGATGGTGGCGCGACCGTGGACAACCTGCCGGTGGGCGAGATCGGCGCGCTGGACGATTACCGGGCGGTCGTGATCGGCAGCCCGATCCATTCGGGGGCCTGGCTGCCGGACGCGCTCGACTTCGTGGAGCGGCACAAAACGGCCCTGGGCCAGATGCCGGTGGCGCTGTTCGTGCTGGGCCTGCTGGGCGATGGCACGGAGGGCACCCGCCAATCGAAGCTGCTGGCGGTGGAGCCTGCCCGCGTCCTGCTGGGGCCGGTGGATATCGCGGTGTTCGGCGGGCGTATGGACTACGCGCGGCTGTCGGCCATCCAGCGCTTGCAGGTGCAGGGCAAGGGCCTGCCGGAGGGCGACTTCCGCGATTGGGAGGCCATCCGGGCCTGGGCCGCCGACCTGGTCGACGTGCTGGCGCGGGCCGACCCGGGCTGAGGCGCCGCCCATCCCTGGCAGGGCGGTTTCCTGGCGCCGGATGGTTTCCCCGCGCCGCGAGTGGTGCTACACTTGATCAAATTCTCGCTTAAGTTATTACTGTCGTGCGGAGGTGGCCGGTAGATGGCGAAACACGAGGTTGTCACCGCCAGCCTGGAATATGAGCGTCATCTATACGCCAACGGCTACCGCCTGATCGCCGGCCTGGACGAAGCCGGGCGCGGGGCGTGGGCCGGGCCGGTGGCGGCGGCGGCGGTCATCCTGCCCCTGGAGCGCGACGACCTGCAGAAAGCGCTGGCCGGCGTGACCGACTCCAAGCAGCTCAAAGCGGAGCAGCGCGCCGAACTGGCCCCCCTGATCAAAGAAGTGGCCGTGGCCTGGAGCGTGGGGCGCGTCACCAGCGAGGAAATCGACAAGAAGGGCATCGTGGACGCCACCAAGTTGGCCATGCAGCGCGCCCTGAACAAGCTGCTGGTGAACCCCGACTACCTGCTGATCGACGCCCTGGCCCTGCCGGATATGGTCATGCCGGCGGATAAACAGACCCACCTGATCAAGGGCGACGAAAAGTCGCTGAGCATCGCCGCCGCCAGCATCCTGGCCAAGGTGACGCGCGACCAGCACATGATCGGGCTGGACGAGATGTTCCCCGAATACGGCTTCGCCCAGCACAAGGGCTACGGCACCCGCATGCACCGCTCCAACCTGGGCCGGCACGGTCCCTGCCGCGCCCACCGCCACAGCTTCAAGCCGATCATGGCGTGGCAGCAGTTGTCGTAGTAGGGGCGCCGCTTGCTGCGCCCGGACATAGGGGCGCCGCTTGCCGCGCCCGGTTGGTCGTTGGTGATTGGTTGTTGGTGGTTGGTCAAGAGGCAGGGCCGGGCGCACGTCTGGCGGCGCAGCGGTTCCCCCCTTAGGCGGATTGGCCGCCCCTGAACGCCCGCGACACCCCCTCAAACCCGCACATCACAAACCGAATAAAGGCAGCAGCAGGAAGAGCACGAACACCAGCCCCAGCGTCATCAAGGTCACGGTGACCAGGTTAGGCAGGTCGGCGGCGGTGAGGAACGGCTCCGGCGGCGGCCTGACTACCGTATCAGGCCCGGCCAGGCCGGCAGGTTCTACCATGGACAGGGCTTCTCCGCCGGCGGATTCCGCCGCCAGGCGCTGGCGGGCATCGTACAGCATCAGGGTGTAGAAGATCGCTTCCGGCGGGGCGACCAGCACCAGCGCCACCGCGCCGAAGACCACTTCCGCCAGCAGGGTCACGCTCTCCGGCAGCAGCAGGCCCAGGATGGAGGCCAGCAGCCCGGCGGCCGTCAGCGCCACGAAGCGCAGCACCAGGAACACCACCACCGCCCCGAACAACTGGAAGACGCGTTTTTTGCCGAAGTACCAGGCCCTTTGCAGCAGGATGTTGAGCGGCCCGCGTTCCAGCACCAGCAGCGGGGCCAGCAGGGGGAACCAGGCCAGGTAGACAAAAGCGGTCACGCCCAGGCCGAGCACGCCCACGCACATCAGGACGGTCAGGGCGCTGGCGATCAGCAGCCCGGCGATCACCACGCTGACGGCCAGGTGACCGCCCAGCAGCGGCACCAGGCGCTCGCCCAGGGCCACGGTCAGGGCCTGGCCGAGGGAGACATCTTCCCCCCGGTAGGCGCGCGAGGCCATCACCGCGCCCGCCCCGCCCAGGATCACGGCCTGCATCAACAATGCCACCAGGCCCAGGCCCAGCGTGAGCAGGAACACGCCTACCATCGGGCCGGCCAGCGCCTGGAGGGCTTCGAGGGCGGCCTCGTCGGGCAGCGTGCCGTCTTGCAGCGACTGGACCAGCTCGTTCATCGATTCGAGGTCGAGCATGGCCGTCTGGGCGGGGGCGGCCGCCAGGGAGAGGGCCTGCACCGGCAGAATGGCGATCGCCGCCAGGACGATCCACAGGGTCCAGTGCCGGGCGTATATTCGCACCGTCCACAGGGCCATCTCGCGCGGGGTCTGCGGGCGGTACAGCGACATGAGGGTCATGGACACGCTCCTCAGGAGATTACACGGCGCACCGCGACGAGTATAGCACACCCGGTCCAATAGCGGTCAGTTTTCAGCTTTCAGCAGCCAGTATTTCGTTGTTAGTTCTGGGGGGTTGGTCGTTCGAGTCTGGCAGCGCGCAGTATGCGGCGCGGTATGGGCGCAATATGCGGCACGGATAGCAGTCGGTAGGGGGCAGGCGATGCCTGACCCACGGTGCCTGGCAGCGAACAATCGTCCCCACAAAAAACGCCGCAGCGCGGGTGGGCGCGGCAGCGTTGGTCTATCCGGGCAGCGGGTATCAGTCAGAAGGCGGGCGCTTGCCGGGGCGGTTGGTCTGCTTGCCGACCGGCTTGGAAGTTTTGGTGCCCTTCTCATAGGGCCGACGATTGCGCTTCCACTTGCCGGCCTTAGGCTGGTCGTCTTCCGGCTCATCGTTCGGCGCATCAAGGACAGCCTGCTTGAGGTCTTCCAGGTTGACGCGGCTTTCTCGCTTGCGGCGGCTCTTGCGGGCGGAAGTCGGCTGCTTTTTGGCGGGCTGGCCCGACTCCTCCTTGGATTTCGATTTCGCCATGGCAGGGTACCTCCATCCTCTACGTTAACGCTGCTTAAACTATAGCCGATCCGGGCCGTCCTGTAAATCGAGGGGCGCGGTCGGGGTATCGATTTCCCCGCCGGTCGCCAGCGTCAACTTACCCCAAACCGTCGTACGCGGCTCCTGCCCGCCAGCGGACCGGCCCCCAATACAGCGTGGTAATCCGCACATCATTCGGCGGAACGATCACCGTCGCGCGCCCATCCTGCCACAACAGCAGATCGCCCTCCTGTAGATAGGCGGCAGCCTGCCCGGAGGGCGCGATCACAAACCGGGTTAGCGCCGTAAACGCGCTCGAATGCAGGGGGACGGCCCATGCCAGCAGCTCGGTCCCGTCTGCCGCCAGCAGCCGCCACGCCGGCCTGTCCGCGATAGCATAGACATCCCATACCAGCCGCAGGGACTCGTCCGGGGTATCCGCGCTGACCAACTCGAGCTGCATGCCCAGTCCTACCACGGCGTCGGCCTCTGGATCGGCCCGGTACCAGGCGTACTGACCCACCTGCACTGCCGCCACTTCGCCGCCGGACGCCACCTCCGCCGGCACGTCCGCCACCCACAGCGGACCCGCCAATGGGTACCAAGACTCGTCATCCTCCCAACGTACCACCTGCTGAAGCCCCGCCGTCGCATCGTAAAACCGCAGCGTTTCGGCATTATCGGATGGATCATTGGTAAACAGGGCCAGCCCTGCCGGACCCCAGTTCAACAGGCGCGGCAGCCCATCCACGCTAAACATCACCGGCGGAACCGCGTCGTCCAGCACACGGCTGGCATCGTCGAAAAGGTCGTATAAAATCAAACGGGCGGCCCGCTGCGCCGGGTAATCCTGCTCTATCCAGGCTAGCGCGCTGCCATCGGGCGACCACACCGGCGTGGACCGCTTGATGCCGCCGCTGTACCCGTCGTCATCGAGGGTGATCGTCGGCGGCTGGAGGGCCAACTCACGCCGGGAACCATCCGCCAGGCTCACCAGGGCGACATCCCAGGCGGTGGTGTACAGATGACCCTTCCCATCGTCCAACAACGCCTGCAAAAATGGCGGCACGCGGAGATACGCCAACTGCCCACCATCTGGCGACAGGCTGCCGGCGTAAAAATCGTCAATCGGCAGCCGCTCCCAGGACGCGTCGACGTACTGGTAGAGGATATGGCGGCCCACTTCGTCGCCGGGCTGCCCGCTGACCAGGAGCGGTGGAGGGTCACTCACGGCCTGCGCCCCGGTCAGGGCCGCGCTACTTAAAATCACCATCACAAGCATGAAGATCCAGATGCTTTTTCGCATGTCATCCCCTTGCCGAGCAACCTTAACAATTCAAATCCATACACTTCATTGTACAGGTGCTTATGCCGCGTGCTTGTCTCCAACCGGGCGTTTTCCCTCCGCATTCGTTACAAGGCCAGCGCCCCATGGCTCAACCCGGTGAAGTGGCACAGGCACGTTTCACCGGGTCTCGCTCACAGGGCGCTGGTATGATGGTTTATGCTGCCGTCCCGGTCAGTTGATGATCACTGCCGGGCGGTCGACGTCCCCCCGCCGGTCGACCGTCAGCGGGCCAGGCCGCAGATCGCGATATCACACTCGATGGGCAGGCCGGCGGAAGCCCAGCGCTGCATCCCGCCTTCGACCTCGGTCACGTGATCGAAGCCGTTATCCCGCAGGAAAGCGGCGGCGGCATGGCTACGGCTGCCGCTGCGGCAGACCACGATGATGGTATCGTCCGGGTTCAGCTCGGCAGCGCGGACCCCCAGTTCGTCCAGCGAGATAAGAGTAGCCAACGGGGAGCGGCCATCCTCGGCCCACTCCTGCGGGATGCGCACGTCCAGCAGCACGACGTTATCGCCGCTCTCCAGGCGAGAGACGGCATCCTGCGGCGAAATGAAGTCAGGCAGGGCCTCCCCCCCGCAGGCGGTCAGGACGAGGGCGGTCAGCAGCAGGACGGGGATCAACCAACGGGTCAGGCGCATGTTGTTCTCTCCTTCACAATAGGGCCGGGTTGATTGTGGCGAATATCCGGCGGTTGGGCAAGTGGTTGGTGGTGGGTGGTCATTGGTTATTGGTGGTTGGTGGTGTTGAGGGTTTGATGCAGGCGGGCGGGGAAAGGTCGCCGCGGCGTGCCGGGACGCCCATCGGCGGGTGGTTTGCGGTATAGTTGAATCAACGCTTTTTCAGAACCGGATATCTGACCGCTGCATCTATCCGGGCGAGGCACCGCCTCGCCCCTACAGAGGTTACAACGATGAGCGAACGCCCCATCTACCTGGACTACAACGCCACCACGCCCATTAAACGCCAGGTGGCCGAGACCATGCTGCCCTACCTGACCGAGCACTTCGGCAACCCGTCCAGCGCGCATCCCTACGGCGCGACGGCCAAACAGGCCGTGGACAAGGCCCGCGCCCAGGTGGCCGACCTGCTCGGCTGCTCACCCGAAGAGGTGATCTTCACCAGCGGCGGCAGCGAGGCCAACAACACCGCCATCAAAGGCGCCGCCGAAGCCTACCGCGAGCGGGGCCGCCATCTCATCACCAGCGCCATCGAGCACCCCGCCGTCACCGAACCCTACGCGATCCTGGCCGGGCAGGGCTACGATATCACCACGCTGCCGGTCGATGGCGAAGGCCGCGTCGACCCGGCGGACATGGCTGCCGCCCTCACCCCGGCGACGATCCTGGTGTCCATCATGCAGGCCAATAACGAGGTCGGCACGATCCAGCCCATCGCCGAGATCGCGGCCCTGGCCCAGGCAAAGGGGGCGCTGCTGCACGTCGACGCGGCGCAGGCGGTGGGCAAAATCCCGGTGAAGGTGGACGACCTGGGCGCGGACCTGCTCTCCGTGGCCGGGCACAAGCTGTACGGGCCTAAGGGAGTCGGGGCGCTGGTCGTCAGGAGCGGCGTGCGCCTGCCCAAGTTCATGCATGGCGCGGGCCACGAATCGGACCGGCGGGCCGGCACGGAAAACGTGCTGGCCATCGTGGGGCTGGGGGAAGCCTGCGCCATCGCCGGGCGAGACCTGGACCGCAACATGGCCCACATGCAAACAATGCGCGACCGGCTCTACGGACGGCTGCGGGAAGCCTTCCCCCCGGAGCAGATGCGCCTCAACGGGCCGACTACAGGCCGCCTGCCCAATACGCTCAGCGTCAGCTTCCGCGGGGTGGCGGCCAACGCGCTGCTCGGCCAGATCGGGGACCGGGTGGCGGCCTCGGCGGGGGCGGCCTGCCACGCCGATACGGTCCGCGTCTCGCACGTGCTGGCGGCGATGGGCGTGCCGCTCGACTACGCCATGGGCACGGTGCGGCTCTCGGTGGGCACCATGACCACCGCCGCGGAGATCGAGACGGCGGCGGCCGTGATCATCGCGGCGGTGCGGGCCATGCCGATGCAGGCGTAAACCTGCGTTTACAAGTAAGGGGGGGAATCATGAGAGGCGTCATCAGGCTGTTTTTAGGCTTGGCCACCGCCGACCTGGAAATGATGTTTTCCGGGGCGGTCGACACTTTACCGGGCGAGGCGAAGAAGGGGATGGAAGGCTTCTTCGCCATGGCTATCGGCTGGCTGGCGCTGGGCGGGTTCATCCTGCTGGGGCTGTACGTGCAGGCGCAGGTGTTCAGCGACATCTTCGACGCCAATATTGAACCGTACGCCATCACCACCTGGGGCGCGCTGGTCACGCTGGGGATTTTCGCGGCGGGGTTCATCGGGACCTACACCCGGCAGCGCCAGAACCCCACCAAATCCTACTGGAACCGCTTCTTCGGCCTTTACCTGATGCTGGGGGCGGCGGCCATGGCGGCCTGGCTGGTGGGCGTGATCCTCAAATGGCCGTACAGCCAGGCTTACCTGCTGACGGCGCTGGCCGGGTTGGGGCTGCTGATCTGGGGCTGGCGGACGGGCATCGACCAGCAGCAAGTGCAGGCCGCCCTGGACCGCTTCGAGCAGGGCGAGATCGGGCGCGAAGAAGCCGCGCAGCAGTTGGAGGCAGCCGGTCTGAAGGCCGAGCCGCGCCGGGACAAGCTGGACCGGATCGTCCAGCTCCAGATCGTCAACCGCTACCTGGACCGGGACATCGACCTGGCAGCCACGCGGGACCTGCTGCGCGAGGCCGGCGTGGCCCGGCTGGACCTGGACTCCTTCCTCGACAAATGGACCCAGAACCGGATCATGCTGCGCTACGTGCGGGGCCAGATCGACCGCGACACGGCGCGCGAAATGTTCCAGGCGTTCAGCGGGGCCAGCGGGGCCAAGGCCGACGAATGGTTAACGGGCATCGACCGCCTGCTGGCAAGCGAGGCCCGGCGGGGCCGCGGCGGTTAACCGGGCACGCCGACCAAGCCGCCGCGCCGACAAGCCGCCGCGCCGACCAAGCCGCCGGCCTGCCAGCAGTCGAGCCTTCGCCGGTCGATCTGTGCTACACTGGTAGTGCTCCCCGCATGGCGACATCCTGCCCACTTCCCGGCCCCAGAATCAGGTCTTGTTCGAGTGATTCGGAGGTTTCATGTTGAACAGAAAACTGCTGCTTATTATCTGCTGTGGGCTGCTGCTGGCCGGGCTGATCCCTGGCGTGACCGCGCAGGAAGGCGGCTGTACCGTCGACTTTGCCCGGCTGCAAGCGCTGATGACCCAATCGGAAAACGCGATGGCCGCCGGCAACCTGTCCGGGGCGCTGGCCGCCCTCAACCAGATCGGCGTCCTTATCGAGGGCATTGACGCGGCCTGCGGCGGAGAGCTGAACTGGTGCGATGCCGGCCAGCCGTGGGGCGACGGGCGCTGCAA
>DAOUEM010000138.1:0-2004 GCA_034430555.1 Anaerolineae bacterium | reverse complement strand
CAGACATCGCGAACAGCCGCTGGCCGGTCGTCAGGTCGTATACTTCCAGTCCGACCGCCGGCGTCGCGGTGGGATAGTTGGGATAGCGCATCACTGCGGCCAGCAGGCGGCCGTTGGGCGAGAGGCGCAGCGCGGTCGCCGCGCCGGTCGTCGCCGCGCCGGTCTGGGAAGCGGCCAGGTCGGTTATGGCGCCCCGCGAATGCACATGCAGCCCGTCGTCGTCGCCCCAGGCCAGGCACAGACGATCGTCGTCGGTGAGGGCGATATCATCGACCGGCTGAATCCAGTACTGCCCGGTCAGGCCTTCCGCCACCCAGCCGGTCTCGTCATTCACGCCCAGCCGCACGCGATACCAGTAATAACCGCCGTTGCACGTCGGCCCTTCCAGCACGCGGAAGCGAGTCCCCGCATTGAGCAGCACCTCGTAACCGGCGCCCGTGCTGGGCAGCAGGCGCAGCCGCAGCGCATCGACAGTGGGGGCGACCTCGCCCACCGCACCTGCCTGCAAGCGGGGCAGCGGGGCCGTCCAGCAAATCGTGTCGAGGGTCGGCGTGGGAACCAGGGTGGGACGGCGCGTAGACGTGGGCCGTTGGGTGAGAGTGACGGTCGGCGTGGCGGTATCCGCTGGCGGCGGGGAAGGCGTGGCGGTCGGGCTGGCGGTGGGCGCTGGCGTGTCGGAAGGCGGCGGCGTGTGGGTGGGCGTGTCGCTGGTCGTGGGCGTTGCCGTGGCGGTGATGGTGGGCAGCGGCGTGAGGGTGGACGTGACGCTCGGCGTCGGCGTCGGCGTGACCAGGGCAACGTAATACTGCACGCTGTCGCCCAGTGGAATCCAGGCCGCCTGGTTGTTGGGCAGGGTTACGCGCCACCACCACAGGCCGTTGCCGCAGGTAGGCCCCGACACAATCGTGAAGATGCTGCCCGCCCACCACCGGCTGTTGAACCCGGCTTCCACCGCCGGCAGCTCCAGCGCGTCGACCGGCTGCCCGGCAAAGGTGACGACGAGCTGGTCACCCGGCTCCCCGATCACCGGCAGGACGTCGTCGCAGGTCAGGTCGACCGGGTCGGCGGTGGGGGCAATGACCCGCGCCGGCGCCAGGAAATACCCGGTCGCGTCGCCCTCGGCGGCCCAACCGGTCAGGCCGTCATCGCTGGCAAGCTGCCACCAGTAAAAGCCATCAGCACAGACCGGCCCCGCCAGTACGTTTAGCTCATCACCGCGCTCCAGCCGGGCGATGGCATTACCGGCCAGGCTGGCAACGTCCCGCAGATTCAGGCCATTACCTTCCGCTACCGAGACGCGCGCCCGCCCGTTAATGGTCAGACGCACCGCCGGCGCGCCGGCGCAGCCATCGCCCTGGGCAGCAGCCGGCGCAAAAAGACCATGAGCGGTCAGCAGCAGCACCAGAACGGCGGCGGCGCATAACAGCGGCAGGAGGCAGCGGTTTAATCGATTGATGATCATGCCTGTCGGTTCTCTCTCGAGGTGCGCGGCGTTTCCGCCAAAATCCGTATCATGTGACACCCTTGATTATTATAAGGGAAATAACGCGCAGCCCAAACACTAATTTCAGCAGGGGCGCCGGCCAAACCTGCCAGGTCTTAACCGCGTCAGGGGCTCAAACAAAAAAGACGCACCACGATGGTGCGTCTCCAGTAGGTACGGGGGGTCCGATGGTCGGCGGTGAGTTTAGGCCGAGTGTTCCGGTTCGTTGGCATCTTCCGCCGCGCGGAAGGTCAGCTCGCCCGCTTCGGTATTGTAGTCAATGATCACGGTCGAGCCGAGCGGGTATTCGCCGCCCAGGATGCCATCAGACAGCTTATCCTCGACCAGGTTGGTGATGACCCGGCGCAGCGGCCGCGCGCCGTATTCGGGATCGTAACCTTCGGTCGCCAGGAAATTCTTGGCTTCGGGGGTCACGTCCAGCAGCAGCGCGTGCTCCAACACCCGTTCCCGGACCTCGTCCAGCCGCAGGTCCACGATGCGGGTGATGTCCTCCTGCGTCA
>DAOUEM010000137.1:0-1729 GCA_034430555.1 Anaerolineae bacterium | reverse complement strand
ATGCCGTCCAGCATCACCTGAAAGATTATCTGTAGTACAGCACGATTGCTCCCAAAAAGAACAGGCAGCGGTGGCCGCCACTGCCTGTTTCGAGAGATAGGCATCATCTTCGCCAATTAATCCTCAGGCGGGCAAAGTCGATAGAGATACTCCCACGTAAAGATGCCGGCATGGTGCCCATCATCCCAGAAGAACTGGAGGGCATAATTACCGACCAGTTCCACATTTTCCAGTTCATACAAACGCGCTGGCGTCAGGGCCAGGATATGCTCCGGGTCGAACTCACGGCCCATTTGCTCGTGACCACCCCGGCATTCCGCACAGGGGCAGGCTTCCCTCAGGTGACTTAGCGGGTAAACGCAGGCGCGTCCATCCCCCCAGGCGATACGAAGCTCACCCGCCTTACGATCCACGTCGATATTAGCAGGACGAATTGCTGGCATGGATAAAACCTCAATCTGTGGCTACACGACCAGCCTGCCCAACCCAGTCTTTGTCACGGATACGCTCACCGCTGATCCGAAGGCCCTGCTCTCTTAGCTGGTTTGCCAACGCCTCAGAGTCCTGCTGAGCCAGCTGTGCAAAAGTCGTGATTCCCAGTGCCTGCAAGGTCGCCGCATATTTGGGGCCAATGCCGTCGATCTGAGTCAGGTCGTCGGAAGCGGTAGGTGGAGGTGGCGGCTGCGCTTCTCTGGCTGCCACGCCGCCCGCTTCGATGTCATCAACCAGCTGGGGCGGCAGTGGGATATTGATATCAGCAGGTCGCTGGGAAGGGATACGCACGGCAAACTCCGGCTCTTCCTCATCCTCCCGCAGGAACCGCATCAGCCACCAGCCGACAACAAGACTCAGGGCAAGGCCAAGACCAAACAAAAGTACCGCTCGTAACAGCCTGGACATACTGGTTTTTACCTGCCTCTAAATGATCCGCCATTGGATTGTAGTCTCGCGATGGCAGCATGTCAATTTATGTAATACAAAAGCACCACACTACTCGCTACTGCGTAGCAGATAAAACTGCTTCCAGTAAGCAAGTGCTACGAATCGCTTAGCTCTGTATTTGCTTTATCCAAACAGGTCTCGTATACTGAACATACTATATGCAGCCTAAGGAGTCTAATAGAGGCCGCCTATGAAATTACAGGGGATGGTCACCAATAGTTATGAAGCTTTTCTCAAGTACGCCTCTGACGCCTGCATCATCCTGCTGCACCCCCGCAGTCGTTATCGTTCCGTACTGGTGGCGCGGCTGATCAACGACCCTAAACTCAACACCCTGTACTACGCAATGGGACCGGATGATGTTAGCGTGCCCGCGTTTCTGTCCGGGCTGACACACGACCTGGCTCACCAGAATCCCCGTTTCGGCCACAACCTTAACCTGGTACCAGGCCCTCTGGGTGAAGGCGAGATACGCCCCTGGTTGGCAGCTCTGGCCGCCGATCTCACTGAATGGACCGATGAGCCTTTCCTGCTCATCCTGGACGAATACGATCGCTCTGATAGCGCTGACGACATGCAGCGGTTTATGGAACTGCTGGCCTCAATGCTGCCAGCCCACTGCAAGCTGGTTATCAACAGCCGGACTCTTCCGCGTTTACCCTGGATATCGTTGATTGCCCGTAACCAGGCCATCATCCTGGAAGACGAACAGCTGATCGCCGATGATTTTTACGGGCATCACCGCGCCGATGATGGCCCCCGCCTGGAGGTCACGGCCCTGGGGCCG
>DAOUEM010000136.1:0-3551 GCA_034430555.1 Anaerolineae bacterium | reverse complement strand
CGAGACCATTAATCGAATCCGGGATCGCCGCTGTCCAGCCCTCAATATCCAGCGCCCCCGTCGCCAAACACAATGTATCCCGTCCCGCCGCGCGGCAGTAGCCGTCCAGCGAGACCAGGGCATCGGCCACCCACGCCCGGCAGGAGTCGCCCTCCTGCGCCTGGACGTAGGCGGTGGGCTGCCGTAGGGCGAAAACAGCCGCGGTCATCATCAGGACCAGGGTGAGGGCTGGGACAGGTCGTCGGAGGGGCAACGGCACGAGGGACCGCCTTTCGCTGCCGGTGGTGCGTTCATGAGGTGCGGACGAGTATACGCGGCAGGGCCGGTCCCTGGCAAATGAGCGATTGACGAGCGATGATGGCTGACCTGTTGCGCGTTGGTTCTGGCCTGCACTATAGTCATGCTGGCAGCACGCACCATGAGCCGCAGCGTCGGACGAGGAGGAACCAATCATGCGTATCGCTATCATCGCGCCCGGCAGCCGGGGCGACGTTCAGCCCTACATTGCTCTGGGTAAAGGGTTGGCCGGGGCCGGTCACGAGGTGCGGCTGGTCACTCACGAGAACTTCCGTGCGTTGGTCGAATCGTACGGGTTGGAATTCTGGCTGATGGGCGGTAACGTGACCGACGTTGTCCAGGGGCAGGCCATGCGCGACCGGCTGGATAAAGGCAATTTCCTGGGCATCCTGGCCGAGGTGGCGAAGGAGGGGCAGCGTGCCGCCTTGGCCATGGCCGAGGGCGGCCTGGCGGCCAGTCAGGGCGTGGACCTGCTGCTGGGTGGCATGGGCGGCATCTATAATGGCATCGCCCTGGCGGAAAAACTGGGGCTGCCCTTTCTGCAGGCGCACCTGCTGCCCTTCACGCCGACCGGGGAATTCGCCAGCGTGCTGGTCGCTAGCGCGCCGGCCTGGCTGGGGGGCGGCTTCAACCGGTTGACCCACCACCTGCTGCGCCAGATGATGTGGCAGGGCTTCCGCGGGGGGGATGCGCGGGCACGGCGGGAGACGTTCAACCTGCCCCCGGCCCCATTCTCTGGCCCGTATAACTCCGATTGCCTGCAAGGCCAGCCGATTCTGTACGGCTTCAGCCCGTCGGTGCTGCCCCCGCCCGCCGATTGGGGCGACGACGTACACGTGACCGGCTACTGGTTCCTCGATTCGGCGGAGGATTGGCAGCCGCCCGCCGCGCTGACCGCTTTCCTGGAAGCCGGGCCGCCGCCGGTTTACGTCGGCTTTGGCAGCATGAGCAGCCGCAAACCGGAAGAAACCGCTAACCTCGTCCTGGCGGCGCTGGCGCGGACGGGGCAGCGGGCCATCCTGCTCTCGGGTTGGAGCGGGATGCAAACGGCGGAAGTCCCCGATTCGGTGTTCGTGATCGAGTCGGTGCCGCACGCCTGGCTGTTCCCGCGGGTGGCGGCGGTGGTGCATCACGGCGGCGCGGGCACGACTGCCGCCGGTCTGCGGGCGGGGGTGCCATCGCTGGTGATTCCCTTCTTTGGCGACCAGCCCTTCTGGGGCAAGCGCGTCGCCGATCTGGGGGTGGGGCCGTCGCCCATACCACGCAAAAAACTGACGGTGGAGAAGCTGGCGGAGGCCATCGAACGGGCGGCCACGGATGAGACCATGCGCCAGCGCGCCGCCAACCTGGGCGCGAAAATCCGGGCGGAAGACGGCATCGCCCGCGCTGTGGCTGTCATTGGGGAATACGAGGGGCGCGGGTCTACCTGACGTTTATCTATCGCCTGCTGACAACCAAATAAACCCTTATTACACTATTGCGAAATAGAACATCTGTGCGTACAATTAGGGCATGATGAGCACGGTCGCGGATTCCGGCCTGCGCTATGGCGCGGGACGATGTTGCCGCTATAATGATCCGTGTGACTGCTGGCCCGTGCGAACAAGGACGGCTTGCTTGAAAACCCTGCAAAAAGTCGGGGTGCTGGCCCATCCCCTGCGCCCCAAGACCACCCCGCTGGCCGAGGAAATTGCCGAAAGCCTGGCGGCGCGCGGGCTGGAAACGTGGGTCCGCACCGGGGAAGCGGCCAGCCAGCCGCACGAGTTCTCGCCGGGCACGGACATGGTGGTCGCCATCGGCGGCGACGGCGCGATGCTGCGCGCGGCCCGCCTCTGCGCGCCCTACGAGGTGCCAGTGCTGGGCGTCAACGTGGGCCGCCTGGGTTTCCTGACCGAGATCAGGGGGCCGAAAAAGTGGCCGGCTGCCCTGGAAACGCTGCTGGCCGGCGACTACTGGATCGAGCAACGCATGATGCTGGGTTACCAGGCCTGGCGCGGCAGCGATCTGCTGGCAACCGGGCACGCGCTCAACGACGTAGTGGTCGGGCGCGGGGCCACCGCCAGCACCGTCTGGCTGGAGACGTACATCGACCGGGCCTGGACCACGACCTTCGCCTCCGACGGCCTGATCATCGCCACGGCCACCGGGTCCACGGCCTACGCGCTGGCCGCTGGCGGGCCGATTTTGCCGCCGGGGCTGCGCAATATCCTGATCGTGCCGGTCGCGCCGCACCTGAGCATGGACCGGCCTATCGTGATCTCGGAAGGCTCGGTCATCGACGTATTTGTCGCGCCGGAGACGCGCGCCCAGATCGTGCTGACGGTGGATGGCCAGCTGGACGCCCACCTGCAACTGGAGGACCGCGTCACGGTCCAGGCCGGCGAGAACGTCAGCCGCTTCGTGCGCCTGCGCGAGCGCAGCTATTTTTACCGGTCGCTGCTGGACCGGTTGGAGCCGCGCCACCCGACGCGTTCCCGTCCCAACCGCAGCTGGCCGGACGCGGATTAACGGATCGGGGGTTTACCGCTAAGAAAGGGTGAGTGATCGATGGAAGATGCGACAGACCGGGTTTCGGAGGAACGGGCAGCCGTGGGGCACGCTCACGACGATCAGGCGTACGTCGACGGGCATGGAGAAGGTGTGACGGTTTGCACCGTGCATCCCACCGTGGAGACGGCCCTGCGCTGCAACAAGTGCGGGCGTCCCATGTGCACCAAGTGCGCCGTCCGGACGCCGGTCGGCTACCGCTGTAAGGAATGCGTGCGCGGCCAGCAGGATGTGTTTTACAAGGCCACCAGCAACGACTACGTGATCGCCGGGGCGGTGAGCTGCGGCCTGGGGTTGGTGGCGGGCCTGATCGTGCCGCGGCTGGGCTTGTTTTTCGCCCTGATTCTTGCCGCCGTGGTGGGCAGCCTGATCGCGCAGGTCGTCCTGCGATTGACCGGACACCGGCGGGGCCGCTACACCGGCTACGTGGTGGTGGCCGGCATCGTGGCCGGGTCGATCCCGGCGCTGATCGAACCGCTGCGCCTGATGGCCCAGGCCGGGGCCGCGAACGTGGCCATGCCGCCGGACTTTATCCTGTACAATCTGGCCGGGCCGGTGCTGTACATCGGCATTGCCGCGTTTATTGCCTTCGGCTGGTTTCGCTTTGGCCGATGAGCAGCGGGTGGGCCGGCGCACCACGACTATCAACGACGCGAGACGGTTCCGCGGCGGCCTGCGGCAGCGACCTGAGCAGTCCCCCGAACCTG
>DAOUEM010000135.1:0-2868 GCA_034430555.1 Anaerolineae bacterium | reverse complement strand
AGCACGTCGCCCAGGATGCCCACCCATTCGCCGGGCTGCACCGTCGTCGAGTAGTTGACCAGCACGTCGGCCAGTCGCTGCAATCGGTTGTCTGTCATGCCTTATGGCTCCTTATGGTATTCCCGCGAGGGAATAATTGGCAAAATGTAGGCCGCACGTCACTGTTCATTCCGGGCACACTACAAGCAGAACGTGTATGGTGAAATGCAGAACGTTCAGTAGCTGGCATTCCTCAAATTCATGATTGTCCATGTAGGTTTGCAGGCCCGGAGAAAGGGACATTTCCCGCTCAATGTACACCACTACTGTTGGCTGGACCCATTCCCAGACTTCGTCGGCTGTTTCAAAACCTCTCCACACTGTGTTCAGGTATTCCGCCGCTACATTGACGACCGTCGGGCTTTCCGGGTATAGCCAGATAAGTTGACCCGTGCTGGCGATAATATCGTCATCTCGAAGGTGAGGGCTGAGCTCAGGCTCCAGCACGTCGTAAAGGTCGACGGGAATCTCGCCGGTTTGCAGGGCCTTTTTTAGGCCGGCCCAATTGATGAAGTTCCCGGATATCTGTGCGACCATGATGGTCATGGTGATGGCGACCATCATGATGCTGTGACGGTTCATGCCGCGGATTGCCTTATCCCCGCTGAACGCACCCAACAGCATAGCGCCAACAGGCACCATGTAAAACGCGGATACGGAGGTCAGGTAGCCCTGGGTATCAAGCACAGCAGCCGCGATCATTACCGAGGCCAGAATTCCCAGCAACAACCGATCTGAGTTGTTGCGTCGCCAAACCAGGTAAGCCAGCGCGCCCCACACAAACAAGGATTCCAGCGGGGAAGGCCACCGCAAAAACCCCAGCGAGCGGTACTCAACGTTCCAGGCCTGTTCCCTCAGGTTGGTAAGGTATACTTGCAGCCCGCCCACGGGGACAATGTTAAACAGGTAATAGGTGCCAGTCCCCAATAGAGCGCCTGCCCCGAACGATACGATTGCTTGCAGGCTGGCGCTGTCTATGCGCCGCCGTTTGATGGCCCCGAGCACAAATTCCGCCAGGTAAAACAACGATAGTCCGGATGCCAGCACGATGCCCGCGGCATGAAGTTGCAGAGAAAGCGTAGCCAGCAGGCCGGTTGCCAGGTGCCAGAAATTGCGCTGTGTCCCTTGTGTACTGAAGCGCGCCTGGACCGCCGTGAACAGCGCGAAGGCGCTGGCAACAGGGAGCTGGTGATTGGGACGGTAATCCATCACCGGGACGAAAAGCATGCTGAGCGCCGCGAAGGCTACGCTCACGGCGGCCGCTTTGCGTCCGTACAGGCGGCCAGCGGCCAGCCCGATGCCCGCAAAGGCGAAAAGGTTGGCAAACAAGTTCACTAATCGACCCACACGTATGTCCATCGAGACATAACGCAGCAGCCAGCCGTAAGCGGGCACACTCCATCCCACGCCCGGAAGAATCGTGACGGGATCATGGAGCCAGGTGCGCGAATAGACCCCTTCCGCATAGTAGTATGATGTGGCGGAGTCGGCATAATGGGCTTCATCCGGGGAAAAAGTGACGGTCGTGACAGCCGTGAATCCCATTGGAATCAACATCACCACGGCAATCACCAGGACTATCCAATGCCAACGTGGAATGACCAGGGGTTGATCAGGGGTGGACAGCAGCAGTAGTACGGCGCTGAGCAGCCAGTTGATGGACAGGTAACCGAGGGCGATTACCTCCACGTTGACATGCCACAAGCCATACATTGCCGCGCCGGAGATGCCGATAACCAGCAAGCGGCCTTTTACCGGTATCACGCTCAGCCATCGCGTGACCCTGCGCTGGAAGATCATGAGCAGTAACCAGGTCAGTGTGACCGCAACGCTGGCGAACAGGATGATGGCATAGCGGTTGCTGTATCGTCCGAGAAACTCCCCGGAAGTGCTCTGGTGCTGCCACAGCGGGATCAGTAGCAGCGGTTGGATGATAAATGCCAGGTTGATCACTCTTCTCAGTGTCAGGGGTGTAGAGGGATTGGTCACTTGTTGTGCGCTCATACGCGTAAAGTCTCCACTGCTGGTTATTGGCTCAGCCCCAGCGCGCGCAGGTCCTGGTCGATGTTGGGGATCGTCTGCCGCTGCGCGATGGCCGGGATCGGCACCCATGCATACTGCTGATTCTCCGCCTGCAATTGTATCGCGTCCGGCCGGTCCAGCGCACACAGGAACGGCCACACCCGCAGCACCGCCCTCCCGATATCCACCAGGAACGGTTCGCCCGCCCGTAGGATGTGCCCGCCGACGGCCAGTTCTTCCCCAATCTCGCGCCGGACGGCCTCGGCAGGTGTCTCGCCCGCCTCCACGTAGCCGGTGACCGGCCCCCAGTGTCCGGGGAAGGTGGGCGCCGTCGGACCGCGCTGCAGCAGCAGCACCCGCCCGGCCTCATCCTGGATGATGGCGGCGGCCACGTCACGGATCGGTTGGTCGGTGGGGGAAGGGGTAGACATCGGTGTGTTCGCCTGCGCCGCGATTTGTCGCGCCGCGGCTTGTCGCGCCGCTATTTGTCGCGGGAGCGGTTGGCTTCGTCGTGTTCTTCGACCGCCATCTGGCGCTGCGCGGGGTGGCCCAGGTACACGCCTTCCGCGTACACCTGGCGCGCGCCGCTGTCCACGAATCCCAGGGATTGGGCCAGCTGGATCGAGGCCTCGTTGTCCGTTTCCACCAGGTAAAGCGGCAGCCGTCCATTACGCAGGATGTGCTCGGCGCAGGCGGCGACCACGCTGCGTCCCCAGCCGCGCTGCCGGGCCAGCGGTTCCGTATGGACGTAAATCTCGGCGAAGCCGGGCGACAGCCAGTTCACCCCGGCGGTGGCTTGCAGTCCCC
>DAOUEM010000134.1:0-17668 GCA_034430555.1 Anaerolineae bacterium | reverse complement strand
GATATAAGCCCCTATGGATAGGGGGTGTTCCTGTCTAACTAAACTGCGGCAGATACTGGGCCTGCGTCTTCAGCATCTTGTCGAGGACTCGTTCCGCCCAGCAGCTTGCGCGAGAGCGACTGCTCGTTCGTGTTTAGATGGCGCAGCCGGTCGCGTCGATCAGGCAACTGCCAGTCATTCATGGGCGAACATCCTTATTGGAACGGTTGCAGGGTCAATTCGTCGGCAAAATGACAGGCGACCACCAGGAAGTTGAAGGTGATGACCGCGATCAGGATGGTGACCGGGATCGCCAGGGTGGCGGTGACAATGACGTGGCTGGCCACAGTAGGAATCATGTGCTTGAACACCAGCCGCCAGGTGGATGCGCCAGGGGCTTCCGCCGCCAGGACGAAGTCGCGCTGCTTGATTGACAGGACCTGCCCCCTTACTTCGCGCGCCAGCCCCGTCCAGTTGATGAAGCCCAGCACGATGACGAGTCCCAGGTGGGCGTACTCCGGCGGCCAGGTTGGAGGGATTGCTGCCGCCAGGGCCATCCACATGGGCAGTTGGGGGAAGGAGCGGATCACCTCGATCAACCGTTGGGTGAGAGTATCGATCCAACCGCCATAATAACCGGACAGCGTGCCGATGATGGCTCCCCCCATGATGGTGATTCCCACGCCCAGGACGCCAACCGAGAGCGAGACCTGTCTCCCATAGATGATACGAGAAAGCAGGTCGCGTCCACGTTGGTCGGCGCCCAGCAGGTAGACGTGCCCTTCTTCTGTGCCAAACGGGTGAATATTGGTCTTGATGAGGCCAAATAGTCGTTCGTACTCGTCTCCTTCGACGAAGAAATCGATAGGGTCGCGGATCGTGCGGTCTTCCGCGTGCTCAAGCTGGTAGGTCGTCCGGTTGCGTTCGCCCTCCATGCGGTAGACGAAGGGCCGCAGGAAGAATTCTCCGGTCTCTTCATCGTAAAACCGGATCACCTGGGGCGGGCCGAACGAATAGGCGGAGGCCGTCGCCGTCCACGTCGACATACCCGGCTTCATCCAGCAGGGCCATGGCGCCCTCAGGATCGAACTCCGCCCACATCCGGTGTTTTTTTCGTCGTACCAGGCAGTGTCGGGCGAGAAGCTCGTCCCGTGCGGGGACATCAGGCCGCTGTACATGATGTTGTCGATTTCATCACGGTCGATCGCCATCGAGTAGGCGCGGCGGAAGCTCACGTCGCGGAAGGCCGCCCGCTTGACCGGGTCCTCGTGATCCAGGTTGAAGTACATCACCATGCCGATTGTGCTGGCGAACACCAGGTCGATGTCGCGCCCTTCCTGGCTGGCCTCGGTGAAGAGCTGCAGGTGCTGCACGCCGACCCACATCGCGTCCATGTTGAATTTGCCGGTGACGTTGCCCAGGGCAACGGCCTGGCGATCTTCCACGATCTCCACGGTGGCATAGTCGAAGTATGGCAACCGGTTGCCTGCCGGGTCGACCTGTTGTGATGACATGGCTGGTCACTGGGCCACCAGCAGCGCCAGACAGCGGGGCGATTGAGTGTCGGTGAGGCAGGATCATGGCTGGGCAGCAGCCGCTGTTGGGAGAATATCCACACCTGTTCACCGGGTATTCTCCTTAAGTGCAAGAAAGGTCGCGCGAGCAAAACATTATAACAACCTAATGTTATAACGTTTACAGACGAGTGTCAAGTTTATCGTCAACCCGTCACCCATCATCACGGAAAAGGCCGTTGTGCGCAGCTTTGGCCGAGAGAGAATCAACCCCAGCCCGATCAGGCCAGGGTGTTACGGCCAGTCCAGGGCCGGTTGTTGGGGTTGGCGGAGAACGGGGCAAGAGTCGGTGTTCTGAGGGCCCGGTCCTTGCCCAATCAGATACAACGAAATTACGGTGTAAGCCGCTGCATATCTCGCGGGAAGAGTGTGGCCAGCCGGATGTTGTCCAGGTCGAGCAACTGCATCACAAAGCGTTCCAGTCCAATCGCGAAACCGCCGTGGGGAGGCATGCCATGTTTGAATGCCTCGAAATACGTCTCGAATGGCGCCAGCGGATACCCGTACGCCTCGGCCGCCGCCAGGTAATCCTCGTAGCGATGCAGTCGCTGCCCACCGGTCACCAGCTCCGTCCCGCGGAAGAGCAGGTCGAAGCTATAAGAATACTCCGGGCGATCCGGGTCGGGGTAGGTGTAAAAGGGCCGCTTGACCATCGGATACCCGGTGACGTACAGGAAATCGCTTCCGTGTTTTTCGAGCGCCCACTGGCCCAGCCGCCTCTCATGCTCCGGGGTGAGGTCCGGTGCGCCGACAGCGTCGGTTATCCCGTATCGTTCGATCAGCATTGCCTGTGCCTCGGTGATGTGCAAGTGGGGGATTCTCTCCCCGATGCTCGGCAGCTCGACCTCAAGCCGGGCGAGATCGTCCGTGTGGTTCGCTTGCAGGTGTTCGAAGATGCCGCGCAGCAGGTCGGTCAGCAGCGCCATAACGGTGAAGTGATCTTCGATGAAGCCGAATTCGACGTCCAGGCTTACGTACTCGTTGACGTGCCGCCGGGTCGAGTGTTTCTCCGCACGGAAGACCGGCCCAACCTCATACACCCGCTCAAATACGCCGACCATGATTTGTTTGTAAAACTGCGGGCTTTGCGCCAGGTACGCCGTCTGCTGGAAGTATGCCACCGAGAAGACGTTCGCGCCGCTTTCCGTGGCCGAGGCGACGAGTTTAGGCGTCTGAATCTCCACAAAATCCCAGGCGTGCAGGGTCTCGCGGAAGCCGCGCATGATGCCCGCTGCCAGGCGCAGGAGGGCCCGTTTGGACAGGTGCCGGTGGCCGATCACCGCGTGATCAAGAAAGGCCGGCTGGTTGGCCCGGATGCGATTCTTGTTGAGTGTGAAGGGCAGGGGGGTCGTGACCGGGGTGATCGCCGTTATCGTATTGTGGTAAAGCTCGTAGCCGCCAGGGGCATTGGATGCGGCCACGACTTCACCTTCAACCTGGATGACGCTTTCCGCTTGCAGGCCGGCCAGGGGGGCCAGGTCTTCGGTGCTGGTCACCGCCTGTGCCAGCCCGGTGCGGTCACGTACCAGCAGAAAATTCACGTCACCCATTTTGCGCAGGTTGTGCAGCCAGCCCTGCACCATGATCCGTTCGCCAACATGAGCGCCCAGTTTTGCGGCCAGTGTGCGTTTCATCAGACCCTCCTCCTATGGTGGCTGCCGCCTATCCCCGACCCTCTGGCCAGGAATCTAGTAACAACGCTCCCTCGTCGCCAAGGACGAGGGGGCGCTCGTGGTGCCACCTTGGTTTGCCGGGGTCCTCGCGAACGCCAGCCTCTAGGAGTCGTCTGAAAGGGGCAGACTCCAGCGCGATAACGGGCGCGATCCGAAACGCGGCTAATGACGGCAGGCGGCTGCCTCCGAGGTTCACCGTGCTAGCTCCGGCGGGTCCTTCAGGATGGGCGGCGGGCGGCTTTCTCAGCAGGTGGCCGTTCTCTGTACCGTGCGTGCATCCCTACTTGTCGCCATCGATGCTTCGGCTATAGCTCACCCGGTTGGGTGATTGTGGGGTATACAGAAGACGCCAGCCCTTACTGAGGACCGGCGTAACTTCTGAGGCGACGGTCGGAATCGAACCGACGATAAGGGTTTTGCAGACCCTTGCCTTACCACTTGGCGACGTCGCCTTATGGAGGTTAGTATAGCGAAATGTACCTGCCTTGTAAAGATTCATTTGTGGGTATCAGGGGGTTTTGGGAGGACGAAGGGATGCGCGTACAACGGTATCGTCGACGCTCGAGTCTGTGGTGGGGCCTGTGGGTGATTCCAGTCTGTCTGGCTGGCGGCCTGATCGGCGTGCTGCTGCTGCCGGCGCTGCCCGGTCTGGCCCTGCGAGTCGTAGGTTTTGAACCGCAGGGGGACGTGGAAGCGTTCTGGTCCAGGCGGGCCAGCACAGAGACAACCGTCCAGCTGCAGGTTGCCCTGCCAACTGCCGCTGTTTTACCCTCACCTGCTGAACCAGCTCTGGCAGCGCCACTACCTCGGGAGTCAGACCAGGTTGTCGCTGCTGCTTACGAAGGCTGGTTCCAGTCTTACCAGACTCCCGCCACCGTGGTGATTGATGTTGGCACCCTGGGGAGTGTCTCGCTGTCCAGTGGCGAGATATTGGCCGAAACCCTGTGGATTGGCGAGGGCACGGATGGCCGTCCCCTGGGAATCATCGTTTACCGTGAAGACGCGCTGACGCCGTTGTGTGCCCGCTGGCTGCAAAATTGCGTCACCGGCCAGTTTCGTGTGTCCGGCGTGGACTTTCGAGCGGGTGGGGCGGTGATTTCCGGCAGTATTTTCCTGGCAGGGTTATGGCAGGAGGCCGGACTGGTAGCCCTCGTGACGCCGGCAGGCGCCGGCTTAATCCCGGCAGGCGTGGTTGTCAATGGAATGCTCTACGCCATACCGCCGGATGGCGAGATAGCCGACTTCGTCGATGCGTGGGTGATGCGGGTCAATACGGCGCTGCAGCAGGCGACCGTGCGGGCCGGCGGGCAGACGCTCAGCCTGGCGAGCATCAGCATGACGGAGGATCGCCTGACGTTCATCCTGCGGTAGACGGGTTAGGCTGAGGTTGGCGGCTCCGCTCAGGACAGGATCAGGTCGCCCGTAGTGCCGCTCACCGTAAACTCCAGCGGATCGATGGCGTCATCAATGCCCGGCGTGACATACAGATTTTCTGTCCGCTGCTCCCAGCGGCTGTTCTGCACGTTAATCCCGAACAGCGGTCCCCCGTAGACGAATACGGCCGCTTCCATGTGTTCCGGCACGGCCAGATAAATATCACCGAGGGTGGACCGGATGATTATGGGACCGGCAGGCGTATCCGGGCCAACCATCCGGATGTCGCCCGTGCCGCTGGCGATATGGGCATGCTCGATGATCAGGCCGCGCATATCGACCTCGATCTCGCCCAGGTAGGTACTCAACAGCAAATTCCAGGGCAGATCAATGGCCAGCGTTAAGTCCCAGTCGGCCAGCGAGAGCAGCCAGGTGCGGCCGCGCAGCATGGTCAGGATGGCGCGGTTGCCGTCGGCGCGAAGCTCCGGGCGAGAGCGCGCGGTGTACTGCCCGGCGATCAGGCGACCCTCGCGCTGAAGGGCGCGCACGCGCAGGTCGAGTTCGCCACTGTTGGCGCGTAAGGTGCCTGCTTCCACGCTGCCCCGCGTGATCCCGAAGTTTTGTCCCGCCCAGCTGAATCCCAGGTCGCCGCGCAGCAATACTTGCAGGCCCAGGCCTACCAGCAGCAGGGGCCACAATTGCAGCACGTTGAAGTCCAGCAGCAGGAAGTTATTGAGCAGCAGCAGCACGCTCAACATCACCAGGATCAGGGACCATAACCACAGCAAAAGATTCCGTTCGCTTGCCCGATCGCTACTCATACCCTACTCCTCGATCAGGTAGTCGCGCAGCATCAAAGCGGAAGAGTGCCGCAGGCGGTTGAGGGCCTGCGCCTCCAGCTGGCGCACCCGCTCGCGCGTGACTCCGATTTTCTGCCCGACTTCCTCCAGCGTATGGATCCGGCCCTCTTCCAGGCCGTAGCGCAGGCGCAGAATGTAGGCTTCCCGCTCCGGCAGCCGGTCCATCAATTCCGTCACCTGCTCGCGCAGCAGTTGCTCGGCGACGATCTGCGGCGGTGATGGCGCGTTTGAGTCCTCGATAAAATCGCCAATTTCGGAATCTTGTTCCTCGTTGGTCGGTGCGTCGAGGCTGACCGGCCGCCGGGAAATTTCCATTAACTCGGAGACCTTCTCCGGTGCGATTTTGAGCTGCACCGCCAGTTCGTCAATGGTCGGGTCGCGGCCTAACTGCTGCGACAGCATCGCCGATTCGCGCAGCAGCCTGTTGATCTGGTCGCCCATGTGCACCGGTACCCGTATCGTGCGGCCCTGGTCGGCCACGGCGCGGCTCACGGCCTGCCGAATCCACCAGGTCGCATAGGTGCTGAATTTGTGGCCGCGCTGGTACTCGAACTTGCGCACGGCCCGGATCAGCCCGATGTTGCCTTCCTGAATCAGGTCCAGGAAGGGGACGCCACGCCCCACGTATTTTTTGGCGATGCTGACGACCAGCCGGGCGTTGGCCCGGATCAGGTGCTCCTGCGCGTCCTTGCCGTCAAATACCAGCCCCTGGAGTTCCCGGTGGTTGTCTGGCGACAGGGAATCGTGGTATTCGGCCAGTTGCCCTTCGGCCAGGTCGCCGGCCTCGATGCGTTTGGCCAGCGAAACCTCCTGCTCAGCCGTCAGCAGCGGGATGCGTCCGGCTTCTTTCAGGTAGAGGCCCACCACGTCGTCGGTTTCCAGCGCCTGCTGGTAGCCGGCATCTTCGCGTAAATCGGCTAACGTTATGGTACTGAAATCTTTGGCGATTGCAATGTTGTCCTGATCGCCGCCATCCACCTTGTCAGGCGGTTCGGCCAGGACGGAGATTCCTGCATCTGCCAGTTGCTCAAGCAGTTCATCCAGCCTGACGACATCATCTTGCTCCGCCGAGGGGAGGACGGTAAGGATGTCATCGTATGTTAGGTAACCCTGCTCGTCACCTTTGGCCAGCAGTTGATCGAGATTAGACTGTAGCATGACTTCCCGTGTTATCATCAATGTTGGTCTGACTTATGACAGAGAAAAAGCCTTGCCGTCCGCGACAAGGCCTCATACCGTCTGGCAGATGAGGTTCAAAGGCCCCATCGCCACAATCGCTATGTGCCTGGTGCGTTCAGATGATGGTGCGCTTGAGCATCAATAAGCCCCCTTGTGGGACGTTAATTATAACTTGTTGGTTGGATATTCCCACTCATTTTTACCGGGGCGCTTGCCATGAAGTGTTAACCAGGACACGGTTATTGTAGCAAACCTTCGAGGATTTGCTCGGTTAACTGTTCAACTCTATACTCTCTCCAGAATCGCCCTCGTCACGGGGGGGCAGTCGGTGATCCAGGGCCATGAGGACAGCGTGCTATGAACAGAGTGAACTTCACCGGCGAGCAGATCGGCCCCTATTACATTCGTGAGCGTGTCGGGCAAGGGGGGATGGCGGACGTCTACCGCGCCTATCAACCCTCTGTGAAGCGCGAGGTGGCTTTGAAGGTCATCCCGCTGATTGCCAGTGCGGAACATGAGCTGCTCCAGCAGCGGTTTAAGCGGGAAGCAGAAATGATTGCCGTGCTGGAACATCCTCACATCCTCCCGGTTTTTGATTATGGCATTGCTAACGACATGCTTTACCTGGCAATGCGGCTGCTCCGCGGCGGCACACTGCGCGAGCTTCTGACAGGCGAGGTAATGTCCATCAGCCGCGTGGGTGATTTGCTGGCACAGGTGGCTTCAGCCCTCGGTTATGCGCATCGTCGTGGGGTGATTCACCGCGACCTCAAGCCGAGTAATATCCTGCTCGATGACGAGGGTAACGCCTACCTCGCCGATTTCGGCCTGGCCAAGGTGCTGGGCGGGTCGTCGCAGTTGACCACCACCGGCTCGATCATCGGGACCCCGGCCTATATGTCGCCTGAGCAGCTTCGTGGCGACCCGATTAACCACCGTTCCGACATTTACAGCCTGGGCGTGATCCTTTATCACATGGTGGTCGGGCGCCCGCCGTTTGAAGCCCTTACCACCTTTTCTCTGATCTACCAGCATGTTGAAAAGGAGCCGCCGCCGCCCCGTGCATTCAACCCTGCGATCTCGCCGGCTGTGGAGAGTGTCATTCTCCGTGCGCTGCAAAAATCCGCCGATGAACGTTTCGAGAGTGCCGAACAAATGGCCGCCGCTTTTGAAGCAGCCATCGGCCGTAAGGAACCACCTGAAGCAGCCGCCGTCCCTCCCCCGCCTCCCGACGTCATCATCTTACAGAGTACGACGCCGACGCCGACCCCCCCAGCGGAAACCACGCCGCCATCAGCCCTGCCGGCCGTATCGGTTGTTGCCTCCACCGGGTCTGGTACCCGCGGGTCTGATACCTGGCGCAGCGTGCCCCGTTTGATCGGGTTGGCGGTGCCAGCCCTGTTGGTCCTGGTCGCGTTTTTTGTGATACTGATCGTTCAGCAGGGCGCGCCGCAGACCCTGGCGCCGCCGACCATTGTGGCCGGGCAGGAGGGCGTATCGGCTGACGTAAGCCCATCCGAAGACGAGATCGCGCGTGCTCGCCAGCATCTGGGGCCTGATGGATTCGTGGCATACATTGTGTGTAACATGGAAAGCGAGTTTTTTGCCCGGCAGGCTCGTACGATGTCGGATGTGGCCGCGTCATATGGGCTGGACTATCGCTGGTATGACAGTGAAACCGACCCCAATCGCCAGATCATCCAGATTGAACGGGCGCGTACCGAGGGCGCGAAGGCGCTGGTGGTTTGTGTGGTCGACGAAGATGTCGTCAACGATACGCTGGAATCGGCCTTAGAGGCTGGCATTCCTGTCGTGTTGCAAAATATCGACGAGCCGTCTTTCGATGGCAGTGTGTTGGTAGCGATTGATAATTTCCTTTTGGGCCAGCTGCCAGGCCGGTATGCCGGTCAGGTAGTGGCGGATGAAAATGGTGGTATGGCCGATGTCATTATCCTTGACTTTCCCGATCTACCGGCCATCGAGGCGCGGGCCGATGGCCTGGAATCAGGCTTTTTAGAATATGCTCCCCAAGCCAACATCGTCGGTAGATACCTGGGAGGCACCGCCGACTTCGCCGAAGAGTCGGTGCGTGTTTTGCTGGTAGCCGATGTGCACTTCGACGTTATCCTCAGTATTAACGATTCAGGGGCCTATGGGGCGATAGCCGCGCTGGAAGACGCTGACATCGATCCGTCATCAGTGCTGATCACCGGTGTTGATGCCGAAGCGCTGACCAGGGAGCATATCCGCGACGGATACTTTATGCGCGTCTCGGTTAATGTGGAAGGCGGCGAGACGTCCCGTACCGCGATCGACGCGGCCGTTAAGCTGCTGGCTGGCTCAACCCTCCCACAGATTATCCTGGTGCCGCCCGGCAATCTGGTCACCATGGAGAGTTTGGCCGTTGAATAGCGGCCCGTGCTTGCTTCATCAGACCGGCGGCAAACTCCGGTAGAATCTATCTCGAAGATCGTTTAAACTTGTGGCCGGAGTCCATCGTCGACTTCGCTATCGTTACGGGCAGGGTTGCTGTTTGACTGCCGTCTGGCTGCGGTGAGCCTGGTCCCGGTGTAAGGTGTAATGTGGGTGAAGGTGCTAAGTGGTTGAGTGTTTTGGGATGAATGCTGGTCAGCCGGATAAAGCGGGTGATCCATGACTGATGCGCAGGAACTTCATTATCAGATTAGGGCCGCCACGCAGGAAGATATTCCAGCCTGCATGGCATTGGATCATACCGCCGTCAGCGAATACGTGTGGCAGGTCGAGGCTCAGGAAGAGCTTGGGCGGCTCGGCTACAGCTTCCGTGCCGTACGTTTGCCGCGTGCCATGCCGGTGATTCCCTCGCAGGAGATGGAGGTGCTGCTGGTGGCCTGGCAGCAGCGCGAGTATTTCCTGGTGGCCGAGTCAGCAGGTGTCATTTACGGTTATCTGCACATGCGCCTGGATATGGCTTACGGAATCGGCTGGATCCGGGGGCTGCTGGTGGACCGCATACGGCGTCGGCGTCGCGTGGGTAGCGCCCTGTTGCTGCAAGCACGCAAGCAGGCTCAGGTCAGCGGCTTGCAGCGAATTACGGTGGAGACACAGACCAAAAACTACCCGGCAATTGCCTTCTGTCAACGGCATGGCCTGGTATTTTGCGGCTTCAACGACCGGTACTATCCCAATCAGGATATCGCCCTCTTTTTTACGCAGAGTGTCCGCTAGGGTAGGGTCACAATAGTCATGCCAATTCGCTTCGATCTCTTCTTTCAGTTAACCAATGAGGCGCTGACTGCCAGTATCGTGATTGTGTCGGCGTCGATGCTGCTCTACAACCTGACACGCAACCGGGACTCGCGTGTGGTGCGAGCCTCTAGCGTGCTCCTGGCCTGCGTGATCATCGTCAATACCGTCGATGTGTTCACCTCTCTCAACCCGACGACGTCTGCGCTGCAGGTCTGGTTGCGCGTGCAGTGGGTGGGTATTGCCTTCGCACCGTCTGCCCTGTTTCACCTCTCAAGCGCTTTGCTGGCGACCACCGGCCTGGTCTCACGAGGACGCCGCCGACGGGTAACCCGCTTTTTATACACCTTCAGCCTCCTGTTTTTGATCATGGCCCTGTTTACCGATGCGCTGGTCGATGGTTTTGTGGAAACGCCGGCGCCTCATTTGCTGCCAGGGCCGGTTTTTCCGCTGTATGTCACCTTCTTCTTATTGGCCACGATTGTTTCCGTCAATAATGTGCTGCGTGCCCGGCAGCGCTGCCTGACGACCTATACGCATCGCCGGATGGGTTACCTGCTTTATTCGTTTACCATGCCGGCTTTTGGCATCTTTCCGTATTCGCTGTTATTCATCGATTCGGGTAGTAGTTCGTCCCTGTTGTTCTGGTTATTGGTGAACCTGAGCAACCTGGGCATTATCCTGATGCTGTTGTTTATGGCATACCCTCTGTCATTTTTTGGTTCCAGCATCCCGGATCGAGTGGTCAAGGCAGAACTCTTGCGGTTCTTCCTGCGGGGACCGGCGGTTGGTATTCTCGTGTTATTTGTGATCCTGTATATGCCACAAGCAAGCCGGATTTTGGGGCTGCCGGGCGAGGAATTCATGCCCTTCGCAGCCGTGGCGCTCCTGATGTTCTGGCAGTGGATGGTATCGTTGGCATTGCCGTACCTGGAACGGTACATCGTATACCCGGATGAACAGTCGCAGATTCGCATGGTCCAGTCGGTCAGCCAGCGCCTGCTGACGCGCAGTGATTTGAGCCAGTTGCTGGAGGCTATTCTTGCCGCCGTTTGCGACCTGGTCCAGGTGCCGGTGGCCTTCCTGGTAACCTTTGAAGGTGAACAAGCGCATGTCTTACAGGTAACTGGGGGCTGGAAACCCGGTGATAACTGGCCCGACGCCGCCGAATTACTGAAGGTGCTCCAGGACCTGCCTGCTTCCGGCACGAGTGAGATGCTCGCGAGGGCCACGTGGGACTCCTTCTGGGTAGTGCCTTTGTACAGTGAGCGAATGTGGGATGATCCGGTTTATGGCGGTGAGGCCCGGCGCTTGTTGGGCGCGATGGGGGTGCATGCTCGCGCCGGGGAGTTTGATCTCGCGCTGGAAGAACAGCGTGTGTTCGGCATGCTGGTGGATCAGGCCGCGCAGGCCCTGGACGATCGCCTGCTGCAGCGCGAGGTCTTCGCTGCCCTGGAAGGACTGCTGCCGGAAATGGACGCCATTCAACAATTACGTGACGTGGCGCGTTATGGCGATTTCCCTACGGTGGCCTTCGCCCAGCGTGCCCTGGCGCCATCCCTCGATGACGATGGTTTTGTCGACGCCGTGCGGGATGCCCTCCGCGACTATTGGGGCGGCCCGCGGCTGACGACCAGTCCGCTGCTGGACCTGAAACTCGTCCAGGCGGCGATGGCCGATCATGAGGACAACCCCACCCATGCCTTGCGGGCCGTCTTGCTGGAGGCCATCAACCGGCTGTGTCCTACGGGCGAGCGCAGTATGACGAACAATGAATGGACGTTGTATAATATCATTGAGTTGCGCTTCATTCAGGGGTATAAAGTACGTGCGGTTGCCAGGCGTCTGGTGATGAGTGAGGCCGATCTTTACCGCAAACAGCGGCTGGCTATCGAGGAGGTAGCCCGGTTCCTGACCGAAGCAGAGCATGGTTTAATGCAGGAGCAGCAGGCGTCCAGATGAGTCGCGCGGTTTGACAATTACTTTTCCGCCTCCTATAATGACGCCCGCCTGGATTATTTGTTATGATACGGTAGTCACAGTCAATGTAAGTCGGGGTATATGGAAGAGGGAGGGGGGTTAGATGTCGGATAGCAGCCGGCGTGGGGAGCGTGCCATGTCATCACCACCATCAGTCGATGAGTCTTATTGGGCATCCTTGTTGCAAGAAGGGGAAATGGTGCCGGATGACGAGGTGGGGCAACCATCCGAACACTGGCAAGAAATGGATTATCCTGCCCTTGGTGAAGAATCATTAGCCGACCTCGGTGAGCGTTCCTTCCCCAGGCCTTCCGACTGGGAAGAGATGCGCCAGATTATGGAGTCAGATTCCTCGCTGGAATTGCCCGTGATCGGCAGCAATCGCGGCGGGCTGCTGGTCCACTGGAAGAGCCTGCGCGGCTTTGTGCCGGCCAGCCAGCTGGTCGACTTTCCCCCGGCGGGTGAGGATCACCAGCGTCGCTACGAGTTATCCTCTTATATCGGCCGGCGGTTATCCTTGCGAGTGATCGAATTAGATGAAGCGCAAAATCGTTTGATACTCTCCGAACGCGCGGCCCAGGTGAACCCCGGCACACGCGCTGCCATACTGGATCGCCTGGGGTGGGGAGACATCTGCCACGGCAGTGTGACCAATGTCTGTGACTTTGGGGTGTTCATTGACCTGGGTGGCGTCGAAGGCCTGATCCATATTTCGGAGCTGAGTTGGGGACGTGTTGGACATCCTGGCGATGTCCTGAGGCGCGGGCAGTATGTTTCCGTGTTTGTCATGGAAGTCAATAAAGATCTGGGGCGGGTGGCGCTCAGCCTTAAGCGTTTGCAGCCGGACCCCTGGGAGACCGTCCACGAGCGCTACCAGATCGGGCAGATTGTACAAGGCGTCATTACCAACGTGGTCGATTTCGGCGCCTTCGCCTGTATTGAAGAAGGCCTGGAGGGACTCATCCACATTTCCGAGCTGGCGGAAGGGCATTTTCTCCATCCCCGTAATGTGGTGAACGAAGACGATGTCATACATGCCCGCATTCTGAACATCGATGGCCCATCTCGCCGGTTGGGGCTGAGCCTGCGCGATCTTGCGCCTCAGTCGTGAATCACGTGGTGTGAGTGCTTTGGTGAGCCGTGCTCTGCATCCTGCGGTGAGCGCGGCTCATCTTTTTGGGTGTTTCTTGTATGGAACAAATGTGCTATTATGGGCTGGATAGACTGTTGCCAGAGGGCGTGTGAGGAGTGATAGAATAAACTCAGGTGACAGCGTAAGCAAGACGGAATGGATAAGCTCTGATGGCAGATAAGAAAACCACGCGGCAACCGTCAGGCTGGCGTTCTTCGCTCAGTAATCTTGGCTCCAAACTCCGTGGCTCTGGTTCAACCCGCTCCTCATCGGCGCGCTCCCGGCAGCGTCCGGATTCGAGTAAGCGGTTGGGCAGCAGCCGGTCACGCCCTTCGGATCGACCGAGGGACGGTCGACGGGGCCGCCAGCGGCAGGCGTCGGGGCGGATGGAGCAGCTGCGGAACCTGCCGGCGCAGTGGCGCAACTTTTTGGAGAACCTGCCATCCGGCACGGACGAGGTTGCTGCGATCCTGCTGATTGTTTTTGGCGTGGTGTCTTTGTTGGCCTTGCTGAACTTTTCGCCAGAAACGACCGTGACCAGCAGTTGGGCGGAGGCGATCCGCCAGTTATTTGGGGATGGCGGTTTTGTCGTGGCACTTGGCATTTTGTTGCTGGGCGTCATTATCCTGCTGCCCAAACTGGGTATTGTGTTGCAGTTTCCCTGGCCACGCATCCTGGCGATTGAGATCACCTTTATCTCGTTTTTAGCGCTGCTGCATTTGCTGGCCAATGACCCAGAACCCCGTGCCCTGGCACGCGCCGGTGGCGGCGGTGGATACGTCGGCTGGGCGTTGAGCCAGTTAATCGTCGGACTCTTCGATCCCATTACCTCGACGCTTCTTTATGGGATTGTGTTTGCCGTGGCCGTAAGCCGGGCAATTGGCCTGGAGCGGCGGCATGTCAGGCTGGCGCTGGATTGGCTGGCGGGGGCGATGGGCCGGTTTGCTGAAGTGTTGGAGGGGCGTGCCAGGCGTCTGCAAGCCGCCGCTGAGGCCGCCCCCAGGGAAGCGCGGGTCGGCGCCCTGGCGCGCCATTCGCGCCCCTCCGTCGTTGACCGACGTCCCCAGGAGTTTGGACAGCCGAACGTGCGTCCGGCCGGGGCGGTTGCCGATGTGGACGAACGCTTCTCCGATGCCAAATTCGACGAGTTGGAGTTCGACGAACCGGAATCATTGCCGGTGCTTGATCCTTCATTTTATATCCAGCCGAATAAAGACAAGATACGGCGCGGGTTAAGCACGCCGGGTATGCTCGGTGACCGGCCCTCCATCGTTCAGCGGGGTGATGAAGACAAGGACTTCCCCCCGGTTCTTGACATGCCGAAAAAACGGTCGTCCAAGTCCAGGAAGGTGCGGGCCGATGACGGACGGATGGTTCGTTATTTCCGCGCCGAGGAGCTGAGAGAGGAGAAGCGTATCGGGCGGCGTTCGGCCAATCTGCCCTCCTATGACCTGCTGGAAGACAACAACCTGAACCGTCCGACCGACGAAGAAATCAACGAAAACGCGCGCATCATTGAAGAGACCCTGCGCGAATTCGACGTGCATGTGGAAGTCATTGACGTCAAGATCGGCCCGGTCGTCACCCAGTATGCCGTGCAGCCGTTTACCGAGATCATTGACGAGAGCGGAGAGCGTGTCCTTCACCGCGTTCGCGTCGGGCGGATCGCCGTGCTTGAGCGCGACCTGGCGCTGGCCCTTTCCGCCAAACGACTCCGTATCCAGGCGCCGGTGCCTGGCTTCTCATATGTGGGAGTCGAGGTCCCAAATAAAGAGCCCAGTATCGTATCCTTGCGTGGGGTGATGGAAAGCGCCAATTATTATCGCAGTCGTACCCCCCTGGCGCTGCCCTTAGGCCGTGACGTTTCAGGCGAATCCTTTGTCGCCGATCTGGCAACTATGCCTCACCTGCTGCTTGCTGGCACGACCGGTTCCGGCAAGTCAGTATCGCTGACTTCGCTGGCCACCGCCCTGGTGATGAACAACATGCCGGACGAATTGAAGCTGGTGCTGCTCGACCCCAAGATGGTCGAACTCAGCCGGTTTAACGGCCTGCCGCACTTGATGGGACCGGTGGAATCGGACCAGGAGCGTATCATCGGCGTGCTACGCTGGGCCACCCGCGAGATGGATCGGCGCTACAAGCTGCTGGAGGTGCAGGCGGCCCGTAATATCGAGACCTATAACCGGGCCTTGGGCCGGCGTCATAAAGCCGACCATCTACCGCATATCGTCATTATCTTTGATGAAATCGGCGACTTGATGCTGTCTCGCCCGGAAGAAACGGAAAAGACGCTGGCGCGGCTGGCGCAAATGGCCCGGGCCGTGGGCATCCACATGATGGTCGCCACGCAGCGGCCCTCGGTGGATGTCATCACCGGGTTGATCAAAGCGAACTTCCCGGCGCGGATTTCCTTCGCGGTGGCGTCCGGCGTGGACTCGCGGGTGATCCTCGATAGTGTTGGGGCGGAGACGCTCATGGGGCGCGGCGACATGTTGTACCAGGCCTCCGATGCTGCCGGCCCGCGGCGTATCCAGGGCTGCCTGGTCACCGATGAGGCGATCGAGCGCGTGCTGGCGCACTGGTCCAGATGGTACGAGGAGCAGGTCGAGTCAGGGCAGATGGATACGCGGACGATTGCCCCCTGGGAACGGGGCATGACACGCCGGGAGATCTTGTCCGAGACCGACCCCATGCTGGAAGATGCCATCCAATTGATCCTCGATGCGGGCGAAGCATCGGCCTCGCTCATCCAGCGTCGTCTGGGCGTTGGGTATCCGCGCGCTGCCCGCTTGATGGACCTGATGCAAGAACTGGGGATCATCGGTGCCGCCACCAGCGGCGGCCGCACGCGCGAGGTTCTATATAAGCAGGGGGATGACCCGTTTAGGCAGTTGGTGGAACGACGCGTGCGCAAGAATTAACCGGGTGTGTGGATGCCTGTGGGGGCCGTCTGTTTCGAATTGGGGGCAATGTGAGCGAGAAACAAGGCGCGTTTAATCCTTTCGATATGGTGCGTGTGATCGGCCTGCGTACCGCCTGGGAAGCGTTCCTGTTCTCCCGGAAGAAGCGTCGACAGGATGCCCGTTTCCTGGCGCCCGCCGCGCCGGCGGGACCGTGGCAGACGCTGGGAGCTGTGCGCGCTTACCATCCGGATGAGCAGGGAGTGGTCTTCGATTCGGACTCTGGCAGTCTGCGGGTGGACCTGTTGGCGGAAGACTGTTACCGGGTGCGCGTGTCGCCCAGCGGCGAATTTGGCGACCTGTTTTCGTATGCGCTGGCCAAAACAGAGTGGGAGCCGGTGCCGTTCACCACCACCGACGACTCTGAGGCCGTGACCATCCAGGCCGGCGACATGCGCTGCCGCATCGAGTGGGCGACGCTTCGCTTGTCGGTGGTGACAGCGGCGGGCCGGGTGATCTGCGAGGACGCGGGCGGACCTGCCTGGCGCGGCACTCAGGTACGGCTGAGCCAGCGCCTGGCGTCGGACGAGTCCGGGCATGGCCTGGGGGAACGCGCCTTCGGCCTGAACCTGCGTGGTCGCACTTATGGATTATGGAATACCGACCCGGCAGGGTATGCCCGCGGCGTCGACCCTATCAATTTCTGTATTCCTTTTTACGTTGGGTTGCGCAGCTTGAGCGCTCACGGCATTTTCTGGGATAACCCCTCACGCGGCACGGTGGGCGTAGGCGCGGCGGGCGCTGAGGATGAGTTGGTCTTTTCCAGTGAGGCAGGTGAACTGGTCTATTACGTGTTCGCCGGGCCGACCGCGCTGCAAGTCCTGGAACGCTACACTGAGCTGACCGGTCGGATGTCGCTGCTGCCGTTGTGGGTGTTGGGATATCACCAGGCGCGCTGGAGCTATCTTTCTGCGGAGGAGGTGCGCGGCATCGCCCGCGAGTTCCGCCGCCGCCATATCCCCTGCGATGCCCTGTACCTGGACATCGACTACATGGATGGGTTTCGCTGTTTTACCTGGCATCCTGAGCTTTTCCCGGAGCCGGCCCGCCTGACCGCCGATCTCGCCGCTGATGGGTTCAAGACGGTGGTGATCCTCGATCCAGGCATCAAGACCGACCCACGCTACGAGGTTTGCCGCAGCGGCCTGGAGCAGGACGTTTTTCTCAAATATCCCGATGGCGAGCGTTTTATCGCGCCGGTGTGGCCCGGCAACTGCTACTTCCCGGATTTCACCAGCCCCGCGGTGCGGGAATGGTGGGGTGCGTTTTACGCCGGTATGTTGGAAGCCGGCGTCGATGGCTTCTGGAACGACATGGGTGAACCGGCGATTTTTGCGGTGGACGACCAGACCAAGCACGCGCCGGATTACCTGGTGCACGATTGGGAAGGGCGCGGCGCGACTCACCTGGAAGCCCACAACGTCTACGGTATGTTGATGGCGCGCGCTTCACGCGAGGGCTTGGAGCAGCTCGCGCCCGATCGCCGGCACCTGCTGATTATCCGGGCGGGCTATGCCGGCGCGCAGCGTTACGCAACCTCCTGGACCGCCGATAATCTCTCCCAGTGGGACCACCTTCGCTTGAGCATCAGTATGTGTCTCAACAAGGGGCTTTCTGGCATGGCCTTCACCGGGCCGGATATCGGCGGATTTGGCCTGGATGGCAATGGCGAGTTATTCGTGCGTTGGGTGCAGTTGGGTGCGCTGCTGCCGTTTTTCAGGGGGCATAC
>DAOUEM010000133.1:0-2611 GCA_034430555.1 Anaerolineae bacterium | reverse complement strand
ATTCGTTGGTGTCTTCCATCAACATGACTTCCCCGCAAAGATCCGGTATCGATACCGGTATCGTTTTTTACAATAGCAGGAATCCCCATACCCGTCAACATGGCGTGACTATGGCAGGGCAATCGCGTCTAATTTAGGCAATCCAAATTTCAGCCGTTGCAGCCTTAAATCAGGGTCTCACGGCGAGAAATCGTAGGTAGCTGGACGTGAAACCATCGTTTTGATCAAAACAATCCAGCAAATCTTAACCCGCTATCTGTGAAATTGGCGGATTCTCCCCAAGTTGTAAACATCTGATCTTACAATCTGGCTGTTTGCACCGATTGTGGATTTAGACGCGATTGCCCTGGTGACTATGGGGCGCATTCCAGATTGGGGGGGCGTTGTTGAATGAATGCATCCGCGCTACGCTGGAAGCATGAACAAGAAACGAAACACAAAAGCAAAGCAGGCGAAACGGGCTGTCAAGCGCACGGGTGGTGCCGCAGGGACTGGGGGATAATTGAGACTGGTCCGCCGGGACGAGATTTTGGCGGTACAGCAGCAGGTAGGAGCAGCTGTCTTGCCTGAAGCCAAGGGAGATTTGCCTGCCATCTGGCGGGTGATTGCTTGTGGCTGCCCAGGCTTACGCTACCGGAAAGGGATCGAGCCATATCCTTTCCGGGACTGGCGTGCGCAAGACTTCGGCCACCGGACAACACTCCCGTGTAGTCATTTTCACAGTTCAAAATCAAACACCCCCGGCGGCTTGCGCTGGTCGACGTTGAGCTGCCCGATGTAACCCAGCGTGGTCTTCAGGTCGGCGTGGCCCATGTTCTGCTGGATGGCGGCCAGGTCAACGCCGGCTTCGTACAAGCGACGGGCATAGGTCCGGCGCAGGTCATGAGGTTGAACCCTGCGCTCTTCACCATCGATGTAGAGCGGATAGCGGCTCAAGATACGCTGCACGGTCCGGGTCGAGATGGGAAACACGCGCCCGGCTGTCATTTCAGCTTCAATCAGCCAATCATCTACAATCCGCAGCACCCGCTCGTGCTCGCCATAGGGCACCTTACGTGCCTTCGCGCCTTTGCCTTCTCGAATGCGGACAGCCAGGGAACCGTCGTCCATACGCGCCCGCAGGTCATCAGTGTGCAGCGCGCAAAGCTCGCCTTCCCGAATACCCGTCGCCAGCAGGAAGGCAATTACTGCCCGGTCGCGCTGCTTCTCCGGCTTGCGCATGAGGGCATTGGCCTGAGCCACGGTCAGACGCAGGTGATCCGGGTCCTGGTCCTGGATAACCTTCACCGGAGCCGTGCCGGGGTGAATGGCGTCCTGGATCGCCACGCGCAGCTCGTTGACCAGCGCCGCCCGGTTGGCCGGGTTATCATCCGCACCCAACGCCCTGCAACTGGGCGGCGGCAGTCTGGTACAGTCGGGCTTTGACCTGCGGATCGCGCAGCAGTTGCTTGTAACGCCCACGAATGGTTGCCAGGTGAGCACTCACGCTGGCCGGGACAAGACCGTTGCCATCGTTGCCACCCACTCGCAGCAGGTAATCGCGGTACCTCGCCAGGTCAAGCTCGTACCAGGCGCGTCCCTCGTGCTGCATCCAATCGACGAAGCGGGTCAGCCGGGACCGGGTATCTTTGTCAGCATCGGGGGGAATCAAAAAACCAACATTATGTTGGGCAGTCAGTGATTTATGCATTTGTGATTTTGTCCTATTCGTGTGCTTATACGACAGTTTTACAAGGGAAAAATGTGGCACAAGACCACAATTCGTCTTCGGTTGTTATCGCCCGCAATCAGCTTGATGGTCCAGACAAGGCCCGCGAGCGCTCCCCAGGCCGGGGTGGAGAAGGTACAATACTTCTACAAAACTATGGTTACTGGAGGACTCTCATGAGCAAAAAACCTCGCAAGAGGAAACGCCGCCAACAAGATGAAGCCAAAGCCGATACCGGGCCACCGCCGGTCGACCGGCGAGCGATGGAAAAATCAATAGCCGATGTTGGCCGGCTGCTTGAAGGTAAAGATTTCGCATCCATTGACGAGATGAATGCTTTCTTGCAGGATGCCCTGGCTTCTGGTCAACCGCTCTCCGTTCCAGGACGCACCCCGCTGGAGCAGGCTCAGGACCTCATGTATCAGGCTTGGGATGTCTCAGGTCCCCAACGGGTGAAGTTAGCCCGCGAAGCCCTTTCCATTTCGGAAGACTGTGCCGATGCCTATGTCCTCCTGGCTGAAGAGACCGCCAGAACGGTGCAGGAGGCGAAGCGTCTCTACGAGCAAGGAGTCGAGGCCGGGGAGCGAGCACTCGGCCCAGAGGTCTTTGATGAAGACGTCGGCCACTTCTGGGGCATTCTCGAAACCCGCCCGTACATGCGCGCCCGGGCCGGTCTGGCCTTGTGTCTGTCCCAAATGGGCGAAAAACAGCAAGCCATTGACCACTTTACGGACATGCTGCGGCTCAACCCCGGCGATAATCAAGGCAACCGGTATCTGTTGGCCGACCTGCTATTGACTGTCGGGGACGATGAGGCGCTCAAGGCGCTGCTGGATCAATATGAGGAGGAAGGCACCGCCGCGTGGCGTTACACGCGCGCTCTGTGGCAGTATCGTCAAGAAG
>DAOUEM010000132.1:0-4487 GCA_034430555.1 Anaerolineae bacterium | reverse complement strand
TCCCTGGCTTTCTCGACTAGTTCGGTGGCACGAAGGCGCTACACTGCCCGGCGCTGATCTCACAGATGGCGATCTCCTGGCCCTGCCACAGCACGCGGAACTGGCCACCTCCGGTCCAGAAGCCCACGCCCTGGGTGCGAGTAGGTGTGAACCAGGCATTGGGGCGGCAGCCCTCCGGGCGCGGAGGCACGCTCACGTCGGCAAAGACCAATTCCATGCACCGGCCAGCTTCCATTGTCCAGTAGGCCCAGCGGTGGCCCTCAAAGCGCTCCGTCCCGCCAATCTGCTCGAAGGCGATGTGCTGTACGCTGATGTTCACGCCGGCGTTGTTGAGCCAGTAAAAGGCGTCTGAGGTGTAAGTGAAACTCACCGGTAACCAGTTGGCCGGGGCGGCAGTTGGCCCAACTACCTGGGGAACCGTTGTGGGTGCCGGCGGGTTGGTCGGCGGCGGGGACGTTATGATGGGCAGGGGCGTGTCGGTCATCAGCGCGGTGAACGTGGCAGTGGGCGGCGGCGTCTGTGAGGGCAGCGCGGTATCTGTAGGTGCGGGTGTGATACTCGGCGGCAGGTCAGTCTGTGAGGACACCACGGTAGCGGTTGGCAGTTGGGCGACCTGTGGCACTTCGGATGTCGTGTCGCCAGGTTGGCCGGTGATGACAACCACCGCAATCACAACAATCGCCACCAGCATGAGCAGGACGATGGCGATCAGGGGAAAGCGTCTTCGCCTGGCCGGAGGCGCTTCAACCGTTTGTGCCTGCTGGAAGGCGTGCCTGGTAGGGGCAGCTTTTTCTGGTGTGCGGCGGATAGCGGGCGGCGGCTGCAGCGGTGGCCTGGCCGCCAGCGTCGTGCGGACTTCGGCGGCGATGGATTGTGTCGACGTATGGCGGCGTGCGGGTGGCGTCATGCCGGGCGGCAGCGGCGGCAGCGCCGGTAAGGGCGCAGTCGCGGATGCGGACTTCGCGGCTCGAATAGCCTTGTCAAGCGCTTCGGTGATGTCCGCACCAGTCTGGTAGCGTTCCGCTGGCTGTTTGGCCAGCGTGCGCAAAATGACATGCTCAATTGACGGCGGCAGGTCTGGATTGAGGGCGCGTGGCGCTGGCGGTTCCTGCATGATGTGCTGCAGCGCAACGGCTGTTGGTGTAGGATCGTCAAATGGTACCACACCGGTGAACATCTCAAACAACATCACACCTAGCGAGTACAGGTCGCTTTGCGGGACCGCATCAGCGGAGTTCTGGGCCTGTTCCGGTGCGACATAGTGCGGCGTCCCGATGACCTCGCCAACCGTACCCCGACTCACATTCAGGGCCAGGCCAAAATCCGTCAGGTAGGGGCGGCCATCGACATCAATCATCACATTGGAGGGCTTGATGTCACGGTGAATGACGCCCCTACTGTGTGCGTAGTCCAACGCCTGGCCAACGGCGTCGATGATGCCGAGAATGTCGCTGGTTGGCAGGTATTCGCCGCGCCCCGCATAACGTTCGAGCAGCGTGGCCAGGTCTTCGCCTTCAATGAACTTCATGACCAGATAATACAGGGCGTCTTGTTTGCCGAAGTAATGCACCGGCACGATGTGCGGGTGTTCCAAGGCGGCGATGGCCTGGGCTTCCTGTCGAAAACGGGCGGTATAACTGCCGGTCTCGCGCAGTTCTGGCTCGATCACTTTGATAGCCACCGGACGGTTCAGTGCCAGGTCATGGCCCAGGTAAACGCGCGCCATGCCGCCGCGCCCCAGCGCCTGCACGATCTGGTAATTGCCTAGGCGAGCCCCAATCATCGTATCGGACATGAGGCGTTCACTCCTTGTCGTTGACCATGGTTTCTCGGCTCGCGATAGTGATCTGGCGTAGTTCGGCGATGTATCGATTCAAGCCCTCGGCATAAGCGTCGACGTAATCCTGGGCGACCAACTGCGCCACTTCGGGTTTGCCTATCTGGTGTAATACCGTCACATGAGGGCGAAAGTCACGCAGACTCAGGCGCACCACGTCATCGTCATCTGTGATCACGCCCCACATCAACGTCTTCTGTTCGTTGTCGTCCTTGGCCGTGGTGAATCGTCGCAGCGTCGACCCGGTAGCCACACGACCGACGTTGGAAAAGACCTCTTCACCCTTGATGATCTCGTTCAGCACCTCAAACTTGCTGGGGATCGTGTCCAGCAGCTTTTGCAGGGGCGTAGGTAGGTGCCCCAATAGCTTGATCGAAGCTGTACTGGTGCTCTGGCCGGCCAGCGCAACCTGCTTGTAACGGCTCAGCAGCTCGCCAAAGCCGCCAATGAGACGCAGGTAAACCAACTGCGCCTCGTAGAACTCCTGGAAAACATCGCCCCGACTGCCCGGTGCCTGTGATTTGTATGCCTGCAGCGCCTTGAGCGTACGCTCATGGTGGTCAAGGAAGTCCGTAAACGGATTACGAAACGCCATGGGGAACAGCCGCTCGCGCGGGTCGTATCCCCTGGCGTCGACCGGGATCAGGATGGAAGGGTTTTTGGTTTGCAGTTGTCGCAGCGACTGTTGAATCAGGCGAAAGGCTTGTTTTGCGCCGCTGCTGTCTTCTTGGGACAGCGTTTCCAGCGTTTGATTGAGTTCGTCGGAAGGCTGGTAGCGAGCTGCGTGCAGGCCGCGATAGAGAATGAACAGGTCGTTGACGGTGACCTGTGCCAAGTCGCTGCGCTGCTTAAGCAGTTTCCTGAGCGCCAGCATGGGACGTATCTGGATGGCATCGGTTTCCGCGCTGGTCTCTGCCGGAATTGAAGCCTGACGTGCGGGTTCAATCAACTCGGCAGGAGCCTTAAGTGCCAATACGCGTAGTGAAGTGGCCGCGGCAGGACTTTCAAGCGGAAGCTGCGCGAAGTACTGCGCCCAGGAGAGCGCTTCATTGGTCAGGATTTCCGCTACTGCTGCCCCCCAGGCCCCGTCAAAGAAAATGTGTGACTGGTCAAGGACGATACTGTCCGCCGTGCGGAAAAGGGTCAGCGCATGGTCGCCGATGCCACGCTTGCCCTGTCTGATCATGGCCAGCGGCTGATCGCGCTGGCGAGCATCCCAGTTGATGAGCACCGGCGTGTGCCGCAGCACATCCAGTTCCTGCAACGTCTGAGGGTCGAGTCGCTGACGCAGGTCGGCCTGCTCGGATCGTCTTGCTGTAACCAGCAGTTCATCGAGGGGTGCCGATGCGGAATCTGCCTGGTGGTCAAGGACAGCCGTAGCGGTCGAAAGCACGGCTGCCGGGTCGAAGAGGTCGCGGATCGGCAGTACATGGTATCGGCCCTGCCAGATGATTCCGATAAATGCATCATCCTGAAAATAATGTACCCGTTCCTCTTTATAGGGATGGGGTTCGAGGGTTGCCAGCCAGTCTAACTGCTCCTGGTAGGGTGGAAGCTCGGTGTCCTCCAGGTGTTGCAGCCGCGTCTCATAGGCCTGATAGGCAGCCGGTGGCAGACCCAGGACGTAGGGATCGATGAACGCATTGAAGCGGCGTCGGCGATAGGTCGCGTAATCATCATCACCGGCATCAGCGCCGCGGCCAAAAGGTAGCTGGCGGGACCAGGCTCCGGCCAATCGCTGGTAATCAGTGCCCGTTGACAGGTCGAATTCGTCGGCAACTTCCCGCAGCAGCCTGAGCGCGACAGGCTCCACCCATTCATTGGCCAGGATACCCGGTAAATCACGCAGGAAATAGGCCAGCGTCGTCACCCAGGCGGCGAGCATCTGCTTTTCGTCCAGCCGGATGCCATATTGCCGCAAGCGGTCATGGAAACCGGTGGTTTCGTTGGCATGGCGGGCGCTGTCTTCCCGCAGCGCAAACTCCAGATAGAACTGCCAGGTGCCATCGGGAAAAGAGGAGGCCGGGTCCTTGCCAGCCAGTTGTAACAGGCGCTGGTAGCCATAGAGCACCGCCGCCGGACCGGCGAAAAACGTGGCATACACCGCCTCATCCAGGGTTTGACGCACACCTCTGAACAGCATGTCGATGTGTTTCCGGTTGTCAGCAGCAACGAGCTTTCTGCCGCGGATTTTGCCAAGCCCATTCAAGATCATCGATGGCACGTTGCCGGCAGGAACAACTCGTGCGATTTCGTCAACGAGATGGTCAATCTCTGGTAGAGAAAGCTGGGAAAGCTGCTGCAGCTGGGTGGCAGTGGCAATCGTCCGCAGGTCGCCCGCGGTCTTGATGGAGGCTTGTTGATATGATGACTGTAATTCTTGGCTGCCCATCATAACCTGTTCACTCCATCATGATTGACGTTTGGCGGTGACTGTGTGCAGTTATTCAGAAGCGATCATCCACTATGTGTGATTATAGGGAGGGGATATTTACGGGCAACCCATTCCTTGTTTTCAGTGAAATAGGTACGGAATGTGTCAAGCTGTTTGGACAACTCGTCACGAAAAATTACTGAGCAATGTCTGCTGCTGAGAACACCTCGCACGGCTTGTTAATCCACACCTCGCGAGACAAGTCAGGAACAACCG
>DAOUEM010000131.1:0-5579 GCA_034430555.1 Anaerolineae bacterium | reverse complement strand
GGCACGTTTTTGTAGGCGCGCTCACTATGCGCCCCAAAGGCGTCATAGTGCCACATTTGCAGGCGCTGACCGCGTTTATCAAAGTCGGTGAACTTTTCACCAAACCCGTAAAAGTGCTCGTCCGGCTCGGCGGTGAACGAATCGTGCATGGCCACCCGCTGCCCATCGATCTCGCTGTAACCAAAAGGCAGGGTGATCAGGCGATCGGTGACGTTGCTGTCGGTGGCGTTTTGCTCCAGCAGGACCCGGCCGCCCGGTCCCAAAAAAGTGAGGTGGAACGGGTCAAGATCGATCAGCACGGTTACCAGATTCGTGCGCAGCGTTACCTGATCGACCGTTTGTTCTATGGTAACCTCGACCGGGTGATCGCTGAGATCGCGCGCCAGCCGGACCCGCTCGCTCGCGGCGGGGTCCGCCTGCAGCCGCACGCGCACGATACCCGGCGCGGTCACGCCCACGTATGCATCCAGCGTCTGCCCGGACTGCGTGGTTCCTTGCAGCGCCAGGCCCTGCGTTTCTATCGCGCTGACTGAAGCCCGTACCACCATCTCCGGTCCACCCGTGTCATCCGCTCGGCGAATCGGCAGGTCCGGTGCATCAGCCGGAAACTTCACGTATGGGTGTAGGGGGGTTCGCAAAGGCATTCAACATCCTCCTGACAGGGGTTAGGTAAATCAATATCGGAAGTGCATCACCGGGCAGGTGCGATGTTGTTGTGATCACCGGCACGGTGGATGCTGGCTGTTAACCGGGCCTGCTTCATATAATACTTCGCTCCGCGCGTGATGGGTGGCGCGTTATCGATATCTGGGTCCGTTGAAGCGGTGGCCGATCAATGACGTAATAATCACCAGACCGTTAAAAAAGCGTGTATGGTAGCCCGTCAGACCGGCTGAGATGATGCCGGTCTCGATAAAGGCGATGATAAACACGCCGATGGAGCTGCCGACTACGGTTGCCACGCCGCCCCAGGTGGGCGTGCCGCCGACAAACACTGCCGCCAGCACCGGCAGCAGCAGCCCGTCGCCGGTGGAGGGCCACCAGTTGCGGTTGATCAGCACCGATAACACGCCGGCCAGAGCCGATCCTAGACCGACAAAAACGAACGTCATGATCTTGACGCGGTTGACATTGATGCCCATTTCCTGGGCGCTGTCCGGGTTATCGCCGACGAAACGGGTGTGCGCCCCAAACTTGTGCACGTTAAAGAGCACCCACCCCAGCGCCACGAAAGCCACCCCCCACAGCATCTGCACGGGTAAATCGCCGATCCGGCCTGCCGTGATCTGAAAGAGCGTGGTATCGCTGACGGTGGGGAACTGCATGGCGATGCCTTCCGTGCCCATGTTGATCAAGCCCCGCAGCAGGAACTGCATGCCCAGCGTGGCCACCAGCGAGGACAGGCCGACGTAGGTCACCAGCACGCCCACCACGGCCCCTGTCACCAGGCCGACCACCACCGCCGGAATGATGGACAGGAAGGGGTCCCAGCCCGCTTCCATCGCCGAGGCAAACGCCCATGAGCTTACCCCCACGATGGCCGGGAATGAGAGGTCGATCTCGCCTGACGTGATCACAAAAACCAGCGGCACGACCACGAACAGCGATATCGGGATGCTGATAAAGACGGCCCGGTAGGTGATGGGGTTGGTGAACACCCGGGGATTGGCGATGGTGAAGATGGCCATAAGTACCGCAAATATCGCCAGGGCGCTGACGGCGCGCCGGTTCTGGCGGACAAAGCTGTAAACCGCGCTCCTGGAAATGGTGAACTTCCTCTTAGTTGGCAATGACTGTGTGGTCATTGGGTGTCCCTTCTGATGATCATTGGCGATTCTCCAGGTGTGCCGGTTTCTGGCCGGCCGGGCTATCTGTTAGTCCGTGGTGGTAAGTATGCCCTTACGGGCGATGACCTGCATATCTTCCACCAGTTTTTCCGCCGAAGGCACTTCGGATTTGTCGGTTTCTACCACCACTGTGCCGCGGTCCAGGACGACGAACCGATCGGCCACGTCATAAGCGTGATAGATATTGTGGCTGATAAAAATAACAGAACTGCCGCGCTCTTTGGCCGAACGCATGAAGTTAAACACCTTGTGCGACTCGGTCAGCGAGAGCGCCGTCGTCGGCTCATCCAGGATGATCAGGTCGGCCCGGAAGTAAAGTGCCCGGACGATGGCGACACCCTGCCGCTCCCCGCCGGAGAGGGTAGCCACGACTGAATTGGGAGAAAACACTTTGGAAGTAAAGCCGATGTCGCGCATCAAACGTTCGGCTTCTGCATGTTGCTTCCGCCGGTTGATCAATCCCAACAGACCGGTGATCTCCCGGCCCATAAAGATGTTCTCGGCGATGGACTGCTGTACGGTGAGCGCCCGGTCCTGGTGCACCGTTTCGATGCCGGCTTCCTGTGCTTGCGTCACCGACCACCCATTGACTTTTTTACCTTTGACGTAAATCTCGCCCGAATCCGGGGGGTATACGCCCGAGATGATCTTGATGAACGTCGATTTACCGGCGCCGTTGTCGCCAATGAGGCCGATGATTTCACCCCTATCGACGTACATGCTGACTTCGTCCAGCGCCCGAACATTGCCAAACGACTTGGTAATGTTACGTAGTTCGACTAGTCTTTCGCCCACGATTGGCTCCTTATGTTGGCTGGAATTGCCCGCCGTATCGCTGCGAGCCTTGATTGATCCTGGCTGGCCGATCAGGTTGGGATGGAGACCGGTTGGTTTTTCGACACCGGACAGGTAGACTCACCTGAAACACACGGGCGCGCGATAATGCCCACCGGTCTCCGTGCCGTTTGCGAACGGCGCAAGTCCCCTTACCTGAGGCCTAGCCGGGCCAGTTCCGCGACGTTTTCGTAATTACTGACGTCCACAAAGCCGGCGCCGGTATCAACATTCAGCGGCCCGAAGCCGAAAACGAGCGTGCCGCACAGGCTCAGGATCGGCAGGTAACCCTGCTGGAAGGGCTGCTGGTCTGACGTGAGCTGCACCCAGCCGTCGTCGAAGGCTTCCATGATGGCCGGGCTGGTGTCAAAGCCGACGTTGTAGATATCACCCGGGTTCAAACCGAGCGCGTCCATGTAGACCGGCACCGCCCCCAGTTGCTGGCCGCCGGGATAGATGATCGCCCGCACGTTGGAATTACTCAGCACGGCTGCCGTGAGGGAGGGCAGGGCCAGGTTGGGGTCGGCGGCGTATTCCGGTAGCCCGTCGATCACGATGACTTCCACCCCGGCATCCTCCAACGCCCGTTTGCTCGCCCCTTCACGGACGTCGCGGCCCGGCTGCCCCAGCGGCACAAACACGATCGCCTGGTCACCTTCGCCCAGGCCGAACTGACGGACGGCTTCCGCGCCCAGCGCGTAACCCTGCGGATCAAGATTGGCGCCGACGTAACCGCCGCCGTAGGCTGACCGGACTTCCGGTACGTCCACGTTCTGGTACATCATGACGATTCCGGCCTCGGCGGCATCCGCGGCCAGCGGCATGATGGCCGCGTCCCCCGGATGTCCCATCATGGCGATGCCGTCAGGCTGCGCCGCGATGGCCTCACGCAACTGCTGGGTCATTCGGTTCACGTCCCAGCCGGAGAAAATATACTCGACGTTCGCCCCCAGGTCGGCTTCGGCCTGCTGCGCGCCCCGCAGCACGATTGACCCAAAGGCATCGCCTTCCGCGCCGCCGGTGAAGAAACGAATGGTTTGGCCTGCGCACCATTGTTCGCCACCCTGCGCATTGACCGAGCCTGCCGGTCCGACGAACAGGAGCGAGACGAGGGCCAGCAGCAAAACCAGGCTTGATAACTTCTTAAACATGCAGGTTCTCCTTCATTGACTGAACTTTTCAACCGGGCGAAGTTATATTGGGCGGCAAGCGTGACTCGAACCGGCACCTTGCCAGGGCATTGGATCAGATGCGCCTCCTTTCTGCGCCGTGTGTATACCTGCAGTCTGTCAGTAGTCGTAACCGTCAGACGGCCGTGCCTGCCGGGCACTACCGGAGCCGTTCGCGCTAGTGTGACTTAGCCGGTGCCGAACTTTTACGAACGATCAGTTCTGGTCCTACCAGTATCTGTTTGGGTGTTTCCGCCTGTCCTCGTAAGGTGGCGATCAGCATTTGGGCGGCCTGGTAGCCCATTTCATCGGTCGGGAAGCGAACCGAGGTCAACGGCGGCGTGAGCAGTTCGGCGACTTTATCGGTGGATAACCCGACGAGCGAAATATCACGGGGAACGCTGCGGTCCAGTTTCCGCAGTGCTCTGAGGACACCGAAGATGGCGACGTCGTGCGGTGAAATGATGGCTGTTAGCGAAGGGGTTTCTTCAAGAAGGCTGATGGCTGCCTCGTACATATCCTGCACGCCGAAATTAACCTCCCGGTAGTACGCCTCGATCCCGTGCTTGGCTAAGGCTTTTTCGTAGCCGGTCATAGCACGCACCGCAGGCCCGTAGCCCTCCTGGCGCATGTTATCGGGAAAGCTCAAAAAGCCGATCTGCCGGTGTCCCAGCCCGACCAGATAGTCGAATGCGGTCTGGACAGAACCCTCAAAATCCAGGTCGATCCAGCTCAAGCCGGTGTTATCCGCGCAGCGGCCGATGATGACAAAGGGATAATTATGCTTTTTGAGGAGATCGACTCGCCAGTCCTGCAGGTGGATCTGCATCAGGATGACGCCGTCCACCTGTGACCCCCGGTACATCGCCAGCAGGTCGGCTTCTGTAACCGGTAAGGGCAGCAGGTTAAAAAAATAGTCGGCCTCTCGGGCGGTGGTCGCGGCCCCGATGATGAAATCCAGTTCCATCAGGTTGATCGGCTGGTTGCCCAGGTAAACCAGGGGGTACAGCAGGGCGATCGTCCGGCTGGCGCCTCTGCCCAGGCGCTGGGCTTGTGCATGGGGCATATAACCGAGGTCTTCGATGATCTCCAGGACTTTTACACGGGTGGCATCGGAGATTTCGCCCTTGTGATTAAGGACGCGGGATACGGTCATCTTGGAGACGCCGGCTTCACGGGCGACATCGGCCATCGTGACACGGGTTTGTTTTCTGACCACGCGGATCATCCCCCGGCGATGAGAGGAGAAGCTGCTGCCCCGGCTTGTTACCGATCACGATACCCGTCACGTTACCGGTAACCGTATCCTATTACGGTTTTTTTTCCGTGTCAAGCACAACTGCTCTCACGCCGGGCTTTCACCAAAAACCTGTGAAGAATCCCCCACCAGCATGGGCAGACCTCGGCTGGGAGGCATTGAACGCAGGATTATCACCCGTCCAGCATACCGGCAAACCGCTCCCGGAGGTGAACGGGCTGCCCGGTGTGGGCCGACTCATAGCCGGCCCGTACGATCGCCAGGCTGCGCCGCTCGCCACGCCCGGCCCGCTCTTCCTCGGAAAGGTCCGGGGAGAACGTATCCCACAGCCAGCCGCCGCCTTCATACTGCGTCTCTATCGTAAACGCATCGAAACCGTTTATTCTCAAATGGCAGCTATGGGTGTGCAACGGCTTCATGCTCGCACCAATCTTGGCTTTGACTTGAAAGCCTGGGCTAGTTTGCTGGCTC
>DAOUEM010000130.1:0-2103 GCA_034430555.1 Anaerolineae bacterium | reverse complement strand
GCTCATGTTCGCCAGGAAGACGCTCTTGGCGCGATTGGCCGCCTCGGCGGCTTCTTTCGCCTGGATCAGTTCGGCGTTTTGCTGCGCTAACTGTTGCGTGCGCCGGGCGACCTGCGCTTCCAGTGTGGTGATCAATTCGCGCAGTTGCGCGACCATGCCATTAAATGCCTGAGTTAGGAAGCCAACCTCATCATAGTACTGCACCGGCATCTCAACGTCCATATTCCCGGCGTTGACCCGCTTCACTCCATCCAGCAATGTGTTGAGCGGCCGGACGAGGCTGAAGTAGAATGCGATCGGAAAGCCAGCAACGACGAATAGACTGCCCACCAGGATCAAATACGCCAGTGGAAGGAGCAATCGGTGCACATGGCGGCGGAATTCGAGATAGTGATCCTGCACTATCCCCTGCGGTCCGCCCTGGAGCGGCGCGTCGACAAAACTGACCTGCTGCGGCAGTTGGCCCGGTGTCCCCGGCGACGCACCCATGACCCACGCATTGGCGAATGGGCTGGCGTCGGATTTGTACGGCAAATCGGGCAGCCCATTGGCGGTGATCTCGAATACGCCGTCCCGGTACAGGACTAACTGGAAGGTGAACAGCGCCTGCGGGTAATACGCCGCCCTCATTTGGTACCAGGTAATCGTCAGGCGCTCCCCTTCATTTTTGGCAAACACACCCCCACCGGGTGACGGGTCCAAAGCGATGAACAGGGGGAAAATCGCCGGCGTCGTCGCGTAATGGTATTCCATACTAGGGTAGCGAACCGGCGCGTCCACGCTCACTATGCCGCTGTTCATCACCCAGATCGTTCGGCCGGTCTGCCCGTAGAACGGGAACGTGAACGCAACACCCGCCGTATCTTCAGAAGGAACAGCAACGTCGTATGGTCGCTGCAAGTTCAGTTGACTCCCCAGATCGGCATCGAAGCGGAACGGCGTCTGTGTCACATCGTAGCCGCCGCCGGCATTGGGCGCAAAGCGCAGCGTTTGCTGGTCGGCGAGCGCGGGCCGGTACACAGATGCGTGCGGAGGCGTCATGACCCAGCCGGCCGCGCCGAACACGGCCAGTACCGCCACCAACGTGACGCCCACCAGGCGCAACCGGAACGTCGTCATTTCGGCGATGGTATTGAGATACACCAGGGCAAACCAGAATTGTGTGAGCAGAATCCCTGCCGACATGCTCGACTGGAACACTTCTGGAGAGATGGAAGAATCGGCGCGCCAAAAGTTGACAAGGCTCAAAGCCACCGGCAGCGAAAAGACCAGCGCGAAGGCGCGCACCGTCCGCGCCGCTTGTCCGTGCGGGCGCCACAGGTAGCCTAGACCGCGTAGACTCGGCAGGTTTCTCAAACCTGCCGGGGCCTGCTCGTGCCGCGAAGCGGCGATGGTCTGGCGCAGGAACGCCAGCGGCGCCCACACAAAGCCCACCACCAGAGCACAGTCGGCGACCAAAGGCCGGTACATGACGTAGCCGCTTTGGAGCAGCAGGCTTCCGCGATACACGGCGAACCCGGCTTCCCAAAGTGTGTAGAGGAGACTCAGCGCCAGCGCGATGCGCGCCTCCCACCTGCGCTGCGGATACAGGCGGGGAAAATGGTAAGCAAATTGGATCAGCAAGGTTAGGAACAGCCCGATCGCTGTGTTTTCCACGTACACCGCATAGAGACGTGGAGAAGGCGGCAGCGCTGCATCCAGAAAGAACAGCAGTACGATGGCGGCGACGGAGGCAAAGAAGCAAGCCAGAAGAGATGTATGCACGTTCTTTTCGCGGCGCCGCCAAGAGACGGCGGTGCGATAGGAAAAGTAGCCCATAATCGTCAGCGCCATGATGAACTGGGTCAGGTATCCAATCGCAGCCGGAGTCAGATAGATAGACATAGATTAGTACCACCCTCCAGAAAAACACATCGGCAACCCACGCCACTTTCGGTCAAGCGAACCGGTGCTGTGACTTCAACGCTTTGCCGGGCATCCAGGCACGCAGCCGCGAGATTGCCCAGTTTCCAGGACGCCGCCACGTGCTGCACAGCCTGGAGCGGCGAAGTTGATCCCTGACGTTACTATGCGCAAAGTCGCTCTCGTTGCGCGTGACCAAAT
>DAOUEM010000129.1:0-5218 GCA_034430555.1 Anaerolineae bacterium | reverse complement strand
TCTCGGCATCGTCCCAGGCGCCGCGCTGGGCCGCCAGGTCCGCCAGCTTGCCCTGACTCACCGCCACGCTGCGCCGGTCGCCGAGGGCTTCGAATTCGGCCAGGGCGGCGCGGAAAAGCGTCTCGGCCTGGTCCCAGGCGCCGCGATTGGCCGCCAGGTCCGCCAGCTTGCCCTGACTCACCGCCACGCTGCGCCGGTCGCCCAGGGCTTTGAACTCCGCCAGGGCGGCGCGGAAAAGCGTCTCGGCCTGGTCCCAGGCGCCGCGCTGGGCCGCCAGGTCCGCCAGGTACCCTTGGTAGACTGCTGCCTGCTGCCGGTCGCCCAGGGCTTCGAAAACGGCCAGGGCGGCGCGGAAAAGCGTCTCGGCCTGGTCCCAGGCGCCGCGCTTGGCCGCCAGGTCCGCCAGCGTACCGCGTAACATGGCCTGTCGTTTCCGGGTCGTGTCGTCGTCGCCGGTGACGACCGCCAGCGCGGCCTGCAGCCACTGCTCCCGCCGGCGCCACAGGCCGGCCATGTCCAACATGCGATGGCTGTCCCAGGCAATCTGGTAGACAAGCTCGGCATCGCCGGCTTCCTGCGCAAAGGCAAAGGCTGACGTCAGGTCCTCCAGGTAGGGGATCAACCGGTGGGCGTTGTCTCGGTCAAACCATCGCCTGGCGAGCGCCGCACAATAGACCGCGTGCCGTTGGCGGGCGGCCTGCCATTCGTCGCTGCCTTCGATCCACTCCTTTGGACGCTGCAGCAGCGCCCGCGCGTAGGTGCGCAGCAGGCCGTGCATGGTAAACGGTCCCGTTTCCGTTTGCTCGACGATGCCGGCTGCCAGCAGTTGGTCCAGCGCAACTTCGGCCTCGTCTTCGGATTCGTCGCCCCACACAACCATCGCCGCCTCTGTATCAAACGTACTATCGACCGCAAATACCCCCAATGCCCGAAACCGTCGCTTCATGTCGGCTTCCAGGTCGTGGTAGGTGAGGGAGAGTGAGTATTCGAGGTTGCTCTCTTTATCCTCGTCATCGCTCAGGCTCAGCAGCGTGAAGGGGTTATCGGCGACGACTTTTTCCAGGCGCTCCAGGTATCGCGGCGCATAGGATGGGCCACGCAGTTGCAGCTTGGCCGCCGCCAGCGTCAGCGCCTGCGCGTGTCCGCCCAACTTTTGCACGATCTGACGCAGCTCTGCTTCGTGCGGCGGGTTTTCAGCGGGCAGGTCCAGCCGCTTCACGAACAGCTCCAGCCCCTCGTCTTCGTCCATCACGTCCAGGCGCAGGCAGTTTTTGGCAGCAAAGCCCAGTTCAATGGCGATAGACGGCTTGCGGGTGGTCAGCAGCCAGCAGCAGCCCGGCGCCTCGACCAGAAACGGCCTGGCATGATCTTTGTCCCACACGTCGTCCAACACGATCAGCATCTGTTTGCCCTTGAACAGGGCCTGCAGGCGCGAGGTGCCCCGTTCTTCGTCGATGTATTCTTCGCGGCTGTCGCCGAGCTCAATGCCAATGTCGGCCTGCCGTACCTTGATGACCGGGTTCCTGCCCAGCTCCACCCACACGATACCGTCGGGAAAGGCCCAGCGCGTCCGGCAGGACTTGACGGTCATGGCCGCCAGCGTGCTCTTGCCGATGCCGCCCGGCGCGTGCACGGCGCCTCTCCGTACGTGCCCGGTAACGACCGCACCACTGCCCTCCGTGCCCAGGATGTCATCCAGTTTATCGGCGGCCTCCTGGCGTTCGACGGCAGCGTCGGGGATGGGGGGAAAGCGGCCGTAGAGCGGCGCCGGGGTAGTCGTCGTGTCATGCAGGACGCGGACGAGCTCCTCCAGGGCATCCTCGTAAGCTCGTTCCTCGCGCATGTCCACGCAGTGCAGGTGGTGAATGTCGTCCGGCAGCCCCTCGAACTCGCCCAGCCGCAGCGCCGGCACGATGGGGATGCAGGCCGTCTCGCCCGCGCAGCGGATTTCCGCCTGGACCCACTCGGACACGTCCGCCGCCGGGCCGCGCACCGCCACTAAACGGCTGGCGTTTGAGATGGCGTCGCGGATTTCCTGGGAGAAGGCTTTTCCCCGGCTGGGCATCGATTCGCGGTCCCACCACACCTCGAATCCCGCGTCGGTCAGGTCCTCGTAGAGCTGCTTGACGAACGGCTCGTCGTCGGCACGGGCGTAGGACAGGAAGATGCGCGGGTTGGGCGGTGGTTCATCTGGTGGGGTATCCGGTGGCCTTGTCATATCTGACCGTCCATTTTGGCTCCTCCTCCTGGCGTGGTATCTTAATCATAGTGCTTTAGGAGGGAAGTGCCAAGCCGCTCAAGCTTCAGGAGAGTGGCCGATTATGCGGCGTAAGGTGATTCGTGGAAGGCGGTGTATGCGAACTTACAGCCGTAATGACGCTGTTCAATGGCGATGCATCGGACTATTTGGCCGAGTTATAGGGTCTGGCGCAGCCGGCCACCGAACGCGTGCTACAATTGGTGAGGACGGAGGTATGTGCAAGAATGCCAACTGGAACGACCGATGCCACGATTCCGGCACCTGGCACCTCACCTTCCTAGAGAAGATCGACCCTCCTTTTTGTTCAACTGAATTCAGGTTTCACAAAAGCGGGCACGAGTGACTACGCTCTGAGGCGACTTTTTCAACACGCTGCTATATTATGTCCCTTCTTTTTGAGGTGTCCATTAGTCGGTGCCGACCATCTCCGGCAGGCGGACGAAGCCCTGTTCCAACACGTATTCGATGATGCGGCGGGCGTTGTCGGCTTCGCTGGTCTCCACCGTGTCGATGGTCAGGTTGGCGTTGAGCGGCGGCTCATACGGGTCGTCGATGCCCGTGAAGCCCTTGATCTCGCCGCGCCGCGCCTTGGCGTACAGCCCCTTGGTGTCCCGCGCCTCGCAGACCTCCAGCGGCGTGTCCACGTAGACCTCCACGAAGTGATCGTCGCCGACCATGTTGCGCACCTCGTGCCGCACGGAGCGGTAGGGGCTGATGGCCGCGCAGATCACCGCGCCGCCATGCCGTACGATCTCCGCCGCCACGAAGCCGATGCGCCGGATGTTGGTGTCGCGGTCCTCTTTGGAGAAGCCCAGCCCCTTGCTGAGATGCGTGCGGACCACGTCGCCGTCGAGCACGGTCACGTCGCGGCCGTGCTCCAGCAGCATGGTGCGCAGCACTTCCGCCGTGGTCGACTTGCCGGAACCGCTCAGGCCGGTGAACCAGATGCACACCCCCTGCCGGTGGCGCGGCGGGTAGGAATCGGCCAGGATGGCGGCCACCTCCGGGCGGGTGAACCAGGCCGGTAGCTTGCGTCCCTGGTCGAGGTACTGTTCGCGCACCTCGGTGCCGGAGAGCTGGGCCGTCGGCATGTCGGCGGTGACGTTGGAGACCTCCTCGTAGCGGTCCTCTTCCGTCAGGTAGACGACCATGCGGAAGGGCACCATCTTGACGCCCAACTCGTCTTCGTGCTGGGTGACCACTTCCTGCGCGTCGTAGGGGCCGTAGAAGGGATTGCCCTGCGAATCGACGCCGGGGCCGGCGTGGTCGCGGCCCACGATCAGGTGGTTGGCCCCGTAGTTGCGCCGGATGATGGCGTGCCACACCGCTTCCCGCGGGCCGCCCATGCGCATCGCCAGCGGCAGCAGCGCCAGCAGGACACGGTCGCCGTCGCTACCGCGATTGTAGTAGTTCTCCACCAGGGCTTTGTAGGTGCGGACGCGGGTGTAATGGTCGACGTCGCCGGGCCGGGTCACGCCAACCACCGGGTGCAGCAGTAAAGTCCCATCAACCGCCTCGATGGCGCGTCGGGTCAACTCCTCGTGGACGCGGTGCATCGGGTTGCGTGTCTGGAAGGCGACCACGTTCTGGCGGCCATAGTCGGCCAGCCGGGCGCGCGTCTGGGCCGGGGTGAGGCGGATGTCGGCGAAATCGTAGTGGGGCGGCAGTTGCAGCACCTGCAGCGGCCCGGAGATGTTGACCGGCCCCCAGCGCTGCATCTCGGCCACGAGGGGGTGGCGCGGGTCCAGCGTGCCGAAAACCTGTTCGGCGGCCTCGTCGCGATCCCAGGCGACCATCTCTTCCACCGCCATGATCGCCAGCAGCTCGTTTTTGGGGCTGCGCAGGGCGATGCTCTGGCCGATGCGGATGTCGTCGCCGGGGTCGATGGGCAGCGTAATCGGCATCGGGAAGAGTGTGCCGTCGGCCAGCCGCATCTCTTCGAGCACGCGGACGTAGTCCGCCTGGCCCATGAAGCGGTCCAGCGGCGAGAATGCGCCCACCGCCAGCAGTTCCAGGTCGTAGAGGGCGCGTGGGCTGAGCTGCACCGAGGGCAAATGGGAGGCGTAGCGCCTGAGCTTGGCGCGTTCTTCGGCGGGGACCAGCAGGTCGACCAGGCTGCCGCCGTAGGGGGCGATCACGCCGCTTTCATTGACAACACTCATCAGGGTTTTCACTTTCTGGTAAGACCGGGCAGGCGGCACAAGAGGCAGGCCAGGCTACGAGGACGTACCGCACAAAACGCGGTAAGTGTACCGCAGATAGTGGATAAATGATAACAGTGGGAGGGCGCGGGCAGCACCTTCTACCTGCGCCTGCCGTGCAGCCCGCTAGCCTGATGGGGTAGATGCTAGCTTTTGAGCCGACAGGGTGTTAGAGTCTTCGGTAATGGGGACCTGCCGCGGGGCAGGCCATGTCTGATCATCGAAAGGGTGCCCGGCGCATGACCGACCTGGACATCGCAGCGCTGAACGGATGCCTGGCCGACCGGCCTGCAGCGGATATCCTGGCCTGGGCCTGGGAGACGTTGGGGCCGGCGGTGGTGGTCAGTTCTTCCTTCCAGACGCAGAGCCTGCCGCTGCTGCACCTGGTTTCTTTGGTGTGCCCATCGATGCCCATCATCTTCATCGATACCGGCTTCCACTTCCCGGAGACGCTGGCCTTCCGGGATGACCTGGCGCGGCGCTACGGCTTGAACATCCGGGTGGTCGGCCCGCAGATCGACCAGGCCGAATTGTTCCGGCGTTATGGAGAGGGCCTCTACCGCCAGGACCCCGACCTGTGCTGTTACCTGAACAAGGTGGAACCGATGCAGCGCGCCCTGGCCGGCCAACGCGGCTGGATCAGCGGGGTGCGCCACGACCAGACGGCCAACCGGGCCAGGCTGCGCATCCTGGAACCCCAGCCCGACGGCCCGCTCAAGGTGCATCCGCTGCTGGGCTGGACCAAAGCCGATCTGTG
>DAOUEM010000128.1:0-16707 GCA_034430555.1 Anaerolineae bacterium | reverse complement strand
AGATGAGTCGTCGGCTGAGTATCGGGCAGCAGGCCGCTCAGTTCGCGGCTGACCGCATCTCCAGCCGGGGGCTGGCTGGGATGATGCACCAGCGATCGCGGCTCGTGAAGCGCCGCCAAGGTATGCTGAAAACGCGTGATCGGCGTGTGCAGTGAATCCAGCAGCAGCCGGGGCGCCTGCGCGTCCGCCGGGACAAGGGTGCGCTGGTCAAGCTGGTTGTTCTGCAGGAGGGTGACCGCCACCCAATCGGCGCTGAGGGCCTGCCGGGCCGCGGTGGAAATTTCCAGCCGCAGGTCGTCCATCACGATCGCGCGGCTGAAGTTCACCGTGACCTGGCGCAAAAATCCCTGGTCGCGGGCCTGGCGCTGCGCCTGCCGGAAGAGGCGCGCGTTCTCGATGGCGGTGGTGACCTGGGCGGCCAGCGTTTGCATGATGGCTGCGTCGGTCTCGGTGAATTTGCTGACATGCGTGCTGCCGATATCCAGCGCGCCCAGGATGCGATTGCCGCTCCGCAGCGGCACGGTCAGGCAGGAAGCAATCGCTTCCCTGGAATAGGGGCTGAAAAAATCACCGCTGTCCCGCACGTCGGGGATGTTCTGCACCTCGCCGGTGGTGATGGCGCGTCCGACGATGCCCTGGTCGAGGCTGATAGTCAGCCCTTCTTCGCCGGTCAGGGCAGGATCGTCGGCGGCGCGGGCGACCAATCGGACCTTCTGCCTGCCCTCATCGGGCATAAAAACGGCGACCGCCTCGTAACCCAGCAGCCGGTGTACGCTGTCCACGGTGTGATCGAGCAGTGCCTGCTCATTCAGCGTAAAACTCAGCGACTGGCTGATCTGGTTGATCATGGACATCAGGTCGGCCCGCGAGCGCTCCGCGGCGAGAAACCGGGCATTCTCGATGCTCACCGCGATCTGGCTGGCGATGGCCTGGGCCAGCTCCACATCGTGGGCGTCGAAGCTGCCATTGCTGCGGTTGAGCAGGGTCAAGACGCCCAGCGTCCGATCGCGCGTGTTGAGCGGGCAGGTGATCACGGTGCGAGCGGCGATGCCGAAGATAGACGGGTCTTCCAGCAAAGGATCGTCGATGCGGTGGTTGCTGTAATACGACTGACCGGTATGGTATGCATGGACGATATGACCGCTGCCGTCGAGTGGCCAGGTGGCAGACGGGAGGCCTGGATGGATGCCCAGGGCGGAAGCGCCATGGATCGCCAGGAGACGCCCGCGTGACTCCAGGAGGATCAGCATGGCCGCGCCGACATCCAGCAGGCTGGTTGTCTCGCGGATGGCGCGGACCAGCATCTCGTCCTGGTCCAGGGTGGCGCTGGTGATGATGGCGATGCGCTGCAGGCCTTCGGTTTCCCGCAGGCGGTCGCGCGTGTCGCTTAATAATTCCGCATTGCGCAGGGCCGCCGCGATATGGCTGCCGATGGCGGTGAGCATCTCCGCGTCATTGCGGGTAAAGCCGCCCTCCTGGCGGTTGGCCACCAGGAAGACGCCCATCGGGTAGTCCTGCACGCGCAGCGGTACGCACAGGATATTCCGCACGCCGGCCTGTTCCAGGAACCGGGCCGGCACCTTCAGCCCGTCCGGCGCGTTGGCGAAGAACGGCAGGCTCGCCATAAAGGTGATGGCGATCTGGTTGTCGGGATCGTTGGCGGCGAAGCGCAGGCGCTGTTCCGCCTGGGGGAAGCCAAAGCTCGCGTTGGGGCCGGTCGCCAGCATATTGTTTTCCGGGTCGTGCAGCAGGAAGGCGCCCATCTCGACGCCAAGGGTGGTCTCGATCAACCGCAGCGCCTGGGCCAGGATGTCGTCCAGTTCCAGGGAGGAAGCCGTGATGGCGGCGGCCTCCAGCAGCAGGGAAGTCTCGGCCAGGCGGGCGCGGGTATTTTGCAGCAGCAGTTTGTTGTCGATGACCAGGGCGATCTGTTCCAGCAGGTCTTTGACTCGTTCGGCATCGGCCGCCTCAAACGTCCGCCCGGAGGTGATATCCAGCAGGAAGCCCGCGCCGATGCGCCGTCCGCGCGCCACCAGCGGCAGCGCCAGGATCGCCTGTGCACCGACCTCCTCGACGAGCGGCGAAGGGGCGGGACTCTGCTGCCGGGCCTCGTTGATGATGATGGGTTCGCCATCGATCATGACGCGCTCGGATAGGGTAGAGGTATCGCCCGGTCGCTTTGCTTCGGAAAGGTAACTGCTGTTCTCGATGCCATAAGCGGCCAGGCGCTGCGGGCGCTGCCGTTCCCGGTCCCAGATGGTGATGGTGCAGGCGTCGACCTCGGCCATCGTGGTGAGGTGGGCGCACATCTGCGGCAGGATATGCTCCAGCGGCAGGGCCGTCGCTGCCAGGCGGCTGACCTCCCCGTAAACCGCCAGCCGGTCGTAGGAGGCTTGCAGCTCCTGGTGGCGTGTGTTGAGTGCGAAGTAGCGGCTGATGGCTTCCAGGTTTGACGCGGCCATAGCGGCCAGGCTGCGCAGCACTTTCAGGTGGGTGTGGTCGAAGCTGTGTGGCGTGAACCGGCCTACGCCCAGCACCCCCAGCACGGCTTCCTCGGCGACGATGGGGGCGACCATCACGGCGTGGATGCGGTTGTCATACAGCGGAGTAAACTGCCTCTGCTGGCTGATGTCCGGGATAATTACCGATTGTCCGGTGGCGGCGACATGCCCCAAAAGCCCGTGCCCGATGGGGAGGTGGTCGGCCTGTGGCACAGCGACTCCGGCCTGCAGCGTGAGGTGCGGCGCCAGCGTATGGGTCGCCACGTGGCACAGGGCGATGCCACCGGTATCAAACGGCAGTATGTCGTGTGCGTGTAAAAGCACATCCGCCAGCAGTTGCTCAATGTCCGGGTTGGCCGTAAGCGCCCTGCTCATGGTCACTAACCACCTGCCGGGTATTGTTCGGGCTGTGCTTTATCGTATTTGACCGCGCCGCCGATCTCCCAGGTGTCCACGATGGCCATGATCACCGCGTCGACCGGACGGCGGTCGGTAACGGTGGTTTGCCGGGCGGCACTGCCGGTAGCGATCATCACCACGTCGCCTGCCCCGGCATCGACTACGTCGGTGGCGACCAGGTGCGAAGCAAGCAGGGCGCCTTCAGTCGTCATCAGGCGGACGAGCAGGAGGCGCGTCCCGTCTACGCCGGGGTCCTTGCGGGTGGAGACAACTGTTCCTACAACTTTGCCGAGTTGCATAGAGCCATCCGTTGTTAAATGCCGGTGGGAGGATACTTCTGCTTATATAACTCGATGGCGTGCATGATACTTGCTTTAGCCTCTTCCGCGCTGGCCCAGCCCAGCGGCTCGATTTCCTCGCCGGCTTCCAGTTGTTTGTAGGTCTGGAAAAAGTGGGCCACTTCCGCCAGGAAGTGTTTGGGCACGTTTTCCAGGTCGTGATATTCGTCAAAAATTGGGTCGGTAGCGGGTACGGCCAGGATTTTGTCATCCGGCATTTCCCGGTCAAGCATGCGAAACATGCCGATGGGGCGCGCTTCGATGACACAGCCAGGATAGGTTGGCTCGTTGATCATGACCATGATATCCAGGGGATCGCCGTCTTCGTAAAACGTCTGCGGGATCAAGCCGTAATCGCTGGGATAGTGCAGGGGGCTGTATAACACCCGGTCTAATTTGATCACGCCGGCAGTTTTGCTGTACTCGTACTTGTTGCGGCTGCCCTTCGGGATTTCTACGATGCAGTATACGTTGTCAGGGACTTTGGGTCCGGGCATCAGCCCGTGCCAGAGATTGATGGTCATGATCGTCCTTAACCAGGCTGGCGCTACTCTTTGCTGCTGCGTTTTTCTGCCATGTCGCGGCCTTCGATCGCTTCCAGGGCGGCCACGGCAGCCCCATAACCAGCCATGATATCCCGTTCGGTGCCGCCCAGGTAAACCCGGCCAAAACTGCCGAAGGCGCGCACATCCAGGATGTTGATGTGGGCTGCTTTTTCCGCTTCGTTGGCAGCCAGAGCGGCGTAGGCTGCCGGCTCGACTTCCAGCACGTACAGCGTCTGCCCGGCCAGGAGCATCTGGCCGTAACGGATGCGATTGATGAGCTGGGTCTGGTGGGCGTCGACATTACGGATGATCTGGCTGGAGACAATGCGCGGTTTGCTCCGCTGATCTTCCGTCAGGCCGAGCGCCTCCAGTACGGCAGCGCCGGCGGCGCGGGTTTCCGCCTGGCTGCTGGAATGGACCTCCAACAGGCCGTACAGGCGCTCGACGATCTGGAGCCCGGGCCGCACCGCGGTGGACTTGACGGCGATGTCGGTGATGCGATTGATTTCGATGCCCGGTGAAATCTCGATCCATAACGAGGCATCGTAAGGCAGCGGCAGAAAGCCTTTGGCGACGGTGCCCAGATAGGCGGCGTGCTGCGGCTGAAGACTATCTAAAAAAACGTAACTACGCAGATCAACGGTCACGGTTTAACTCTCCACTGAGTAGGCGCGGGGCTTGCTCCGCAGGTGATGCTGGGGGCGGGCGCGGTGACGGTTGGGTGGGGGGCCCGCCTGTCCGACCAGCGCTTCGATGCGCTGTACAGATTCCGTATCGTACTCGATCGTATGGCAAAAATCACATGCCCAGGCCGGGGTGTTGGGGACGCTGACCAGGGTATGGTGATACACGTTTACATAAGTGACCAATCGCAAATGCAGCCGGCCAACGTGGCAGATTGGGCACAGATATCGGTCGTCGTGGGACATGCCATCCTCCAATGGATGATTGTGCCCTATGGCGCGGGCGGCCTGGACGTGACGGTTGGTGCCTGGGTCGGCACCGGTGACGGCAGCGGCGTGGGCGGCGGCGGGCTGTCATAGGAATTGGCCGGGACGATCCTCCAGTCCTGCGGCGGCCAGTAGACAATCCAGGCCTGCCCGATGATAGCGGACCGTGCCAACGGACCAAAGGAATGCGAGTCCTGGCTGTTGTTGCGATTATCGCCCAGCACAAAAAACTCGTTTGGGCCGAGCGTCCACTCGCCGCTGTAGCGGGGTGGCGCGTTGATATATGGCTCGTCGAGCGGTACCTCGTTGACAAAAACAAGATCGTCCCGCACGGCGATCCGTTCACCCGGCAGGCCGATGACCCGTTTGATGAAGTCCCGCTCCGGGTCGTCCGGCGACTGAAAGACCACGACGTCCCCCCGGCCCGGCCCGGCCAGCAGGTAGCTCAGCCGGCTGACGATGATGAACTGGCCGGTGGCGAAGTTGGGACTCATGCTGGAGCCATCGACGATAAAGCGTGCCGAAACCAGGTTGACCAGGGTATAAATCGCCACCACTAACAGCACGGTCTCGATCACTTCGCGGAGCAGCGACCGGCTTCTAGCGCGTGGGCGAGGCAAGTCTGCCGTTTGCTCGACGGGAGGTAGCTCGTCCGGTGGCAGCGGTATGCCGTCCTGCGCCCGCAAACCTGTTTGTTCCGATGTCCCCACGCAGCCAGCCCTTCCTGCCTGACAATGATGGTCTTGATTATATTGCACGATATGGGGTGGAGCAATTATCCGTCGTGCTTTGTCGCGATCCTCTAATCTAACCGGCCGGCCTCTCTGGCTACCGGTGGACTTGGCATCGGGTGTTCTTTTGCACTATACTGAGTCGCAGTCTGGGCAGTCCATTTACCTTGAGGATGTTGTTTTGGCAGGAGAATGTATTCTCGTAGTCGACGATGGCCGGGAAAACCGCGACTTTGTCGTGGAGTATGTGTTGCGTCCCAATGGCTATCGGACGCTGACCGCGCGGGACGGCAAGGAAGGCCTGGAGAAGGCGCTGGAAAAACGTCCCGATTTAATCCTGCTTGACCTGCAAATGCCCCGCATGACGGGCATCCAGGTGCTGCAAGCGCTGGCGCGGGAGAACGCTAACATCCCGGTGATCCTGATGACCTTTCATGGGTCGGAAGAGATCGCGATTGAGGTCTTCCGCCTGGGCGTCAAAGACTACGTCAAAAAGCCGTATACCGTGGAAGAAATGCTCGGGGCGGTCGAGCGCAGCCTGGCCGAGACTCGTCTGCGCCACGAAAAAGAAGCCCTGACAGAACGCCTGCTGGTCTCCAACCGGGATTTGCAGCGCCGCATCAAAGAACTGAACGTGCTTTACCAGATGGGCAAGAGCGTCACCTCCCACATGGAATTAGAGCAGCTTGCTGTGCGGGTGGTAGAAGCGGCGACCTACGTCACCGGGGCGGAAGAAGGCAACCTGCTGCTGTTGGAAGAGGGCCGGCTGGTCTGCCGGGCAGCCAAACGCCGGACCGACGCACGGGCGCGCTCGGTTTTTTTAGAAAGCGAGGATCGGCTGGCCGAGCACGTGGCGCAAACCGGCGAACCGGCCGTCCTCACGCCGGATGAACTGGCCGAGGCTCGCGCCAGCGACCCCAATATGCCGGCGGCGGTCCTGTACACGCCGCTGATGGTGGTCAACCAGGTGCTCGGCGTGCTCGGCGTGGATAATGTCAGCCCTGGATCAAAAGCGTTTGCCGAGCATGACGGCGCCTTGCTGAGCGCGCTGGCCGACTACGCAGCAATCGCCGTCGAGAACGCCCACAACTTTGCCCAGCTGGAAGAGGTCAAAGAACGCGAGAAACAGCAGATTCGCCAGACTTTCGAGCGCTATGTCGCACCATCGGTGGTGGACCGCGTGCTGGACCGGCCCGACGCGCTCAAGCTGGGCGGCATCCGCCAGGAGATCACCATCGTATTTGCCGATATCCGCGGTTATACGACCTACAGCGAACGGGCCGAGCCGGAGGAGATCGTTGAATCACTCAACGAATACTTCCGCTTGGCGACCGACGTGATCATGGCGCGTGAGGGCACGCTGGACAAATTCCTGGGCGATGCCGTGATGGCGATCTTTAATGCGCCGGAGCCGCAGGATGATCATCCCTACCGGGCGGTAGACGCGGCCCTGGCGCTGCGCAACGCCGTTGATGAGTGGAACGCGCGGCGCGGCGGCGATGGGCTGACGTTCGGCATCGGGGTTAACATGGGCTGGGCGGTGGTCGGCAACATCGGCACGGCCCGCGCCATGAATTACACCGCCATCGGCGACGCGGTGAATCTGGCCAAGCGCCTGCAAGAACACGCCAAACCAGGGCAAATCCTGGTGGCGGAGAGCGTCATCGCGAGGCTGGGAGACCTGGTCGAGGTGCGCCCCCTGGGACCGATGCAGGTCAAAGGGCGGCAGCAGTCGGTGACGGTATACGAGTTGCTCGGCCTGGCCTGATCAACCGGATAATCGAAGGTGTCTGCACGCGGCTGAGGTTTTCGAGCCGCGTGTGTTGATTCCGTGGGGTCAGTGTTTGAGCCGGCCCTCTCGCGGGCGGAAGGACAGCCGCACCGGCGTGCCCAGGAAGCTGTAGTGCTCGCGGATCTGGTTTTCCAGGTAGCGCTCGTAGCTGAAGTGAACCAGGCGCGTGTCGTTGACGTGAAACAGAAAGGTGGGCGGATCGGTGCGCACCTGCTGCGCCACGTAGATTTTTAAGCGCTTGCCGCTTTTGGAGGGGGGCGCGTGGTGGGCCACGGCTTGCCGCACGATTCGGTTTAGCTCGCTGGTCTGCACCCGCACGAAGCGTTCTTCCTGGATGCGGGCCGCCGCCGGGATGACCTGGTGGATGCGCTGACCGGTTTTGGCGCTGATAAACAGCAGTGGAGCATACGGCATGAAGTTCAGCTCGTGCCGTATTTTTTCGGTGTAGTCGTTGATGGTGTAGGCGTCTTTTTCGATGGCATCCCATTTGTTGACGACGATGGCCGTGCTTTTCATCTCGTCCAGGATAAAGCCGGCAATGTGCGTATCCTGCACGGTGATGCCATCCACTGCGTCGATCATTAGCAGGGCCACGTCGGCGCGCTTGATGGCTTTCATGGCGCGCAGCACACTGTACTTCTCCACCCCCGGCGCGACCTTGCCCCGCCGCCGGATGCCGGCCGTATCGATCATCAGCACTGGCATGCCTTCCCAGGTCAGACGGGTGTCGATGGCGTCGCGGGTGGTGCCGGCCAGCGGACTGACGATCGAGCGCTCTTCGCCCAGCAGGTGGTTGACCAGGCTGCTCTTGCCGACGTTGGGCCGGCCCACAATGGCGATCTTGAGCAGGTCCGACTCCTCGTCTTCGTCATAGGAGGGGGCCGGCAAACTGGTCAGGGCCTGCACAACCGCGTCCAGCAGATCGCCAGAGCCGGAGCCGTGCATGGCGCTGACCGGGTACACCTCGCCGATGCCGAGCCCGTAAAACTCAACGGTCGCGGTCCGCCGCTCTTCGTTATCGGCCTTGTTGGCCGCTACCAGGATGGGCTTGCTGGTGCGCCGCAGGATTTCGGCGACTTCCTGGTCGGCGGCGGTGATGCCCTCGATGGCATCCACCAGCATCACCACCACTTCCGCTTCCTGCACGGCGATCATCGCCTGGGCGCGGATTTGCGGCACGAAATCGGTGCTGCCTTCGGCCAGCGGCGAGACATCGCGCGTGCCTTTGGGCTGGTAAACCTCGATGCCGCCGGTGTCTACCACGGTGAAGGCCACGCCATTCCATTCGGTCTCGGCCTGGAGCCGGTCGCGGGTGGTGCCGGGAATATCGTGGACCACGGCCAGGCGCTCGCCAACCAGCCGGTTGAATAACGTCGACTTGCCGACGTTGGGGCGTCCAACCAGCGCCACGAGGGGTGTGCGTTTCATATGTCTATCCAATCTACCTTGACGCTGGCGATTCTAACCGTGCCGGCAGGCACAATCAAGCCCCAACTGGTGGTCAGGCCATGATCATGAAACAGATCGCCAGTAGATGGAGGTAAGAGTCAGGGTTGTGCGGTCCCGGTCAACGGTCCAGGCGTGGCGCCCGGAGTCCCGCCGGTGATCTGCACATCCAGCACCGATGGCAGGACGGAGGTGCCGGCTTCTTCCAAACCCTCGCGGTTCACCATGGCGCGCAGTTGCACCTGGTAGCCGCCGGCGGCCAGGTCGGTCAGGTCCGCCAGGATGGTGATGTCTTGCGGCGTCAGAGTGTCCACAATGGGCTGCGGCCCGGTGATCAGCAGGGTGACTTCCGCCGATGAAAAAGAGGCTTCCAGGCCGGGGGCCAGGCCCTGCACTTCTACCGGCAAATGCTCGAAGCGGCGGCTGGCCGTCAGCGTGTCGATCTGGACGGTGACCGAGATTTCCTGCTCGCTGGTGACGCCAGCCGGCAGATCGACGCCTACCGTGCGGCTGAAGGTTTCCGTCTGGTCGGTGAGGTCGATCGACTCGGTCAGTACCGTGCCGGGCAGTTGGTCCAACTGGCTGGGCGAGCCGCTCACCAGGATGTTGGGTGGGTTGTAGTCCACGCCGAAGATCACGTACCCCGGCGCGGGTTCGCCGATGATGTTGGGGGTGACGAAGACTTCACGGAAGCCTTCGCGGGCCTGGATGTTGGCCGTCACGGTGACGCTGGAGGGCTCGAGGGTGACTCCTGGAATCAGCCGGCCTTCGTTATCAACCGCGGAAAGTTGGACCTCACGCGTGAAGAGGCTGCGTTCGTCGCGGAGATGCAGGCGCGCATCGGCCCGGATGATGCGCGATACCTGGGAGGCCGGCCCGATCACCCGCACCTCCGGGATATTGAAGTTGATGCCGGTCAGTTCGAAGCCGGTCGGCGGGTCGCTGCGGATATCGGCGTTGACCGGCACCAGGATTTCCGCCGCCCGGTCGATGGACACGGTGATCAGGCGCGGCTGCCAATCTTCGACCACGATGCGCCGTGCTGTCGCGAACGAGATATCCAGTTCGACGCTGTAGGTGCCCGGCGGGCGCCCGGACAGGTCGGCGCTGATGTTGATATCTTCCGCTTCCAGGATTTCCCAGACGGCGGCCTGGGTGCGCAGCACTACCTGGGCTGTGGCGATGGGCGTGTTGGTCATGATGATGCCTTCGTCGGTGATGATCTGGATGGGAATGCGCTGCGGAAACCGGGCAACCTGCACAGGATTCTGCTCGACGGTAGCCGCAATCCAGACGAAAACCGCCAGTACCAGGGAGCCGGCCAGCCAGACGAGGTTTTCTCCCCAGAAGCGAAGGGTTGATGAACGGCGCATAAGACTTGCTATTCCGTAGTCAGGCGGCTAAGCAGGTTGCGGACCTGACGCGGCCATTGGTTCCAGAAGCGGCGGGATGACCGCCGGGTGTCATCAGCGTAGAAGGCGCTCAAAATCGTGCGCAGGCGGTTGCTGTCCAGGCGGCGGATCATGCGGCCGCCATTGGTGACCGAGATCTGGCCCGTTTCTTCCGAGATGACGACGCAAATCGCATCGCTGACTTCGCTGATACCCAGCGCGGCGCGGTGGCGGGTTCCTAACTTCCGGTCGGTGATGCGGTGGCCCGATGACAGGGGCAGCACGCAGGCCGCTGCCGCGATCTGGTTGCCGGACAGGATGGCCGCGCCATCATGCAGCTCGGTTTTTGGCCAGAAGATCGTCAGCAGAATCTGGGGCGTGACCTCGCTGTGCAGCATCACCCCGGTGTTGATGTACTCCTGCAAGCTGCTGGTGCGCTCCAACACGATCAGCGCACCGTGCCGCCGCTCGGCCAGGCGATCGGCGGCGGCGCAGATCTGCTCGATGTTATGCTGCTGCTGACTCTGCGCCTGCTGGCGGCCGAACAGCGTCGCACCGCCCAGCCGGGTGAGGGCGCGGCGCAGTTCTGGCTGGAAGATCACCGGGATGGCGATGGCAACGGCAGTGATCACGTGGCCCAGCATCCAGCGCAGGGCGACCAGTTGCAGGACGCTGGTAAACAGCCCGATCAAAAACAGCACGAGCATCGTGCCGCGCAGCAGCGATACCGCCTGGGTGCCGCGAATCAGCGTGCTCGCCACGAAGATAAGGGCTGCTACCAGCAGGATATCCAGCAGGGATGTCAGGTTGAAATTGTCGAAGGCCCAAAGAAGTTCCATGGCCGGGTGGGTGCCTAACCCCCGAGTTGGCTCAGTAAACGCTTGTAATCGTCAACTCCCGGCGGATTAAGCGCTACAATCTGCCGGATCGTTTCGGTGGCAGCACCATGTAATCCGGCATCAATCTGAAGCTCTCCCAGCGCATCTAACTGCGTGACTGCTTCGTCGCGGCGCTTCATGTGCACATAAAACGCGGCCAGGCGCGAGCGGAGCGCCATTTCATCCGGATACAGAGCTACCTGTTCTTCCAGTACCTGTGCGATCAGGTCCGGTCGCCGCTGCTTGGCGTAAAGCCTCATCAATTCGTCCATCTCCTTGATGGCCTCCACGCGGTTGTTAAGCCGGTAGTTCAGGTCCATCAAGGCCTTGCGGGTGCGTTCGTCATTCGGCGCCATTGCCTTGATCTGCTCGTAAGTGCGCAGCGCTTTCCGCTGGTCCAGATGAGAGACATCGATATCGGCAATGCGGTGCAAAATATGGATGATTTGCTCGGGGCGGGCGTTGAGTCGTTCAGCCAGCCGGTGCGCTTCCTCGTAGGTTTCCCTGGCGCTGTCAAAATCGGTGAGTTGGTAGTAGGCGTCGGCCATGTCGATGTACTGGTCGAGCACTTCTTCCCAGCGCTCCTCTTTCTTCAGCATCTCGATCAGGCTGGTGCGCACCTGGAGGTCCATCGGCGCGATCTCCAGCACTTCGTTGAGGATGGCCGAGGCGCGTTCGGTCTGGTCGCGAATGATGTACGTGTCGGCCACGACCCGGTATTTGTTGATGGCCTCTTGCAGACTGTTTTCCTTCTGCATAATCTGGGCGATGCGAATGTGCACCGGCAGGTAGGTCGGGGCGATCTCAATGGCGTAGTGCGCTTCATCCATCGCCAGGGTGAAATACCCTTCGCGGATGTAGCGGTCGATCTTGGCCACGGCTTCGGTTAATTCTTCGCCGCCTTCCGCCAGTTGTTCGACCATGCCGCTGGCGCCCTCTACCCGGGCGGTTTCTTCAAGCTGGCGCCGTGTCTCTGCGACGCGCTGTTTCCAGTCCGCGCCGGTGAGCAGGCTGAAGAATCGCTCGTTCATTGCGCCAAGCTGGGCTTCGTCGCCGCCGGAGATGCTGGACTGAAGCCCGTCGTACACCGCGTTTAACTGTTCGCGCTCATGATCGTCGATGGCCAGATTGAGATCGACCTGGCGCAGTGTTTCTACCAGGTGCGAAGCTGCTTCCTTGGGTTTACCCACCGCCATATAGGACTGCCCGAGACCGTGGTTAGCCCCGGCAGCCAGCCTGGGATCGGTCGCCGCCTGGGAGAAGTGGGATATCACCTCGTCATGGTTGCCTAACTGGAGCTTCAGCGCACCCAGGCTCAGGTGGATGGCCGGATGCGTGAAACGGGCGTTGAGCGCCTGCTGGTACAACTGGATGGCCGGTTCGACTTCGCCCTGGCGGTGCATTTCAATGGCCTGGATGGTAAACGTGCTGCCTTCGCCCAGCACCCCGGTCTCAAAAACGGCGGTGGCCAGGGCGGTGAGAGCGGCTTCCTCTGCTTCGCCCAGCGGTCCGCGCGGGTCGGCTTCGCCGACTTCCCGGTCGGCATCGTGCGGCGTAGCGTCGAATGCATCCTGGCGCTCCTGGGCGGCCGGCTGGTGCTGCTCGACTGGAGGGGCTTTCATCAACGTGCCGGATTGCAGGGCCTGGAGCGTGTTCAGCGCCTGGGCATTGTCGCGATCCAGGCGGAGGGCGCGCTGCACGGCCTGGATGGCTTTGTCCGTGTCGTTGATGCGCTGGAAGTTGAACGCCATGGTCAGATATTCGCGGATGGCTTTTTTGCTCTCGCCGGTGCGTTCATAGGCCATGGCGAGCTTGGCATGTATCTGGATCAGCCCGGTGGTGAGCTGGGTCGCGCGCTCCCAGTTGCCGATGGCCTTCACCAGGTCACGCTGGGCGATATAGATGTCGGCCACCTTGACGTATTGCTGCGCGGCTTCCCGCAGGCGGCCCATGCGCTCCAGCACATCGGCGCTTTTTTCCAGCGGGATGGGATCATCCGGCGACAGCTGGTGGGCACGCGTGTAGACCTTCAGCGCTTCTTCCAGGCGGCGTGCCTGCAATAAGGCCAGCCCCAGGTTACGATGCGCTTCCGGGTCTTCTGGATACTCCTGCACGGCGCGGCCATAAGCCGCAATGGCTCTGTCCCACTGCTGGTCCCAGGCGGCGCTGTTACCGGCGGCCATTGCCTTATTATAGATATCGCGATTTCCGGCCATGTTGTTATCCGTCGTCTGAACAAGCCAGATCTAGTTAACGGTCGCTCATCAGCCGCACCAGAATGGCCTTCTGAGCATGCATGCGGTTTTCGGCCTGTGGGAAGAGCAGCGAACGCGGGCCGTCGCATACCTCATCGGTGATTTCCTCCCCGCGGTGAGCGGGCAGGCAGTGCATCGCCATCGCACCGGGTGCAGCCTTTTCCATCAGTGTTTCATTGACCTGGAACCGCTGGAATAAAGGCCGGCGCTCTTCGGCCTCAAGTTCCTGGCCCATGCTGACCCAGGTATCGGTGTAGACAATATGGGCGCCGACTACGGCGGCTGCCGGGTCTTCGTGCGTTTCGATCGTGATGTGACTGGCTTCGGCCAGCGGGGCGGCCTTAACCATCACGGCGGCCGGCAGCGTATAACCCGGTGGTGAGGCAATGCTGAACCTCACGCCCAGTTTGGCAGCGGCCATCAGCAGGGATGTCGCCACGTTATTGGCGTCGCCGATATAGGCCAGCTTGAGACCCTGCAATTTACCGAAATGCTCGTAGATGGTGAGGAAGTCGGCCAGCGCCTGGCAGGGGTGGTTGTAGTCGCTCAACCCGTTGATGACGGGGACACTGCCATGTTCTGCCAACTGTAAGACATGCTCGTGCTCGAAGACGCGGGCCATGATTCCCTGCACGTATCCGGACAGCACCCGGGCGACATCGGCGATGCTCTCTCGCTTGCCCAGGCCGATTTCCGCCGGACTCAGGTAAAGCGCGTCGCCGCCCAGATGCTTCATGCCGACTTCAAAGGATACCCGCGTCCGCAGCGACGGTTTTTGAAAAACCATGCCCAGGACCTGACCGGCCAGGATGGGGCGATTACCGCCGTTCTGCCACTCGCGTTTAAGGAAAATCGCACGCTCCAGCAGCGCCCAGAGTTCTTGCGTGGGCCAGTCAGCAATGTCGAGGTAATGCGATAGTTTCATGGTTGCTATTCAAACAGTCTTTCCGTGAAAAGAGCAGGCCAATAATGCAGGGCCAGTATAGCATAGACCCCCGCGCCGGGAAAGCCAGTACGCAGGTGGGGGGGGCTGGCCGGGCGCACATTGTCGGGGCGGCAGTGGTCAACAAAACGCCCGGCGATTGAGTCAATCACCGGGCGTCGTTGCGTGTTTTCAGTTAGCCTGAAAACCAGCCAAAGACAGCGGGCGGATTACTCGCCGCGGGCTTCAGCCTGCATATCCTGATCGATGCTGATCCAGTCGTAGTGGCTGCCGCCGTACAGGCCGTCGGTCTCGACCGGCTTGTCCAGCCACGGGCGCAGCTGGTAGTATGGCGCGCGCATGTAGAGCGGTATCATCGGGAATTCGCCTTCGTAGCCGAAGAACATTTCCTCGATTTCGCGGTACAGTTCGGCACGGCGGGTGGGGTCGATCTCGGTCTGCGCTTCGGTGATCAGCTCATCGACCTCGGTGCAGGGGCGCATGAAGTTATTGTCGGATTCGCAGGCCAGGCCGGCGTCGAACACCCAGTTGTTGGCGTCGCCGTAGTCGGGGCCCCAGCCCAGCGACCACATGTTGGGGCGCTCTTCGGTGGGGGTGTCGGGTGAAGTGGTCTGCAGCAGCACGGAGAATTCCTGCGTCTCGATGCTGAACAGGCTGGGGTCGCAGCCCAACACGTTCTCAACCTCGGCCTGGAGGTACTCGGCCCACGAAGCCCAGCTGGCGTAGGTCACGATGTTCACAGCCGGGAACCCTTCGCAGTTGGGGTAACCGGCGGCGTCCATCTGCTCGCGGGCGAACTCAGGATCGTAGCCGATGCCTTCGCCGTCAATGCCGACCTCGTTAACGGGCACGGCGCCGAACATGCCGGGCGGAGTCCAGTGCATCATCGGCACGCCGCGTCCGCTGATGACCTCTTGCACGAACAGCTCGCGGTTGAAGGCGGCGCTGAAGGCGCGGCGAACATGTACGTCGTCAAACGGGGGTTTGTCATGGCCGAAGGCCAGGTAGTAGACCACCAGGTCGGAAACCTGGCGAACCTGCTGCGCCAGCTCCGGATCGGCCAGCACGTTCTGCTGCTCGGCGGTGGGCAGGCCGGCCCAGTCAAGCTGGTTGTCCTGGAAGAGGGCGTAGAGTGTGCCCGCGTCTTCGACGACCAGGTCGACCACGCGCTCAACGTTGCCGGGGCCTTGCAGGTCTTCCGGCAGCAGGGGGTTGCGGAGCAGCACGCGGCGCACGCCGCGCTCCCACTCGTCCAGCACGAACGAGCCGTTGGTCACGATGTTGCCGGCTTCGGTCCATTCGCTCTCGAACCCGCCACCGAATTCATCGATGATCTCGCCGGGGACCGCGCGCAGTACCCACGTCGGGGTAAAGGAGAAGAAGTAGCCGATCGTGCCGGTCAGGGTGATCTGCAGGGTGGTGTCATCAGGCGCTGCCACGCCGACCACCTCGAAGGATTCGGGCGTGACATCGGCGGTGTCCATGGCCAGGACGTCCGCGCAGCCTGTAATCATGGAGGCAGCTGTCTCGGCGTACAGTGAGGTGTTGTTGGGGTCGCAAGCGCGGCGAATGCCGGTCACGAAGTCGCCGGCCACGACCTTGCGCAGCTCGGTGAGTTCTTCGCTCACGGGATCCCAACGCACCCACGGCACGTCGTCGCGGATGGTGAAGGTCCAGGTCAGCGAATCGAGGTCAAACGCCCAGTCGGTGGCGAGTTCTGGCTCGATCTCCGTGGTAAGCGGGTTATTATTGGTCAAGCCCAGGAAAAGATTTTCTAGGAAGTCGATCGACACACTGTCCTCTGCAAGCTGCGGATCCAGCGTGGAAATCTGGGCGCCGCCATGTTCGGCCGTGTAGTGCGTGATCAGTTCGTCACCCTGTGCGAAGGCCGGGACAATGCTGATGACCATCGCAAGAACCAGAATCAGGGCTGGCAGAGCTTTAATACGGTTGGACATTCTGTTGCTCCTCCTTGATTGCGGAAGCATGTTTTAGCGGAGTTTTAGCGGATGCCGACCTAACTGCCTCGGCAAGCATGGACGAAAATCGTGGCGGCTACGTTGGCTCCTTTCGTTGGTCTTCTTCTCCTACTAAAGTGGTAAAGTTCGTGATTACCGCTTTGGCGTGGCGGTTGTGGTCTGGCATTTGGGAAATGCCTTCTTGACCAGATGTGTGCCAATCACTCACACAAAACATATTATAAACAAAAATGTCGGAAAATCACAAACATAAAACAATACGAACGCTGACCGGTATCAGCGCCGGCCCGATCCCGGCTTGGCTGGCACGGCCGTGAGTGGCTTCATTAACCGGCCAGCGGCTCCATCTCCAGCCAGTTGTACCCGTACTGCGCATCGGCCTTGAGTGGCGCATCCAGGGTGAAGGCCTGTTCCATCGTCTCGCGAACCAGCGCCCCGGCTTCTTCCACTGCGTCCTCGGCGACTTCCAGCACCAGCTCGTCATGGACCTGGAGCAGCGACCGGACCTGCAGCGAGGAGGCCTGCAGCTTTTGATGCAGATTGATCATGGCGAGCTTCA
>DAOUEM010000127.1:0-9007 GCA_034430555.1 Anaerolineae bacterium | reverse complement strand
TACAGCGCCACCCACCAGTATTCGCTGCCCGATTCATTGTTGTCAGCCCTGGCCTTCCTGGGCCTGTCGGTGCCCGGCTTCCTGCTAGCCCTGATTTGGATGTACTTCGGCGGCATCGTCCTGGGCCTGAGCGTGATCGGCGCCCAGTCCCCGGAGTTTATCAATACCCCGCTCAGCCTGGCCAAAGTCTGGGATATTTTCGTCCACCTGTGGCCGCCCGCCATTATCCTGGGTCTCGCCAGCACGGCGCAGTTGATGCGGATCATGCGCAACGGGATGCTGGACAGCATGAACCAGCAGTATATCGTGACGGCCCGCGCCAAAGGCCTAAAGGAGCGGCGCGTCATTAACCGCTACGCCGTGCGCGCCGCCATCAACCCGGTTGTCAGCGTGCTGGCTATGGAAGTCCCCAAGATCATCTCCTCGTCGATCCTGATCGGGGTCGTCATGTCCGTGCCGACCACCGGGCCGCTCTTCCTGCACGCGCTGCTGAGCCAGGACATGTACGTCGCTGGTACTTTCCTTATGATCATGTCCTTTATGCTGCTGATCGCCAACCTGATCGCCGATCTGGTGCTGGGTTGGCTGGATCCAAGGATTGTGTACGTATGACCCAGGCCACACAGCAACCACCAGACGCAGTCAAACAACAGTCCGACGCACTGCGCGAGCAGTACCGGCAGCTGGCGGAAACCCTGGCCGCCCAGGAGATGGTCGCCGAGCGCCAGGCGCTGACGGCGGAGGAGGCGCGGTTCGCGGCCTCGCAGTGGGCGATGATCTGGCGGCGCTTCCGGCGTAACAAGGCAGCCATCGCTGGCGGCGTGATCGTCCTGACCTACTACCTGATCGCCCTCTTTGGCAACTTCATCGCGCCCTACAACCTGACCACGCGCTTCACCCAGCAGACCTACTTGCCACCCCAGACGATTCACCTATTTGACGACGGGCAGTTCCGCCCCTACGTCTACGGCATCGAGTCCGCCTACGACGAGAACCTGCGGCGCGTGCACGAAAGCACCGATGAAAAAATCTACCTGGAGTTTTTCGCCCACGGCGACCCGTATACCTTCCTGGGGTTTATCGAGACTGACCTTCACCTCTTCCAGGCGCAGGGCGGGATCGTCAGCCTGCTGGGCACTGATCGGCAGGGGCGTGACATGTTCTCGCGGATCATCCTGGGCAGTCAGGTTTCGCTGACCATCGGTCTGATCGGCGTCATCCTCAGCTTGTCGTTTGGCACCCTCCTGGGGATCGCCTCCGGTTATTACGGCGGTGTGATCGACGAGATCATCCAGCGCCTGATTGAGATCGTGCGCGCTTTCCCCTCCATTCCGTTATGGATGGCGCTCTCGGCAGCCGTGCCCAACAACTGGACGCAGCTCCAGACGTATTTCGCCGTCACGGTTATCCTGTCGCTGATCGGCTGGACGTGGCTGGCTCGCCAGCTGCGCGGCCAGGTGCTGGCCTTACGCAACAGCGACTACGTGATGGCGGCCAAGCTGGCCGGGGCCAGCGACCGGCGCATCATCTTTAAGCACCTGATTCCGGCCACCATCGGCCAGATCATCGTCGTGGCGACGCTGGCCCTGCCCGCCATGATCCTGGCGGAAACCTCGCTCAGCTTCCTGGGCCTGGGCCTGCGCCCACCGACGACCAGTTGGGGCGTGCTGCTGCAAGAAGCGCAGAACTTGCAGTCGCTGGCGCTGTACCCCTGGGTGCTGACGCCGGCCATCGTCATCGTCATCGTCATCCTGGCCTTCAGTTTCCTCGGCGACGGGCTGCGCGATGCCTCTGACCCATACACCATCTAGGGCTGACCATGAATCCTGAGAATGTCTTGGAACTGCATGAGCTCAAAGTTTACTTTCACACCCTGGATGGCACCGTCCGGGCCGTGGACGGCGTCTCCTTCGCCATTCGCAACGGCGAGACGCTGGGCATCGTCGGCGAATCCGGGTGCGGTAAAAGCGTGACCGCCTTCAGCACGATGCGCCTGCTGCCCAAGCACATCTCCGAGATCGCCGGCGGCCAGATTCTGTTCCGCCGCCGCAACGGAAACGAGCTGGACCTGACCACCGTGAACCCGGAAGGTGACCTGATCCGCGATATCCGCGGCAACGAGATCGCCATGATCTTCCAGGAGCCAATGACCTCGCTCTCGCCGCTGCATACCATCGGCGACCAGATCACCGAGGCCATCGTGCTTCACCAGGGCCTGACCCCGGAAGAAGCGGAGGAGCGCGCCGTCGAGATGCTGACGGCCGTCAGCATCGGCAACGCCCGCGAGTTCATCCGCTCTTACCCCCACCAGTACAGCGGCGGCATGCGCCAGCGCGCCATGATCGCCATGGCCCTCTCCTGCAACCCCTCGCTCCTGATCGCGGACGAGCCGACCACGGCCCTGGACGTGACCATCCAGGCGCAGATCCTGGACCTGATGCGGCGCTTGCAGGAGGAATTCCACTCGGCCATCCTGATGATCACCCATAACCTGGGCGTGATCAACGAAACGGCCGACCGCATCGCCGTGATGTACATGGGTAAGATCGTCGAAGTGGCCGACCGGCCCACGCTGTTCAAACGCCCGGCTCATCCCTATACCGTCGGGCTGATGCAGTCCGTGCCCGAGATCGGCAATGCCGACCAGCAGCGCCTGCACCCCATCCCCGGCATCATCCCCGACCCGTTCAGCGTGCCCCAGGGCTGTGCCTTTTACCCGCGTTGTCCCGCCAATAAAAAAGAAGCCTGTACAGACCCGGAGGGGGTGCCCCTGATCGAGGTGGAACCCGGCCACATGGTGCGCTGTACGCTTTACACGGACTAGGCCTATGACGACTGACTCCAATCTGCTACTCGATATTCAAGACCTCAAGATGCACTTCCCAATCCGGCGGGGCCTGCTGCGGCAAGTGGTGGGTTATGTCCGCGCGGTGGACGGCGTCAGCCTGAAGATTCGGCGCGGCGAGACGCTGGGCCTGGTGGGTGAAAGCGGCTGCGGCAAAACCACCCTGGGCCGCTGCGTGGTACGGGCCTATGTCCCCACCGCCGGCAAGATCATCTACTACGAGAGCGAGGACCTGACCGACGACCTCAAGAAAATGCACGTGCACATCCGTAACTACGAGGGCGACAGCCCGGCCAGCCAGGATCACACCATCGACTTCGCCAAGCTCAGCGCGCGCGATCTCCAGGCCTACCGCCACGAGATCCAGATGATCTTCCAGGACCCCTATTCGTCGCTGAACCCGCGCATGACCGTACTGGACATCGTCAGCGAGCCGCTGGTGATTCACAACCGCTACAGGGGCGAGACTCTCAAGGCGGAGGTGGGCGACCTGCTGCGTAAGGTCGGCCTGCGCCCGGAATACATGAACCGCTACCCCAATGCCTTCAGCGGCGGGCAGCGGCAGCGCATCGGCATCGCCCGCGCGCTGGCCCTGCGTCCCAAGCTGATCGTGTGCGACGAACCGGTCTCGGCGCTGGATGTCTCCGTGCAGGCGCAGGTGGTCAACCTGCTGCAAGATTTGCAGGGCGAGTTCGGCCTGACTTACCTGTTCATCGCCCACGACCTGTCCGTGGTGCAGCACATCAGCGACCGGGTCGCGGTGATGTACCTGGGCCGGGTGGTCGAACTGGCGGATTCCAAGGTGGTGTACAAGCAGCCGCTGCATCCTTATACGGAAGCGCTGCTGTCCGCCGTGCCCACCACCAACCCGGACGTGGTCAGCTCCCGCGAATCACGCATCATTCTCGCCGGCGACGTGCCTAACCCCGCCAACCCACCGCCCGGGTGTCATTTCCACCCGCGCTGCCTCTACGCCCAGGACGTCTGCCGGGAGCAGGCGCCGGCCTGGCAGGAAAGCGGCGACGGGCACGGCGTAGCCTGTCACTTTGCCGACGAGCTTACCCTGACCGGAGCAGATAAACTTTGAACCGACCTACCAAGACCCAGTTGAAGCGCTGGTTGTCCTCCCCGGCCCCAGTAGCGGACCTGGGGGCGGAAATCCGGGAGTCGCCCACCACGGACCGCCTGCTGGCTGTCCTCCGGCGCGCTGTCCCCGACCTGGAGACCATCCAGCCGCTGACGTACACTCTCTACCGCGAATTCGAGCACGCCGGGTCGCGCCCCGGCTACCAGAATCCCTACTACCGGCGGCGCGCCCAACTCACCCGGGCGGTGCTGGAAGCCCTCCTGGGCGACGACGCGGCGCTGGACCGTGTGCACGACCTGGCCTGGGCCATCTGCGAGGAAACAAGCTGGGTGCTGCCCGCCCACGAGGAACAGGGCCCGGCGTATTGGGAGATCGACCCGCCCTACCAGCGCACCGGGCCGTTAGGCGCGCACACCGCCCTCACCCGCGAACCGGACGCCATCGACCTATTCGCGGCGGAGACCGGGGCGGCCCTGGCCGAGGCCGTTTATCTGGTCGGGGACAAAATGGCCCCGGAAGTTCGGCAGCGCATCCGGCAGGAAGTGCAGCGCCACATTTTTAAGCCGTACCTGGCCTACGCCCGCGATCACTGGTGGTTCCACGGCCCGCTCAACTGGAACGGCGTCTGCAACGGCGCTATCGGCCTGGCCTTCCTGCGGCTGGAGCAGGACATCAACACACTGGTCGACGCGCTGGCACTGGTGTTGGAAGGTTTTGAGATGTACATCGCCACCGGCTTTGAAGCCGACGGCGGCTCGATTGAAGGAGTGGGCTACTGGAACTACGGCCTGATGTACTATATCGTCGTGGCCGAACTGCTGCGCGAGATCAGCGGCGGCCAGCTCGACCTGCTGGCCCAGCCCCGCCTGCAAGACATCGCCCGCTACCCGGTCAGCATGGCGCTGGTCGCTCCCAACCGCTTCATCAACTTCGGTGATGCCACCGAGCGCCAGTCGATCGCCATCGGCGTGGCCAACCGGCTGGCCGAACGCACCGGCATCGACTCGCTGCGCGCGCTGTTCACGCCGCTGGAATCCGACCAGGCACTGACCCCACCCCCGCTAGCCAAGCTGCCCATTGTGCTGCGCCACGCCGCCTGGTGGGATCACACCCAGCCGCGGCCGGCGCTGGCGCAGGAGGACTTCTACCTGCCGGACAGCGGCGTGATCAAGCTGGTCGGGGGAAAACCCGACGGGGCGACCGTCATCCTGGCAGCCAAAGCCGGCCACAACGACGGCCACCACAGCCACACCGATATCGGCACCTTCATCCTCAACGTGGGCGGCGAGAGCCTGATCCCCGATTCGGGGCGCGGCCTGTACAGCAAGGACTACTTCCGCCGGGGCCGCTACCAGAACGTCTTCAACAATTCCTACACGCACAACGTACCGCGTATCGACGGACGGCTTCAGGCCCCGGGGCCGGAGTTCGGTGGCTGCCAGCAGTTTCACGGCCGGATCGTCGAGCACGGCCAGCAGGGCGAGATCAAGTTCGTGGTGGTGGACTTCCATGCCGCCTACGATCTACCCGCCCTGACCCAGGCCCGCCGCACGCTGCGCCTCGACATCACCAGTGGCGTGGTCACGCTGGAGGATGCCTTTGCCTTTGCAACCGAAGCGCTGCCCATCGAGGAAGCCTTCGTCACGTGGTTCGCGGCAGAGGTCGACGGCGGCACGGCGCGCATCCTCGGCCAGGAGACCACGTTGACGCTGACCATCGAGGAACCGGCCGGCGCGGTATTCACGGCGGAAAGGCTGGAAGAGGACTGCCGCGCCAACCAGCGTGACGGCGTGCTCACCCGGCTGGCGGCCGCGCTGCCGGACGGCGTGACCCGCTTCCGCCTGCGACTGGCATCATCAGCCGCCGGCTAACGTTCTCATCGACATCAACCTGGTACCCGAAGGGTAAAAACACGCTTATGATAGGGCAACAATGGCCTTCCGAGATTCGCGAGTTTACGGACGAAAAAACCGGGCGCACCATCAAGCAGCTCACGTCCACCGGCAACAACGTGCACATGTACTTCACCGAGAACTCGTTCGACCGCGATAGCAACACCATCTACTTTCAATCGGACCGGGCTTCCGGCGAGCATAAAGCCCCGCACGAGAACCCGTCCTACAGCCTCTTCCGCCTGGACCTGGACAGCGGCCTGATCGAGCAGATCAGCGACGACGTGCTGTCCGGGCCGCATCCCACCACCAAGACGCCGGACAGCAAGCTGATCACCTACGTCACCGACGATACCCGCGTCCGCGTGCTGAACACGGAGACCGGCCAGACGACCACCATTTACCAGGAAACCGGGGCGTTCCACATCGCCAGCGTGCCCTCCATCGCCGCCAACCGGCAGTATGTGGCCTTCGCCCGCAACGAGACGATCGCGCACGAGATTCACTACCGGGGGGCCAACTACGCCGGCTTTAAGGAGCGCTACTACCTGATCAAGGACGGGCGCATCACGCTGGCTTACCTGGACGGCTCCGGCTGGTTCGACGTGTTCCGGGATACGCACCAGCTGGGCCACTTCCAGTTTTCGCCAGATGACTCCACCCTCGGCACCTTCTGCCACGAGGGGCCGTGGAACCTGGTCACGCAGCGTATCTGGTACCTGGACTTCATCCGCCGGGAAGCGCGCCCCTGCTTCCGCCAGGATGAAAACGACGCCATCGGTCACGAGTTCTGGACCCAGGACGGCTACATGTTCTTTGATAACCGGGGGCCGGGCCACGATGGCACCATCACCTCGGACCGCACGCAGGCCGTGCTGACTGACGTGCCCATCAACGAGAACACCATGGTGCCCTTCGTTGGTCTGATGGACAAAGCCAACAACCTCGTCAAGCGCATCGACATGCCCTACTACTGCAACCACTACCACGCCAACCCGGATAACAGCGTGCTGGTCGGCGATGACGTGGACGACCTGGTGTTGATCGACATCTCCGGGGAGGAAGCTACGCTGGAAGTGCTGGCCACTCATCGGACTTCCTGGCACACGCAAAGCAGTCACTGCCACCCGACCTGGAGCTGGGACGGGCGCCGCATCCTGTACGCCTCTGATGAGGGTGGGCGGGTGCAATTATACTTGATCGAGCGATAACCCGGGCTGCCTCGCAATAGATGCGAATGCCACTAAACGCGCGATGGGGGTGGTGCCGCAGTGACTGGGGGATAATCGGCGGAGAGCCGCGGGGCGAGGTTTTTTGCGGCTCAACAGCCGTCAGTGGCTGTTGTCCCACCGGGGAGACAAGACCTATCAACCCGCCCTCTTGTGGGTATTTTTAGTATCCTTCCCACGCTCATGCCACCGGAAAAGGATCGAGCCATATCCTTTCCGGCACCGGCGTGAGCAAGAGCTCGGCCACCGACCAGCTATAATCAACTGTAACTAATCAAAGGAAGGAAATAGACGTCACGCGATCTCTCGGTAATAGTAGCAGAGGATGCCCAGAAACATATTCTGGCAGTTGGCTGGCCCAATCCAGAGCAGTGATCCTATGAGAATGCGACGCCCGTCGCTCCCGCCTAGTCACATTATTATGGCTGTAACGCTCATTTTAATACTGCGGCGTTACGGCTTTTCTGTTCTTCGTAATAACGTGATAGCGGTGGAAACTCTACCCCGAGAGACCTCCCGTAGGGTGCAAAAACTTATCTCACGGGGGAAAATGCGCTACGCAGCTTCTCGATAGTAGTCATGGATGATGCCGCCCAGCACTTTTCGATACTGAATAGCTCCTTCTTGCGATAATGTCCCAAGTCAATGAGGTGTGTTCTGCTCAAGTCCCTGGTGCGGTCGGCGTTTGTTGTAGTACGACTCGTACTCGCTTAACACTCGACGTAAATGGCGGCCATTCATATCAGTAGCTTGTCCAAACATTCTTCACGTATCGTCCGCACCCATCGTTCGGCATATGCATTGGCGTTTGGTGCCCGATAGGGTGTCCTGATTACCTTTATCCCTACTGACCTACTGATGCGAACATATGAAACTAAACATGAGTGTCCAGGCGAGCATGGCGAAAACAAGCCTGGATGACAGGGACTTTGTGGCGCAAGCGAGCAGTGGCTTTCCGTAACTCGTAACGGAGTTCGGCCAACGTATGACAGCAGACATTGCCCAGTTCGACATCCTTCAAATAATGCCAGATGCCCTCGTCGGGATTGAGTTCCGGGGCATAGGCGGGCAGTTGTTCCAAATGGATACGTGCCGCACCCCCTTGGGCCAGAAAGTGCTTGACCAACTGACCGCGATGGGCGGGTAAGCCATCCCAGATGATGAGCAACTTGCCAGGAATGTGACACAACAAATGGCGCAGGAAACGGACAATGGTTGGCCCTCGAAAAGCCTGTTCTTGGACCCTCATGTACAGTTTTCCTTCTGGCGTGATGGCACTGATCGCCGAGAGATGGTCCCAACGCAAGGGCACACGCAGGGTCGGGGTCTGTCCTTTGGGGGCATAAGTGCGCACCGCCGCAGCCAGCAAGTAAAATCCCGCCTCATCTACAAAAACTATCGTCCGTTCTTCGCATTGTGCTTTTTTTTGAGAGCGGACCACGTTTCATCGCGCCAGCGAGCAATGGCCGTTTCATCGCGTTGGCTGGCGCGCTCAACAGGTTTTTGGCGGCTCCACCCCACTTTTTTCAGCAAGCGCCCGACATGGACAGGGGTGTACATTACCCCAAACTCACGCTTGATGACCGTTGCCACTCGCCCTCGTGTCCAGACGGCACCGCGAAAGCCAAAGTGCTCTGCCCCTTGGCTCAACAACGTGGGCAACTGGCTCAACTGCGCGCTACTCAAGCGGGGCTTTGGTCCACCCCCGCGACGACTGGATAATGCTTCCGCGCCGCCTTCTCGTCCTTTTCGCAACCACTGGCTCACCGCGCCTTCACTGACGCCCAAGGCTGCAGCGATGTCTTTTTGCTTCCAGCCGGTTTGCTTCAATTCCCAGGCCCGCAAGCGGCGAGCTTCTCGCCAGTCTTTCGGTCGTCTTTTCTCTTTTTCGTTCATGCGGTTAGTTTACACCAAACCGCACCTTTTCTTTAGTAAGTTGTGTCCGCATCAGTAA
>DAOUEM010000126.1:0-22031 GCA_034430555.1 Anaerolineae bacterium | reverse complement strand
TCATCGGGACGTCGGAGGGCGCGCGCTTCAAGCGCGTTGGTTGGGATGAATTTTCTGTGCTTAGCATGGGGCAGATTGTTATGAATGATGACACAGTCGACCCCGGAGAAGGCACAGTTCGCATCCTGTGTGCGACCCTAGACCAGCTTGAGATCATCACCCAGCGAAACCCGGTGGATTGCCCGGCAGGTCCAGGAGAACGGGTCGTCATTGAAACCTCGCCGGGTGAGCTGACGGCGGGATGGTTGCGTGCCGGGGGTGAAGACTTTGAGACGCCGTTCCTTCTTTCTCCGCGTGCGACCAAGATCCTGAACGACCAACCACTGATCCAGTGGCACCCACTTTCCTGGGTAGATGGTTACAGGGTCACTGTGCTAGGCGGCGGCATTGAATGGACGACCATCGTGGTCGATGGTGAAAACGCAGCGTTGACCTACCCGGCCAACGCGCCGCCGCTCCAGCCGGGCGTCGCGTATCATGTTGTGGTAGTGGACCTTAGCGATGGCCGCTCCTCGGAGGAAGAAGACGCGCCGAACATGTCATTCAGCCTATCGCCGCCCCAAGAGGTTGAAACCATCCAGGTTGATGCCGCTGCCATCCTGGACGGCGTGGCGAACGAGGAAGCTGCGGCCCTGGCTCTGGCGCGTTTCTACATAACATATGCGGCGTATGCCGATGCTGTGCTTGTACTGACCGAAACCTTCGGCGAGCAAAGCCAGGATGTGCCTGAACAGCACTCGCCGGTGCTTTACGTGCTGTGGGCCGACCTTTACACCCGTGTTGGTCTGGAAAGCTACGCGCGGCTGAGTTACCAAAACGTGCTGCGCCTGGCAGGCCAGCATTACGATGTGGACGCGCCGCCCTGTGACTGGGGAGGGCTTGCAGGGGACCTCGCCAGTCAGGCAGAAGCGTTGCAAGGGTTGGCGCGGCTGGCGACGGATGTGGCCACGCGCGACCATTGCGCGGCGCAGGCGCTGGCGGTGTGGAATGCCCTAGGCGCGGGGGAGGAAGCAGCAGGCTTCCAAGCCGAGATGGCAACGTGGACGGGCGACGAATAGATCACCCTGACTGGTTGGAAGACGTCAGGCTATAAGGCTGGCACGGCGAGGGACATCGTCTGACCGAAACCTCCTCGCCATTGGAGGTAACTCAAACGATGCCCTGTTTCTGCAGCCAGTTGTGGATAGTCTCGGCAGTCGCGCGGGCGTTGCGCTCCATCATGATGTTGTGTCCTGCTCCCTCCACGACAATGTAGTCCGCGCCGTAGAAGGCAGCCGAGCGCCGTTCTTTGGCCGCTGGTATCAGTATGTCCTTCTCGCCCGCCAGCCAGAGCATGGGGGTCTTGGTATGCTTGCGGGGCGACCACAGCAGTGGATTGTACTGCAACAGGACCCACATCGACTCCGGGCCGAGTTGGGCGTAGAGTTCCTCCGCTGTGACCGGGGCCGTATCGGAAAGAAACATGCGTGCCGCACGCTGTGGGTTCCGCACCATTGGCGCAGTCGTCAGGTTCAGGATAGAAAGCGCCAGGCCGGCCGGGTCGTAGGTCAGTGAGCGTAATATCTGCATGAACATGTCGTGGGAACCCCAGGGCGCGACCAACACTGCGGCCGGGAGATTCCCCACTTTTTTGAGGTACCACTGCGTTAGTGCGCCACCCATGCTGTGTCCCATCAAGATAGGCGGTTCGGGCTGGCGCGCGATTTCCGCCTCCAGGAAACCCAGATAATAACCCAGCGTACACCAGCGAATTGGGCGTTGGGTGGGTGAGCCGCCATGGCCCGGCAAGCTGTGGGCGTGTGTCTCCCATCCCCACTCAGCCAAAAGCTCCTGCCATCCCTGCCAGCACTGCGCGCGGTGCCACATGCCGTGTTGCAGCACGATCGGGGTTTTGAAGCGACGCGATTCTGGTGTGTAGACAACGCGCTCAATGCCGTTTTCGACCGTCTTGGACATGGTATAGGTCATCGGCATATCCTGTTCTCGTGATGCGGTTCTGTCGCCATTATAGGTCATCACGTGATTTTCTACTGGCGACAGACTGGTATTCAAGTTTGTGCAAAAAACGGACGAGCGGCCGACTCCCGCGAAGAAGAAAGCCGCTCATGAAGGAGACACCGCACAGGGCGGCACCATCCTCACGAGGGGCCAATTCGCTGCCGACATGTGCTGGGTGGCATCATCCACGATTCTTATCGTGATGCAGCGTAGCCCTGAATTCCGTCTGGATGGAGTTTTTTGGGGTTACGCGGTTGAATGCCCGTTTTTCGCGGGCTGCACTGCCACTGCACTGGCTGCACCGGATTTGCAGTCGTCTTGCACCAGGTTTGCGCCCTGTAATTGCTGACCTCGTTGATTATGGCTATGGTTAAATGGACCAATTGGAGACGGCATTCCCCCTGCCCCATCCGGGTGATTGGCATGAGCCGCGTTCATGCCTTGCGCGAGACTTTCGTGAAGGAGGGTTATCACCACATGGTGGAGCAAACATACCAGCCCTACGCCTTACGGATGGTGAATGTTGATAAGTACTTTGGCCTCGTTTGCGCCCTCAAAAACGTCAATTTGCAGGTGGGGAGCAACGAGATCGTCGGGCTTATCGGCGATAACGGCGCTGGTAAATCGACCATCGTCAAAATCCTTACCGGCGTGTTCCGGCCTACCCATGGTGAGCTGTATATTGCCGGGCGCAAAGTAGACCTCAAGACCTATAACGTCAAGCGCGCGCACGAGTACGGCATTGAAACCGTCTACCAGGACAAGTCCCTCGGCGAGAAACAGCCGCTGTGGCGGAACTTTTTCATTGGCCGGCAAATCACCAGATCGCTGGGTTTCATTGACGTCAAAAAGGAAAAAGAGATTACGCGGGAGATCATGCTCAACACGATCGGATTCCGGGGCAAGGGAATCTCGGTTGATTCCAAAGTGAGCCTGCTGTCCGGCGGTGAGCGCCAGGGAATCGCGATCGGACGGGCCATGCATTTTGAGGCCGAGCTGATCATCCTCGACGAGCCGACGGTTGCCCTCTCGCTCAAGGAAGTGCGCAAAGTCATCAATTTCGTCCACAAGATCAAGGAGGGCGGCAAGGCGTGCATCTACATCTCCCACAACATCCGCGATGTGTATGAAATCGCCGATCGTTTTGTCATCATGGATCGCGGCGCGCTCGTGGCGAGCCTCCCCAAGAGTGATATTTCGCAGTCGGCTTTAGATGAGTTCCTGCTTGAGTACGCGCACGGTCTGAAAGACAGAGATGAATCATGAGCCAAGTGAGATCACTGATTGCCTACCTGCGCCGGATAGACGGGCTGCCTGTCGTCTCGGTGCTGCTGGTGTTGTACCTCGTGTTTTACATCACCGCGCCGAGGGTTTTCTCCGGGTACCGGATATACATGTCCTTCTTGCAGACGGTCCCCCCCATGCTCATTTGTGCGCTGGGACTTACCTTTGTAATCACTGCCGGCGAGATCGATCTCAGCTTCCCGTCGGTGGTCGCCTTCTCCGGGTTTGTCTTCGCCTGGGTTTTCAGGACCTTCGACGCGTCGTGGGCGCCGTGGGCCGGCCTGGTGCTCGCCCTGGCCGCTGGCGCCCTGATCGGGTGGGTGAACGGCCTGCTCGTGGCCAGGATTGGCGTGCCTTCTATCATGGCCACGCTGGCGGCCCAGTTTTTCTGGTCCGGGCTGACGGTGCTGCTGGCCGGCGGGCTGTCCTGGAATGTCCGCGGTCTCCAGGGAACCGTCATACGAGAGCTATTTGTCGGCCGAATCTTTGGTGTGGTGCCCGTCCAGGCGCTCTGGGCGTTGGCCCTCGCCGTCTTTCTCTGGTTCCTCCTGAACCGGCACAAGTTCGGTGAGGCCATCATGTTCATCGGCGATAACCCGGATGTCGCCAGGGTCATGGGCGTAAATCTGACGGCGACTCGCATCAGCCTTTTCACGATGAACGGCGTGATTGCCGCCTTCGCCGCCCTGCTCCTCACCATGGAAATGCACACCTTCTGGACAACGCAGGGGGAGGGATTTCTGCTGCCGGCCCTGGCAGCGGTGTTCATCGGCGGGACCTCGATCGCCGGCGGCCAGGGTTCTATCGTCGGCAGTTTTTTCGGCGCTTACATCATCGGTTCGTTGGAAGCCGGGGTGGTCGCGACCGGAATCGGCGGTTACTGGACTCAGTTAGTGAGCGGCCTCGTCATGGGTGCTTCTGTCGTGCTGAACATCGTCATCGAGCAGGGCCGGCTCGCCAGGTTAACCGGGGGCATACGCGGCTGGTATGCGACTGCCCGTGCGAACGGCATGAGCGGCGGACCGTCCAGGCTGGACGACGCACCATAGAAATGATAGCGCGCCATTGGGGAGCCTTACGGAAAGGAGCGATGCTATTGCAAGTGGGTGATACCGTTTCCGCCAACCATAATATAACCGGTTATCAAAAAAGGAGCGAAAGATGAAACACCTAAGAAGCTTGTTGGTCATTTTAATGGTGGCCACGTTCGTCCTGTCGGCCGGGCAGCCGATCGCCGCCCAGGATGACGAAATTCTCATCTACATGCAGATGGGCGGCACGCAGGGCGATCCCTCCACGCTGGCGCGCACCAACGGCGCCAGGGCCGCTGCCGAAGCCCTGGGTGTAACCCTGATCGAGCAGTACTCGGGCTGGGACCCCCAGACGATGATCGAGCAGTTCATTCAGGCCATGGCCGCCAGCCCGGACGGCATCGTGATCATGGGGCATCCCGGCGAAGCCGCTTTTGAGCCGCTCGTGGAAGAGGCCATTGCCCAGGGTATCATCGTCACCAGCGGCAATAACCCGCTCCCGACCCTCGAGGCGCGTTACCAGTCGGTGGGCTTCGGCTATGCCGGCGCCGACCTGCATGCCGGTGGTTACCTGACCGGGCTGGCGATGGTCGCCGCCGGGTTGGAAGCTGGTGACGAGGCCGTGGTTTACGACATCTGGCACCAGGAAGGCCGCAGTGTCAGCTCGCAGGGCGTGTATGATGCGCTCGTCGAAGCCGGCCTGAACGTGGAGCAGCTCGACGTTTCCGACGAAGTGGACAGCGAAGCCTCGTTGGCCATCCCGATTCTGACCGCCTATCTGGAAGCCCATCCCGACCTGCGGGCCATCGGCACCCAGCACGGCAATATCACGGCCAACCTGATGGCCGTTCTCCAGGCAGCCGGCAAGGAACCCGGTGACGTAATCGCCGGCGGTATCGACCTGTCGCCCGCCACGATTGACGGCATCAGCGAGGGTTACATCAGCGTGGCCTTTGACCAGGTGCTTTACCTGCAGGGTTACTTCCCCGTCCTGCAAATCTGGCTGACCAAGAATTACCTGATCCCCGGTCTGCACATCAACACCGGTGTGGGCACGGTGACCCCCGAAAACATCGCCGAGATCGCGCCGCTGATCGAGGAAGGTATTCGTTAGCTCGATCCGGTTGTTGCGGCAACATACGACTACCCTCGTCCTTTTGGGCGGGGGTAGTTTTGTGGCCGTGCCTATATGTTATCAAAATCTTTGGGGCAAAAGGCCACTGAAAACATAGGAGCCTTTTTGCGAAGGCCAGCATGCGTACCTGTCGGCACGCAGGTTGATTCTGCACCTCTCGGTAGTACCGTAGGACATGATACTACAACCACAGCCGTATCCACACTGCACTCAGGATGCCGCCAGCCGTTTATGCTGCCCGAACTTTCTCAGACACTTGTCTTCACAAACTGGGTACTTGACAAGCGTAGCCACGCTGGGGCAGCAACCGCCAGCGTGTTCAGCTCCCGTTTTTCTGTCTCACCTAGCCAACAACCCACCTTCCTGGAGTTGGCCAACAGTATCAGTCCCTCCGGCACTACCCATACCGAAGCCCTCTGATCTGGGAAACATCAAATGACACCCGCCAGCATCCACGGAACAAATTCGGAACTGCCGATGCCCTGTGCCTCGGATTTGGACGGTTGACCTGAGGCCACTGCTACTAAAAGATCGAACAAATCCGCAGCAACAGTCTTTGGTAGATCGCCATCCATTATTCTTCCCGCATTGAAATCCATATCATCGTGCATATGCTCGAATAAGCGGGAATTGGTGGCGATTTTGATGCTTGGAGCTGGCGCAAAGCCAAAAACAGAACCACGCCCAGTGGAAAACAGAATGAGGTTGCAGCCCCCGGCGACTTGTCCTGTCACGGCAACCGGATCGTAGCCAGGGGTATCCATGAAGACCAGCCCTTGAGTATCTACAGGTTTGGCATAGTCATAGACCGCAACCAGCGGAGAATCGCCCCCTTTGGCCACTGCGCCGAGCGATTTTTCGTAAATGGTTGTCAGCCCACCCGCTTTATTTCCTGTACTCGGGTTATTGTTGATTTCTAAGCCGAACTTGGCAGTGTATTCTTGCCACCACGCGATTTTGTCTTTGAGTTCTTGGACAATACCAGGATGTGCCGCCCGCTGCATCAGGAGATGTTCAGCCCCGTATATCTCCGGCGTTTCTGCGAGCACGGCTGTGCCACCTTGGCGAATCAGTTCATCCGTGACCATCCCCATCAAGGGATTGGCCGTGACACCTGACCAACTGTCACTGCCCCCACATTGCAGCGCCACCGCCAATTCAGAGACTGTTTGTTTACGGCGCTGGCAGGTGTTAGCAGTTTCCAGAAGTTGTTCAACAGCAGCAATACCAGCGGCAACCGTTTTACGCACACCGCCCAATTCCTGTATCGATAACGTCGCGCAATGAGCGCTGTCTAGTGCGTGGTTCGCTTCTAGCTCGGAGACCTGGTTTACTTCGCAGCCCAAACCGACCAACACAAAGCCAGCGACATTGGGATGGCGGGCAATTCCAGCCAGCGTTCGCTGTAGCACAATATAGTTAGGGCTGCCAACCCGGTCAGTACAGCCCAGCGTATGGACAATCGGAATGACGCCATCCACATTCGGGTATGCTTTCAGGCGTTTTGGCGTGAAAAAAGCAGCGATTTGGCGGCAAACATGAGCAGAGCAGTTCACAGTGGCGATAACCGCCACGTAGTTGCGTGTGCCGACACGGCCCTTGTCGCGCCTGAAGCCCAAAAAGGTGCGTCGCTGTGTTTCGGGCACAACCTCAACCGGGACTACCGTTGACACCAATTCAGTGTTGTCATGGTCAACCGGCTTGACGACCACATTGTGGGTATGGACATGTTCACCCGCTATGATCGGTTGGCTGGCGAATCCGATGGTCTGCCCATAGCGTAGCACGGGCGCGCCCGACGCGGTGTCTTGCAGAGCGATCTTATGCCCGTTCGGAATGAACTGTCGCACAGGAATGTGTGTGCCCGCTTCATCTTCATCGATCAGTGTCATTCCCACCCTCAACGCGACTTTCGCCACAGCCACATTGTCTCGCGGCGATAGCTGTAGTGTGACTTCACGTAGCGGCACTCGTCCGGATGGAGTCAGTTCAGTCAACCCTATTGTTGTGCTCATTGGTTTTCCTGCTGCAAGATTCGGTTCAAGCTTTCAGGCTAGTTTAGATGTCTTCCTGTACGAGACTAATCTAGGCGAAGAATCTAATCCTGACAAGTGAATTGGAGGCAGTTGAAAACTACTGTATGGTTGAAAACCCTCGTAACACTCAAAAACTATTCAGACGTCATTCGGCGACTGAAATCGACCAGGACCATATGAGGAATACCTCAAGGGTGGTAAGCGGATGCGTTGTCGAAACCGGCAGCAAAGTTGAGGGGTTGATGTTCTATTGCCTGATTACGTATCTGTGGTCATTGCTCCTCGATCTGGCAGCAGTGAGCCGCATGACAGCCAGTGAGAAAGATCTAGCAATCCTCCTGATGCTACGTCAGAAGTTGGCCGTTGCCGGGCGCTGCGCCGGTTGCGGGCATCAAAGGGTGCGGTGGAGGATGAAGGTCGGAAGTGAGTATGCCCCCTCGGAACGGTCCCGGGAGTTGCCAGACTCGGACTGGACACGAGGACTCGCGGGGGTATACAATGAGTCCGAGTGGTGGTTAGATACGTTACGCGTATCTGATCAGACAGTCTCCTTGGGGCTTCTGGTGGGCTGATCGGGAGCCTCAAACCTTTTTGTGGGGACTGGTGATGTTTTGGGCTGAGGGGAGGGGCGCAGTACATATCTCAGTCCCTCATTCACACGCTGATTTCACCTCGATAGCACGAAAACATGAACACACGTGAACTGTGACAGTCAGCTTCCTCGGAATGCCGGCTAAACTTTCAAGGTCTTCTATATTCTTTCGTATAATTATCAGTGATCATGGCGATGTAAGTAATAGAAAGTGAACTATGACGAACAACTTGAACCATTATCTGCGGCTATGGAATCTGCGTGATCCCGAACCGCTGGCGCAGACTCCGACCAGCCATGTATATACCGCGTATCAAAACACCGAGAAGGTGGTGCTGAAGCTGCTCACGCCGGTTGGTGTAGAGGATGAGTACAGCGCGGTGGTTGCGCTGCGCTACTTCGATGGTCATGGGGCGGTGCGGCTGCTGAATCACGATGACGGGGCGCATTTGCTGGAATATGCCGGGGATGAGGAACTGGCGCGGATGGTGTGGCGCGGTGACGACCTGGCAGCGGCAGAGATTATCGCCGAGGTCCTAAATAAGCTGCATCGTGCTCAACCGGATGTGCCCGTGCCGCAACTGCGGACGCTGCGGCGGCGCTTCCGTGAGCTTTTCAGGAAGGCAGCGCGGGATGAAGCGGCGGGGGAGGCGTCGATTTATGTGCGCGGTGCGCGGGCGGCGGAGCATCTGCTGGCAAATCCACAGGATGAATGCGTGCTTCACGGCGATATTCAGCACCATAACATCCGGCTGCATCCGGTGCGCGGCTGGCTGGCGTACGATCCCAAAGGGCTGTACGGCGAACGCGCCTATGATGCGGCGAACACGCTGTGTAACCCGGCAAATGCACGTGAACGGGTGATATCTGAGGATCGTCTGCTGCGGGTGACGCAGGTGCTGGCGGATGGCATGGGAGTGAGGGTGGGGCGGCTGCGGGCGTTTGTGTTTGCGTATGCGTGTTTAAGCGCAAGCTGGCCCGACAAAGAGGATGGCAGTGATGTCAAACATCAGATTCTCACCGTTGCGCGGAATGCGGAACGGCATGTGGATTATTCTGTATAGGCTGCGCACAGGCTTCAATTCCCGCATGTTGATAACTGCCAACATTCCGAGTGTCAATCCGACAAACCATCGCTTTTCAGCACCAGCTCGCCGAGTAAGGCCGCAATCTAGAGTGGACCGGCTCAAGTACTTGTCCAGCGTCCGTTGCCGTTGAGCAAGCGCGGCCTCATCGCGCTGAACGAGGCCGGTAAAGTGCCAGGTCGTGACCAGGGGGAGGATGTCCGGCGTCGGACGCCCTCGCCAGAACGGTTCTGGGGTACACAGCAGCGAACCATTGGCCCGGTATCAATTCGAAGAAATCGCTTTACCACACGCCCGGAACCAGCCGGTAGCGGGTCTGCTGGGCGTATTCGGCGTAACCGGGCAGTTCCTCGTGCAGGGTGCGATCTTCCAGTGCGGTGCGAATGACGAACACGGCGATGCCGACAGCGCCGGGGATGAGGGCTGCCCACGCCCCAACCGCGATAGGCAGGGCCAGAAACTGGAGGATGATACCGGTGTAGCCGGGATGGCGCACGAAGCGGTAGGGACCGGTTGTTGCCACCTGGTGCCCGCGCGCTTCCTGGATGCGCACGCTCGGTTCGAAGTAGCGGTTGGCGAGCATTGACCAGGTCAGGGGGACGAATCCCAGGACCATCAGTAGGTTGCCGATAACGTAAACTTCCGGCGTGACCGGCGCGGACCAGGCGTAACGACGGTCCAGGCCGGCCACAAATGGCTGAATAAGGATCAGCGCGAAGTAGGTCGTAAGCAGCACCAGGTCCCACTTCTTGGTGCCGACCGTGGCCTGTTTGATGCGCTGCCCGCGCTGGTTAAGCAGCTCCGGGTCGCCGATGGCCAGGGTAATGCTGAGGCCGATCCAGCAGGCGGTGTAGACGACGGCGAAAACCCAGCCCCATGGCCAGTCCACGGTACCTGCACCAAGGAAAAGCAAGACCGCCGTGAAGACGGCCTGTCCGATGTGCTTGCCGATAGTATTGACGCCGTAAATGTTGACCTTCGGTCTTGGTGAGTCGTTATCTGCAGTATGCTGCGCCATTGTTCCCCCCTTGATGACGATGCAGTCGATTTTACCACCTCCGCAACCATTCCGACAAAGAACCCCCTGGACCGGCATCAAAGGGTGTGATGCTCTGGCGGCAAGATCAGGCGTTGCTCTCGACCATGTGCGCCACCGACTGCCGGACCAGCTCGCATAAGGTGTTGGCATCGACATCCGCCAGCTTGTTGATGTACAGGCACGACTTGCCGGTCTTGTGCTTGCCCAACTGGCTGAGCAACTCATCGTAGTGACCTGCCCCCCAAAAACTGATCCAGGTAGAATGTCAGGATTGAGCAAACAAGGAGCCAGGTTGAAGCCAACGCTCTCCTGCTCAAGAGGAGGGAAGTAGGGGGTTATAGGCGATTGTGGCACCATGCGGCGCAAAGCGCCTTAGCATAGCCATGAACAGTCCTGGTTTCTATCCGATTTTCACTTAACCTCAGCCAAGCCCATGATCCCCCACTCCGCGGAGTACTACCCCACTGCGACTTAGCGACCGTCCGACACCGCATCTTATTCATATTGCATAAGTGTCATCGGGTATTTTGTTGACAACCAAAACCTTTTGGATTATACTGAGAGTATTCCAAAACGTTTTGGAATACGACTTTGGCCCCTCACTTTTTTCGTTGATCCGTTCCAGAGCCGCCACACAACCATCGCTAACCTGCTACATGCGACAGGAACCCAGTCAATGCGCGTAACGCTCAAAACGCTGGCTGATGAAACGGGTTATTCCATCACCACTGTTTCGCGTGCGCTGGCCGGGTACAACGATGTGTCAGCCAGCACGCGCGACCTGATCGTGGCGACAGCCACCCGCATGGACTACCAACCGAACTTGCTGGCCCGCCAACTGCAAAGCCAGCGTACTCACACCGTCGGTCTGATCCTGCCCGCCTACGGGCCAGCCTTTGCTGATTCATTCTTTGGCGAGTTTTTAACAGGCGTTGGCACGGCAGCAGCCAGTGCATCCTATGATCTGCTGCTCGCGGCGCAGGTCGCGGAATTGGAGGAACTCACCGCCTACCAACGTTTGGTCGGGAGCAGCCGCGTGGACGGTGTGATCGTCATCCGCACACGGCGGAAAGATGCGCGACTCATATTTTTGCACGAGGCGCGGATACCCTTCGTGGCTTACGGGCGCAGCGAGGCAGACTTCGATTTTTCTTATGTCGATGTCGATGGCGAACTTGGCTTGCGCCAGCTCACACAACACTTCATCAACCTGAGCCACCGGCGTATCGGCTACATCTCAGCCCCAGCAGATTTGATGTTCGCCGAGCACCGGCTGCGCGGCTACCAGAAAGCGCTGACTGCCAATGGCCTGTCCTTCGACCACACCCTGATCGCTGAGGGTGACCTTACGGAAAATGGCGGATTGGCCGGTGGGGCATACCTGCTGCAACAAACGCCGCGCCCTACCGCGTTGATAGCCGCCAACGATCTTATGGCAATCGGCGCGATGACGGCCGTGCGCCAGGCCGGGCTGTGCGTCGGGCAGGATGTGGCTGTCGGCGGTTACGACAATACGCCCCTGGCCGCGCATACCAACCCGCCACTGACCAGCGTTAGCCAGCCAGTCCACCAGATCGGCCAACAAATTTGCCGTCTGCTGATCGACCAACTGCATGACCCCCACCCGGAGCTGGCCCATCACCTGCTGGAACCACAGTTGATCATCCGCGCCTCCAGCGGACCGGCTCATTCCACCTGAGCGCACAACAGCGCCCTACCCGGTTGAACAGCACGCAGGCGCAACAAGACTAGAGAAGAGGAGGCGTACCGCTATCACCCTACAAATAATGTCAGCAATATCCACCAAAAAAGTCTCATGAGTAAGGAGAAAAATACAGTGAATAAGCGCTATTGGATTATGATGGCCCTGGTGGTCGTACTGGCCGTGGTGCCGCTGGTAAGTGCATCTCCTGTCCAACAGGGAGATACTATCCAGTTTTGGAGCACCGAGACGCAGCCAGCCCGCGCGGCAGCCACGCAAGAGATTATCGCCGGCTTCACTGAGGCGACGGGCATCCAAGTGCAACTCGTGCTGACCGACGAGAATACGCTCGACAGCCTGATGTCGGCTAACCTGGCGGCAGGCACACTGCCCGATGTCGTCTTCCACCCGGTGGACTTCACCGCCCTGTGGTATTCGCTGGGAATCCTCGATGCCGAAGCAGCCACAACGGTGATCAACGATCTGGGCGAGGACACCTTCAGCGCGCTCGGCTTGGTGGGCGTTGGCGACGGCCTGTACGGTGCGGTCCCGACCGATGGCTGGGGCCAGCTCCTCATCTACCGCGCGGACCTCTTCGAAGCGGCCGGGCTGGAAGCGCCGACCACCTTTGAGTTGATTGAGACGGCAGCCGCCGCGCTCAACGACCCCGACAACGACTTCTATGGCATCACCTCCGCCACCGACTCCAGCGAAGTCTTCATGCAGCAGACATTCGAACACTTCGCGCTGGCGAACGGCGTGAGCCTGACCGACAGCGAAGGCAACGTGACGCTCGACACGCCAGAAATGGCCGAGGCACTAGACTTCTACGGCAACCTGCTCGCCAACTACGGCCCTCCGGGGGCCTGTGGCGTAGTCTGCACGCGCGCGACGTACTTCGCCGGGCAGGCGGCCATGATCGTGTGGTCGCCCTTCATCCTGGACGAAATGGCCGGCCTGCGTGACGCGGCGCTGCCCAACTGCCCGGAGTGCGACGAAAATCCCGCCTACCTGGCCGAGAACAGTGGCATCGTCCCGGCCTTCACTGGCCCCAGCGGCATGGAACCCGCCCAGTACGGCCAGGTGAGCAACCTGGGCATCACCACCGGCGCCGACACCGAAGCCGCGATTCAGTTCGTGGAATACTGGCTGAGCGAGGGCTACCTCGACTGGCTGGCCGTTGCGCCGGAAGGCAAGTTCCCGATGCGCCGCGGCACAGCGGACAACCCCATCGCGTACATCGAGGGTTGGAGTATGCTGGAGACCGGCGTGGACCGCCGCGCCCCACTCGGTGACTTCTACAGCCCCGAAGTGCTGCAAATCCTGATTGAAGGCGCGACCGGCTTTGATCGCTGGGGCTTTGCCGAAGGCCAGGGTGCATTGGTGAGCGGTATCTACACCGAACTCCCCGTGCCCGTCAACCTGCGTGACGTGATAGATGGCAGGATGAGCGGCGAGGAGGCCGCTGCCGAAATCCAGGCATGGGTGGAAGACATCCAGGCTTCGCTGCAAGAAGACTAGCACCACCGGCTGTAGTATCAACGGGGTCGGGGCATGCCCCCGGCCCCGTATCCATAAAGGGCCAGCCATGACCGATCCTACTGTCCTCAACTACAGTTTTTTGCAACTCCTCAGTTTTATCCTCTTGTGGGCTGTCATCGGGGGGCTGCCGGGCTTTTACCTGTTTTTCGCCCGCAACCGCAACCCTCGGCTGGGCGCAAGCTTTGGCGTGGTCATCGCCGTGGCGCTCGGTGTCGGCCTCTCGTTATTAGGCGTGCTCAATGAGGGTACGTTTGTCAACGCCGCGGCCATCCTGTGGCTGACGATGGCCCTGGTGGGTGTCTTTCTGCCGGCAGGCGATCACCGGCGGAGTGTATCGCTGCAACAGAGCATCGCCGACCTGGCGTATGGCCTGCTGATGCCGACCTTTCTTGTCGTGTTGGCGATTGTCGTCGTGCCGATGATCTGGAACCTGGTCTTCGCCTTTCGCCCGGTGCGGATGCGCAACCTGCCGGATATCGACCTCTTCAGCCTGGAAGGCGCCTCGCTTGCCAACTTTGAGGATATCTTCACGGCGCGCAGCGGGCAATTCTGGAACATCCTGCTAACGACGCTCTTTTACACCTTCACCGGCAGCATCCTGGCAATCGGTATGGGGCTGGTGGCGGCTCTGATTGTCAAGGACCGGTTTCCGGGCCGCAATATCTTCCGCGGCTTTCTGCTCTTCCCGTACATCGCCCCTGTCGTCTCGACGGCCTTCATCTGGCAGATGATGTTCAACGCGCGCTATGGCTTTGTCAATGAAGTCACCAGCTCGCTGGGCGCCAACCGCATCGACTTCCTGACGACGCCCGGCTGGGCGCTGCTGATGATCATCCTGTTCCAGGGATGGCGCTACTTCCCATTCGCCTTCCTGTTCGTCCTGGCGCGCATTCAGGCCATCCCGGAAAGCATGTACGAAGCTGCCAAAGTAGACGGGGCAACCCCCAGCCAACGGCTTCGTTACATCACACTACCGCAGTTACAGGCGGTGTTTGGCACCCTGTTCCTGCTGCGCTTTATCTGGACGTTTAATAAGTTCGACGATGTATTCTTGCTGACAGGCGGCGTGGCCGGGACGGAAGTCATCCCGGTACAAATCTACAACTGGCTGTTCTCGCGCCAGAACGTGGGCACGTCCTCTGCGACGGCACTGGTAATGGCGCTGATCCTGTTCGTCATCGTCGGCATCTATTTCCGCTGGTTCCTGGTAGAAGAGGTGTAACATGGCGACCCAAACCGAGGCCCACATCAGCGGCGCGGCGACACCGCGCAGCCGAGAAGAGTTTGAAATCGCCGTGGGGCGCGTGATCAAAGCAATCCTGATCATTTTCTTCCTGTTGATCACGGTCTTCCCCTTCTACTGGATGATTAACCTCTCCATACGCCCCTTTGCCGAGGTGCTGCAAAACCCGAGCCAGTTGATCCCGACGTTGGAGGAAATCGCCAAAATCCCGGACACGTTTGCCGCCGTATGGAATGACTTCAATTTCGGCACATACGTCGGCAACAGCGCCGTGATCTCGATGGTGACAGTCGTGCTGACCCTGCTGCTGGCGATCCCCGGCGCATATGCTGTGACGCGGCTGCAGTTCCGGCTGCGCGAAGTGATGAGTTGGGGCATTCTGCTGGTCTACATGTTCCCGGCTATCGTGCTGGCGATCCCGCTCTTCGTCGTTTATACCAAGCTGGGCTTGCGCGGTAATATGCTCGGCGTGGTGATCGTATACATGTCTGGCACGCTGCCGGTCGCGCTGTACATGCTGCGCAGCTACTTCGCCACCGTACCGGTTGATCTGGAGGAAGCGGCGTTGATCGACGGCTGCACGCGACTGTCGGCCATCTGGCGGGTGACCATTCCACTCTCGCTACCCGCGATTGCTTCAGTGGCGCTCTACACCTGGATGATCGCATGGAACGAGTTCCTGTTTGCGCTGCTCTTTCTTCTGGAATCGCCACAAAGCTGGACGCTGCCCATCGGCTTGCAGCAGCTTAACAAGGCACAGGAAGTGCCGATCACCTACCTGATGGCCGGGTCGCTGATCATCACCATACCGGTTATCGTGGTATTCCTGTTCTTCGAACGCTTCCTGACATCTGGGCTGACGGCGGGTGCGGTCAAAGGTTGATCCCTATACCCTGCCCCTCCAACAGCATAGCCAACCACCGCCGGATCGAGCGATCCGGCGGCTCGTTAAACAAAGCAACCCTGAATACGATTGGTGTTATTCAGTGGTTTTGAGGTAGTGCCGTAGGGAGTGATACTGTTGGCGAACTCCAAAATGCTTGAGCCAAAGGTCAAATTTGTTCCGTGTCAGAATTAGTGGGATAGATCGAGGGGTTAAAATAGTGGAGACTTTCAACTGACCTGCCCCAAGAATATGTACCAAAGTTTAAGTTAGTATCGCCGTAGTTATGACCGGCTGCACCAGTATAGCCTGCGGTGCTGGTGGACGGTAGCCTAATGAACTGTGAGGCCAGGGCCATCGCATCAAAAATCGTTAAGATAGTCCGCATTCAAAAGAATGGGGACTGTAATGACAACAGGCATGAGCATAGCGGACGCAGCCGAATACAGGACCCATCATTGAGCCATAAACGGCCTCTTTTCGGTTGTTTGGCCGGTACTTTTAAGCCTTCCTGCCGCCAGATACGCTCGACACGCTTGTGATTGACAGGCCACCCTTCGTTGCGAAGCAATGCGGTTATGCGTCGGTAACCATAACGGCCATATTCGCTGGCTAAGGCGATGACCCGATCCGTTAACGCTGGCATGTCATTGGCTTCGATAGATTGGTAACGCGGGGTGGATCGTGAAGCAGCAGCGCACGGCACACTCGCCGCTCCGATACGCCCAGCACTTCCTGAACATGGATAACCAGTTGGCGACGTCTGGCTGGGCTTGTCATTTTTTAGACACCACCTCCTCCAGAATGGCTTTGTCCAAGGATAGTTCGGCTACCAACTTCTTCAGTCTGGCGTTTTCTTGTTCCAGTTCCTTGAGCCGCCGCACTTCGCTTTTGTCCATGCCGCCATACTCACGACGCCACCTATAGTAGGTTTGTTCGGCAATTGCGCATTGTTTGGCTGCTTCAGCCACGCTTTTTCCCTGGCTCGTCAGCACCTCGATTTCACGCAATATCTGGATGATTTCTTCTGGTTTGTATCGTTTTCTTGCCATGCTCCCTGCCTCCTTGCTGGCCTGATCCTAACACATTCGTTGGACCAGTTTTTGGGGGGCAGGTCACCTTGAGCCGAGCGGCGTGCAGCTCATCCTCGACACGGTGGATTGGGACAAAAACGTCAAGCGGGCGCTTAAGGACAAAGCCGAGCTGGAGAAGCTCGATAAGCGGCTGGAGACGGAGGCCAAAAAGGTGGCCAAAGCCCAGCAGCAGGTCAATGCTGCCCTGGACAAAGGCGATAACGTCCTGCGCGCCCTGCTGCCGCGCTTCCGGCAGTTCGGGGACCGTATCCGCCAGTCGGCTAAGGACTCGGAGACGGCGGCGCGCGGCCTGTCGCGCTTCACCGAGCGCCTGATCCAGCTCGACGCCGGTATCCGAATCGTGGACCGCCTGGCCCGCTCGCTGAATAATATCAGCCAGGGCCTGGAGGAACTGGAGCGCCGGGCGGTTCAGGTGCGGGCCATCGGCGCGTCGTTCGAGATCATCGCCGGCGGCTCGAGCAAGGCCGAACAGTCGTTGGCGGGTCTGCGTGAACAGGCGCAGGGGGCCATTAGCGACACCGAGCTGATGAGGCTGACTAACCTGGCGCTGATGGGATCGCTGGACCAGTCGACGGGGCAGCTCAATGCGCTGGGGCAGGTCATCCAGGATAACTACGGGCGGCTGATCCCGGCGGCCATGGCGGTGGCTACGGCACGCGGCCAGGACTGGCAGGTGGTGCTGGAGAAGTTCACGCGCGGCGTTCGCTTGCAGCGTAACGCGCTGGTGGACGACCTGGGCGTGTTCGTCGAAACACGAGAGGCGCAGCAGCGCTGGGCGGAGGCCACCGGTATTTCGGTGGCGGCGATGACCGAGGAGCAGAAGGCCGCGGCCTGGGCGGCCGATGCCTTCCGCCAGCTGAGCATCATTCAAGCACAGGCCGGCGAGCTGGCCGTGACCGAGAGCCAGCGGGCGGCGGCAGCCTGGGAAAACGCGATGGACCGTATCGCCCTGACGACGCAGTCCGGTACGGCATCTATCAACAATGCCTTCGCCCGTGCTCGTACGGGCGTGGCCGAGTTCTATAACCAGAGCGCACCGTATCTGGGGGCTTTTGCCGACGTAGCCGGGCGGGCCATCAACCAGGTGCTGGATGACGTGAATTCGCTGGCCGGCGGGCTGGACCCGGACCAGTTTTACATGGGCGGAGCCAATGTGATCGCGGCCCTGGCAGAGGGCATGTTAAGCGGCCTGACCACCGTGGTGCAGGTGCTCAACGTAATAACCGGCACGATTAGCAATTGGCTGATGGGCTTCAGCCCGCCCAAAGAAGGGCCACTGTCGAGCATCGACGTGGGCGGCCAGAAGGTGGTCGAAGCCTGGATGGGCGCTTTCCAGCGGGTGAGCCTGGGACCGGTGCAGGACCTTGCTCAAGAAGTGAACGATATTCTCACCGGCACGTCGACGCTGGCGGCGCGCGACCAGGCGCAGGTCATCGAGCTGACGCAGAAGCGGCTGGGGGACCGGCTCAAGGCGGCCATCGCGGCGCTGTCCAGGGGCGAGATCGGAGCCGGAGAGGTCCGTATTCTTCAGGATCAGTACGGGCTGCTGTCCGACCAGCTGGAGCTGGCGCGGGAGCGAGCCACCCTGGAGCAGATCGGGCTGAAGGCCCAGGCCGACCAGCTCAAGCTGGCCCAGGATATGCTGCAGTCCCAGCAGGGGACAACAGATGCCGCCAAAGCCGGGGGCAAAGCGGACAAGGATGCGCTGCAGGCGCTGCGCGACAAACTGGACCTCAACCGGCGTTTGCAGGCGCAGTATACCGCCCAGGGCGCGGTTTCCAGTTGGTCGATACGCTGGCGGAACGCTTTCTGGAAGTAGCGGCGGCTGCCGGTGAGGTCCTCCTGTTCGTCGAGGTAGCGGCGTATGGCCTCGCGGATCAGGTCCGCCTCGGTGACGTCGCGCGGCTGCTTGCTGGCCAGTAGCAACAGGCGGTCTCTCATTTCCTGGGTCATGGTGATGCTGCGTCGCACAGTTTTCCTGGCCATACGTGTTCCTCGTGAAAAGGGACAGATGCTCTACTCCAGGATGGCATATTGGGAGTTAAGACGTTGCGAAAACTGCGGGAGTCGAGTATCAATATTTCATGGGTGTTTCTTAGGAGGCATTCTGATATGAAGCAAGACTTGGATATATACGTTAAGCGCTTCTCAAAGCTCAATACGGATCGATCACGGTACAAGGGCTTTGAACTGACCAAAGAGCGTGCTCCCCATAAACCACTCCTGCTGCTGGCTGTCATTGCCCAGTTCGAACAAGGAGCGATCACTTCAAACCTGATTGAGCTGACACCTGACCTGAGCGAAACGTTCCGATCCCTCTGGTATCAAGTCATGCCCTCGGATACAAGTAGCCGGGTTGTGTATCCCTTCTTTCATCTCAAGAGTGATGGGTTCTGGCAACTTCTTCCCAAACCCGGCAAGGAAGCGGCACTCCAGTCAAAACGAGCGATTCGTTCGGTCGCTGAATTGAACGATGTGGTCGCAGGCGCGCAGCTCGATGAAGAGCTCTTTGAACTGCTGCACTCTCCTGAGAAAAGAACTGTGTTGACAACCACCTTGCTCGATGTTTATTTTGCCGAAAAAGTGCATCAAGCGTTACACGAGCAAAATGTAATCCATGTTGAATCCTTCAAGTACAGCGAGAAGTTGCTCCACAAAGTGAAACCGCAGCAGGCAGAGCAAGAAAATGAGCTTGTCCGTAGTCAGGGATTCCGACGTGCTGTTATAACGGCATATGACCACCGATGCGCGATGTCTGGCATTCGTATCATTACGCAGGATGGGCATTCGGCGGTTAATGCCGCGCATATTGTGCCCTGGAGTGTGAGCTACAATGACGACCCCAGCAACGGGCTGGCGCTTTCGCCTTTGTTCCACTGGGCCTTCGATGAAGGTCTGATCAGTATCACCACAGAATACCGGATCATCCTCTCTCCGCATTTGAGAGCAGCAGATAACATCGTCGGTGATCTACTGACACTCGAAAGCCGCGAGATTATCTTGCCGGCAGACGGCGTCTTCTGGCCAGATCACCAGGCACTTGAACACCATCGCAAGCACATCTTTTATCGCTGAGGCTGTCGACCTTTGTCGCCGGGCCGGACGACCAACCGGGAAGTCCTCGGTCAGGCGCGAACGCACAACGAGTGCGTTCGGTCGGCGTGGGTCACCGCGCCGACGCGCTGACCCGCACGTCAGGGCGTGGTCAGCGGTGACGCACGTGAGGGCGGCACGCCAAGCCCCCACGGCGCTTGAGTGGCCAGCTTTTAGCTGGCGACTACCTCAGCCCGTCAGACACAGGTCTCAACGGGATAGGCACATCGCCCACGCAGCGTGTCTTGCACGCCACGTTTGGGCTGAGGTTGGTCGGTGTCCCTGTGGGACACCAGCGCTGCTGCGAGGCAGCGCCTGGTGCGCACAACGTATCGCTACGCACATCGTTGGATGTGATGCCAATGACCGTGATCAACCATGCAAGAACGGCAGATGAACATGCAAAAGACAACTGGACTGATGATGAAACGTGAGTGTATTGTTGTTCCAAATGCTTTACAGTCTAAAAATGTCAACCGGGCCTGGGCAGGAACTCGATGACGCGCTTCCCGTCCTGTTCTGTCTCGCGGACAGTGGCGCTGGCGATCTCCGGGTAGCTACGCTGGAGAATGCGCTGGGCTTCCTCGTTGCTGAGGCCAGTCATGCTGTCGTCTTCGTGGATGGTTTCGCCCCCAGCAGGCAGCTATAGTCCCATCGGGTAATTCGTGGATTGGAGCATCGGACTTATCACGTAATGCCTGGGAATGAACTTCAACGCTTTTCAACAGTTACCTTACGTTGTCAATGACGGTCGCGAAGATGCTATAGAAATCTCGTCTCAGCGAGTGTTGCGCAGTGGAGCATTTGACAGTGTTCATCAATGCGTGCGCGCCGCATCGCGTCTTGTCTTTCGCCCAAACTACAGACTTAATTGTGTTGGGTTTCGGGTCTTGTGTCTTTCTTCTCCTTGAATCGCTGATTTCTTTGGGGATGTTCATCGTGAAGCGGCCTTGTCTCAAAGCCAACATACGCGCTGTGCTCATACTTCCTGGTCGGAGTCATCCTTCTGCGAGGTGTCTTGCTGGTTCTCCCTCTCCTCGCCCAGAAACTCCGGAAAATGCCTAATTCCAGCAATCATACCTGCGACCAGGGCACAAAGCCCGGTAAAGCATAGGATATCCTCCAGGTTGCCGCCGGGGCCCTGTCCAACCGCTTCCAACATTGCGCTCAGAGTAAACGGTACCGGCAGCGCCGTCGCCGCTGCGGTCAGCACCAACAGCATGCGCGGCAGCGCCGCGTCTCCCTCTGGGCGGGTGACGCAGACCCCGAGTACAGCGCCCCAGGCGCTTCCAGCAGCGACGATGATGACGATGCGGATGCCCATACCAGGCGCTGGCTCCACGTTACCTGCCAACGTTTCGGCCAACATCCATACTGCGAGTACCCCAGAGACTACAAGTCCAAGAGCGAAACCTCTTAACGCATTTGGGCCGGCTCTCTCGCGGAATGACATGCTCCCCTCCCCTGTGCTGATTTTGCGGAATTGTGCGTCACAGCTCGCCAAACGTCAAATCGAAAACGCGCGAACTCGCACTTATGTTTCTTTCCAAGCCTTACCCCAAACGTACACGGTTCGGGCGCGGCCAATCGTGTGACGGCAGCGGAGGCGGATACCGTTGGTGGAAGTGACGGCGAAGAGGAACATACCCTGACTGGGGACGAAGCTCCGGCCCATGTGCACACCTTTAGTATATACACGGGGACTGAGCCGTTCAATAAGGTCGGCCCTGGCGGGACGACGGTACTGGGTAGCATTACGACGTCAAGTTCCGGCGGCGGTCTGCCGCACAATAACATGCAGCCTTATATGGCGGTGAACGTTCTGATCAAAACGTAAAGGAGAGCACCTGTGGTTAACATTCATAACATCGGGACGCCCAGCGTCTGCAACCGGGCCTTCATGCCGCTGGCCATCGAAGCGGGTATCGAGGACACCATCACCAGCCTGATCCTGCTGGCGATGGACCGCCGCAGCCTGCTGGTCGCTGTCGTGACGGCGCTGTGGGATAACAACCGCCCGCTGGCGGAAGCGCTCAACCTGGACACGCTGGACGCTGTCCTGCGGTACATGATGCGTAAGGCCAAAACTCCGATTGTGTTTGCTGAGGACCTGCCGGTCTTGCTGAACCGGGACGGCCCGGCCAGCGTCACCGCTCAGCGGGACGGCGGCACACCCACCCAGGTCAACGTGACCTTCGCCGAGGATACCGCTGCTGAGCCGCTGACCCGCTATGCCATCTATCTCGACGGCATCTTCCAGAAGACCGCCACCTA
>DAOUEM010000125.1:0-4269 GCA_034430555.1 Anaerolineae bacterium | reverse complement strand
CTGGAAAGTTGAATTGCTCGAAAACGCCGGGTTACAGCCTGACACGCGCCTCCGGGTTCGCCATGCGCAGCGCGGCAGCATCGACGAAGAGATAACCCTAGCTGAATTTTACATACAATGTGACCCGTATTTTGTCGGTGCGGGCAAGATCATTGACCAGGTGTATCAACCCCGGCTGCCCGAAGGCATGATCCGCTGTTACCTGGTGCATGATAAAGTTGCCGGATTCGGGCACCAGGCCATCAACGCGCTGTATCCAACCCCGCCCGGCGCAGATCCCCACAACGCGCCGCAGCCAGGACCGCGTTTATACCATCCGCCGACGCTACCCGAATTTCAATCGCTTAAGCACAAGCTGGAACAGGAATGGGTCCCGGCATTGCAGCAGGTACTAGACATTAAAACCGAAGCCCTGCCGGTTATCTGGGATGTAGATTTCCTGCTGGGACCAAAAGAGGCAGCAGGTGAAGACACGTATGTGCTTTGCGAGATCAATGTAAGCAGTGTGGCGCCTTATCCCGATTCAGCGGTGCCTTTCATGGCACAAGCAGCGTTAACACGCACCCAAATCTCCCAAAGCCTACGGTAGCTGTGTTGACTGCCAATGTTGTTATAGGACGGCGACTGGTCAAAGCCGTGCTACGGGCGCTGGTCCGTCGGCTGCGAAGTCAATATTAGCAGTGTGCCTTTGAGCGCCAGGCACAGTGGCCCAATTTACCAGGCCGCCCAGCACGGCATATACCCCCACCAGCAGCGGTCCGTAGGTGGAAAAGGCCATGCCGAGGAAGCCCTCCGGCGAGGCAAACACCGCGAGGTTGACCGTCATATCGCCAAACATGTCGACGATCAGCGGGCTGCTGAGCACGTGGCGCAGCAGCGCAACCGGGTCATCGCTGAGCGCGAAAAAGAGGATCACCAAGCCGGCTAGCCCGGCCATGCCCAGCCCACAACCGACGGAGGCCCGGCGCGCCTCGCGCAGCGCCTGCCGGAAGATCACGCCTATCACAGTCCCCCCTTGCCCGTAACAAAAAGGAGCGGGGCCGGCCTAAACCGGTCACACCCGCTCCATGATCGTCCAATCAAACTCGGCTAAGTGCCCAGGTCGCGGTTCTGGAAGAAGAAAATCGACAGGGCCAGCATGACGGCGGCCCCGGCCACCAGCAAGGCCATATCGCCCCAGACCAGGCCGGTATTCATCACGCTGTCGCCCTTGTAGTAGTTGTAAAAGGACAACTGCCGGAAAATGGCGAAGTTTTCCCCGGCCAGGTCGGCCAGCGTCATCATGAAGTACGACCCCACGATGATCCCGGCGGCCAGCGCGCCCGCGAACCGGCGGACCGGTTTAAAGGTCGTCAGCAGCAGGGTTAGCGCGGCCATGAACAAGGAGATCGGCACTAAATTCACCGCAGCCGCGATGATCTGTTCCAGGGACAGCCCCATCTCGCCCAGCAGCAAAGACCCCACCGCCAGGCCGACCAAAAACAGCGCGCTGATGACCAGCAGCGCCAAGGTCAGGGCAGCGAACTTCTCCACGATGACCATCCAGCGCGGTGCGGGCGTGCTCAGCAGGATGTCCAGCGTGCCCCTGTTTTCCTCGCCGGATACGATGCCCAGGGCGTACAGCACCACGTACACGCCGGTGATCAGCGGCAGCAAGGCCAGCAGCTTGACGCCCAAAAAACCCGGCAGCGTGGAAAAATCGTCGATATTACCCACCAGGCCCTTGACCAGCGGGATCTCCAACAGCCCGCTAAAGGATTCCAATACGCCTTCAATCGCCGGGAAGAAGGCTTGCAGCCAGATCGCGAGGCCGGCCAGCACCAGCCCCCAGCCGATGATGCCCTTGCGCGAATCGCGCAGCGCGCGGCGAAATATCACGCCGGATGCTTCACTTAACATTTCCCCACCACCTCCCACTAGAGATCAGCGTGCAGCCGCCCAAGTGTTATGCCGGGCGAAAACGAATGACGACTCGCAGGCGCTAACCAACCTCCGACAAAAGAATGCTGGCGACGGCCATCGGAAACAGCCACCGTCAGCACCGAAAAGACACGTTACCTGACCCTATTTTACCAGAATCCGGGCCCGTATCCACTCTGCCAGGCCGGATACGGCGGTGGTCAGACCGCCAGGTCGCGCCGCTCGAACAGCACCAGCGACAGGACAAACATCACCCCGCTGGCCGCCAGCAGCAGGACGAAGTCGCCTGCCCCCAGACCATTGACCAGCACGCGATAACTATTGTAGTACGTGAACATCGACAGCGCCTTGACAGTGCCCAGGGCGTCAGGGGCCAGGTCCGCCAGCGACGTGATCAACCATGAACCGATGATGATCGCGCCCGCCACGCCGGCCACTCGGCCCGTGCCGCGCAGGACGGTCGCCAGCAGCAGCGGCAGCGCCGTCGTCACCAGCATGATGGGCAGCATGTTAAGCACACCCTCGCCCAAACGCAGCAGCGCGATGTCGATATCCGTCACGAAGACCAGCACCAGGACGAAGCCGGCGAACATCATCGCCAGCACGAGCATGTAATTGATGATCACGGCCAGCATTTTCTCCACCAGCAGACGCCAGCGCGGCAGCGGCGTGCTGAGCAGCACGTCCAGCCGCCCGGTGTTTTCGTCGGTGGTGAAGACGCTCAGACCCAGGTAGACGGTGTAGAAGGCCAGAAACAGCGGCATGAAGCCGAAGAACTCGCTGCCGATGAACCCCTCCGGTGAGGTGTAGTCGCCCACATCGCCGACCAATGCGCTGAACACCGGGCTTTCCAGCAGCTGGTTAAAAAACTCCAGGTCCTGGAACATGGGGAACATCGCCGTGACCCAGAAGGCCATCAGCGCCCCACCCAGCCCGATCGCCAGGATGGCCCGCCGGCTATCTCGCAGCGCCTGCCACAGCACCACGCCGGGGCGCGCGCCGCGATCGACTAGTTTTACCTGGGCAGGACTGACGGCGCCTGCCCGATCCATTTGCCGGGGCTGTGTCATAAGGTTACGTCCCCAGGTCGCGCCGCTCAAAGGCGAACAGCGCCAACCCGAACATAAAAACGGTCAGGATGGTGAGCAGCAAAAAGCCGCCCCACTCGATGCCGTTGACCAGCACGGATGCCCCACCGTAGTAGTAAAAGATGGAGCCGTAGCGCATATTACTGAGCGGCGCTTCCATCATTTCGGCCAGTGAATTCAGGAAGTAGGAGACCACCAGCACCGCCGCCGCGATCCCGCCCACCGTGCCCCGCGATCGCAGGATGGTGGACAGCAGCAGAGTCAGCGTCGTGATAAACAGCAGCACGGGGAATATGTTCAGGATGCCCAACAGCATAGCGCCGAGATCGATGGCCAGGTCCGGTGTAAGAATCACACCAATAAAAAAGCCGACCAGGGTGATCGCCAGGATCAGCAGCACCCCCACGATGAAGGCCACATAGCGCTCCAGGATGAGCTTCCAGCGCGGCACCGGCAGGCTGAGCAGCACATCCAGCGTGCCCTGGTCTTCCTCGGCGAGCACGATTCCGATGCCATACATCACCCCGTACACGGCCAGCACCAGCGGCGCAAAGGTGAAGAAGTAAACACCCAGAAAACCGGCCGGCGTGACAAAACTAGCGGCACTCCCCAGGAAGGCCTGCATGATCGGGTTTTCCATGAGCTGGTTGAATTCTTCGAAGCCCTGGATGAAGGGGAAGATGATCGAGACGTAAAACGAGAAAACCGCCATCCCGATGCCCCAGCCGATGATCGCGCCGCGCGAATCTCGCAGCGCACGACGGAAGATCAACCCGGTGTTATTCATGGCCAGCGGCTCCCTTGTCGCCGTAATACTCCAGGAAGATTTCTTCCAGGCTCGGCTCCTCATAGGCCAGGTCGACGACATGGTGTTTGGCGGCGGTTTTGATCACCGGGTCCAGCTCGCCGGTCACGCGGAAGCGCAGCTTGCCGTTCATGGCGGTCACGTCGAAGACGCCATCCAGCGCCTCGAACTCGGCCGGATCGACCTGGTCTTTCATCTCCAGCGTCATCCAGCGGAAGGTGACCTGCTTGAGATCGGTGATGCGCTCCACGGCGCGCAGAATACCCTCGCGCAAGATGCCGACGCGGTCGCAGATGGCCTCGACTTCCGGCAGGTTGTGCGAAGAGAGGAACACCGTGCGGCCTTCCTCGCTGACCTCGCGCATCAACTGGTGGAAGGTGATCTGCACCAGCGGGTCGAGACCGCCGGTCGGCTCGTCGAAGATCATCAGGTCGGGCTTGTGCATCATGGCCTGGA
>DAOUEM010000124.1:0-8800 GCA_034430555.1 Anaerolineae bacterium | reverse complement strand
GGTCGGGCTGAGTTGGCCCACCCGGCATCCCCTGCTAACCCATTTCAAACACAGGTTTTATGCATCCTTCAGATGTCTATGTTACCATACTTGTAAATTTAGGTACCGTCAAATTCACAGGTAGGAGCCACTGTGCATGCCCGGAAAAACCATTCTCGTTGTTGACGACGATCCCGATATCGTCAGGCTGGTATCCATGATGCTCACACGTGAAGGTTTTTCCCCGGTCCCTGCTCACAGCGGCCCGGAAGCGCTGGCGAAGTACGAGTCCCATGCCCCGGCCCTGATCCTGCTCGACCTGGCGATGCCGGGTATGTCCGGCTACGAAGTTGTGACGGCTATCCGCGCCCGCGAACAGGACGGATGCCACACCCCCATCGTTTTACTGACCGCCCACGCCAACAGCTACTTTTCCCGGCGGGAGATGCCGGACAACGTGGACGGCTGCCTCATCAAACCGGTGACGGCGCAGCGGCTGCGCAACGAAATCCAACCGCTGCTGGTGTCTCCCTGAGCGGTGATCGCTCAATGATTCTCCGGCTCGCCGGCTGCGGCCAGTGGCAGCACAATCCCAAAGACGCTGCCCTGCTCCGGCAAACTACGGGCGTAAACCCGCCCCTCGTGGGCCTCGGCCACTGAGCGCACGATGGCCAATCCCAGCCCCGTCCCCCGGGCTTTTTCTTTGCTGGCCGGCACCCGGTAAAACCGCTCGAAGAGCCGGCCCTGGGCTTCCGGCGGGATGCCCGGCCCGTTATCCTGCACCTCCACCACGAACTCGTCGTCCTGTACCCGGGCGTGCAGGATGATGTGCCCGCCTTCCTGTGTATACTTGCTGGCGTTACTCAGGTAGTTGGTAAGGGCCCGCCGAAACCACACCGGCGACACGTCGATAGGCGGCAGGTGTTCGGAGGCGTCCACTTCGTACGTCTGGTCGCGGCTGATGATGTACGGTTCCATTTCGGCCAGCGCTTCCAGCAGGAGTGGGTACGGTGCCATGCGCTCGGTTTCGAAACCCCCACCGGTGGCGATATGTTCCATGTGAACCATGTCATCCAGCAGTTCCTGCATCTGGTTCACGGCATCCAGCGCGATCTGGAAGATTTCGGTGGACATGGGGTCATCCTGCGCGATGAAATCTTGCAGCATGATCAGCGAGCTGAGCGTCACGCCCAGTGGGTTGCGCAGATCGTGGGCGGCGGCCTCCACGAACTCCATGCGGGCAGCCTCCGCCGCTTTGAGATGGCTCGTATCGTGCAGCACGACGACCCAGCCTTCGTTGCTCCTGCCGGCGACCAGGAGGCTGAAGGAGCGCAGCCGCGAGAGCATGGCCATCAAGGTTTGCTCGCTGGGCAGCGTCACTTCAAAGGTGATGGCCGATTCGTCGCTGCCCATATGGCGCATGGTGCGCCTTAGCTCTTCGAGCAGTACCGGCTGCAAAGGGGCCTCGGCCAGCGGCGCGCCGATGATCTGCTCCGCGTTTATGTTAAACAGGTGTTTGGCCGCCGCGTTAATGACGCTGATTCGCCCCCTATCATCGGTGGCGATGATGGCGTCGGCTGCCGATTCGATGATGGCCGTGAGTTGCTTCTGCTGCTGGCGGACCAGGGCGTACAGGCGGGCATTCTCCAGGGCGATGCCGACCTGGTCCGCCATGGCTTGGAGCACGTCCAGTTCCTCGTCCGAGAACCGGTAATCGCCGTGACCGAAGACGCCCAACACCCCGTTGATGCGTCCGCCGGCATGCATGGGCGCCATCGCCTGGGCGCTGATCGATCCGTGGCCGAAGGCGGCCAGGTCGTCCGCCGGTTGGTAGCCGGTGAGCACCCGGTCTTCACCGATCACCCGGCTGAGCAGCCCATCGTCCAGGGGGAAACGGTCCGGGGCAGCAGTGGGGTCCAGGTCCAGGCCGCGTTGCGCGCGCGGTACGAAGGCGTTGGCCTCGCGGTCGAGCAGGCTGATGGCCGCCGCATCCACGCCGATAACACTCAGGGCGGCTTCCAGCGCGGTTTGCAGGGTTTCGTCCAGGTCCAGCGAACGGCTGACTGCCGCCGCGACGGTGTTGATGGCCGCCAGCTGGCTGACCCGGCGCTGGATCGCTGCTTCAAGCAGTTGGTTCCGGGGCTGGGAGCCTTCATCCCGCGGCGGCGAGTGGTTGGTCATACCTCACCTACAATCACCAACATGAAGAATTGATAATGGTCTTGTACACAATTATGGGCAATATACCATGAAACACAATCCGCGGCATGATGGCCAGTCGTGGCGGTTTAGTTTAGCCAGCCCAGGGCCGAAGCAATCGCCAGTACCAGCAGGAAAGAGACCAGCAGCAGCACCCAGGCCATCAGGCGGCCGCTGTCCTGGGCAGGGGTGAGCGCTTTTTCGGTGATGCTGATCGCGCCCAGCAGGTCGACGTGGAACTCCAGATTGCGCCGCCCCTGGGTTAGCTGGGCCATGTAGTCGTGCTGCACGCGGATCACCCAGCCGTCATCCAGGTAAGGGGCCAGGGCTTCGTCCAGCAGACGGCGCGCCTCGTCCGGCGGGATCGGTTCCCTGGCGGCCGGCCTTTCATCCGGGGCGGATGGGGTGACTTCGTCTGTCATCGTCGCTTTACCTTTCATACGGTATCATGGTTTGTTGGGATCAATGCGGTTGAAGGGATGGAGTTACTCCGATGCAAAAAGGAATGTTTGGTAAGGTTGCGGCGGTTATTATCCTGGCCATGATCATCGGCAGTATGCTGTTGACCACGGTGGCCCCCAATCTGGGTACAGGGCAGGTGCCTATTGTGCCCACCTTTGACCCCAGCGCCCCCACCACCGCGCCGACGGCCGTCGTCTTTCCCACGCCGGCGCCCGGCACCCCGGTAGTGGATTCGGCGGGCGTATACGTGCACCCGGCGGCCGTTTTTTACCTGTGGCAGCCGCAGGGCTGGCTGCCGACTCCCTACACTGACGACAACATCGTCAGCGTCAGCCTGGTGAACGGCGTCCTGTTCAGCGTGGTCCATGCCTATATGCAGCGCTACGATTTCGGCCAGGATATTGCCAGCCTGGACGCTCTCAACGATGCCGCGGCGCTGGCGTCTTCCTGGTCTTCCTACGATAACTGGCGGGAAACCGGCCGCCAGGCCCGGGAAGACCGGCTGATTATCGACTTTGAGTTGGGCTTGAGCGGCAACGTCTACCTGGCTCGCCAGGTTTCCTGGCCCGCGCCCGCGGACAACACCTGGGCGATGATCCTGCGGCTGGTCGTGCCCGGCAACAATCCCGCCCTGCTGGAGGGTCTCGCCGAATCCATTATACCATTCTATGGCCTGCTGCCGGATTCGCTGGCGGCGCCGCTGACCTGGAGCGGCTATGTCGACCAGGACGGCGGTTTCAGCTTCAAGTACCCGGTCGGCTGGACCATCGTCGACGGGGGGCCGGGCCGAACGGCGACTCTCACTGACGGTGACCGAATCACCCTCACGCTGGAAACCCGGCCCGGTCTCGCCCTGGCCGATTCGGACGCGGCGGCGGACTGGGTGAGCGCGGTCCAGCCCGGCGCGCAGGTGATGGATGTTACGCCGGTCGAGCGGGCTAACGGCGCGGGTTACCGCGTGGCCTACACGTTTGCCGATGCCGATGGCGCAGGCCGCAGCGGGCTGGCCGTGCTGATCGCGGGGGCGGATGATCGCCTGCTGACCGCCAACCTGCGCCTCGACGCGGCGGACGTGAACCTGCTGGCCGGTGATGCCGCCGACGAGTGGTCGGAGGCGCTGCTGGTCTTGCAGACCTTCGCCCCGCTGCCGGAGGTTGTGTTAGCGGCCGCGGTCGGCAGCGGGTCCCAGGTCAACCCGTGACAGGTCCGGACTGTGCCCTGACCGGGACGGCCCTAACCGCGCCTCGGGCCCGGCGCTGGCCGGGAATTCACACCTTTTTTAGCATTTATACCGTCCCGCAGGACAATGGTCAGTATCCCCAAATCGGCAATCCGGGTATACTCAATAGAGAAACCATTGAGGTAAGCAATGAGTTACCTGAGATTCTCGTCAAGCATAGATTGGGACGCGATCTGGGAGAGCCTGAACTGGGACAGCAGCGTCGAGGATGCCGACGTGGTGCGCACCCTGGCCCAGCGCGCCGAGAACTACGCCCGCCCCATCGAGCAGGATAGCCAGTCCGATGATGATGCCCTGAAAGCGCTGGTGTTCGTCCAGGGGCAGGAGCGGTACGCCATCCCGGTGCCTTACGTGATGCAGGGGCTGACCACCCAGCGGATCACGCCGCTGCCCTGTGTGCCGGACTATTATCGGGGAGTTATTAACGTGACCGGCCGCATTCTCTCGGTGCTGGACCTCCGCCGTTTTTGGGGCCTGCCGGCAGCGGAAGATGTGCCGGAGTTGCCCAGGCTGATCGTGGTGCGGGCGGGTGCGCTGGAATTTGCCCTGCTCGTGGATGACGTGCTGGAACTGGCCAGTATTCCCCTTCATGAGATTACGCCGCCGCTCTCGGCCGGCGTCGGATTAGACCACGTGCAGGGGGTTAGCCCCGGTGGTACCGTGATCATTGATGTGGAAAGCCTGTTGTTGGACCGGCGTCTTAAAGTACATGAAGAACTGCAATAGGTGCTGCTGTGACCCAAGCGACCAGAACTTCATTTTTGAGAACATCCATCTCGCGCCTGGCCTTGCGCCGCGTGCTCCGTGAGCCGCGGGCTTTGCTGATGCCGCTGCTGTGCCTGGTGCCGGTGGCGGTGGTAGGCGGCTGGATATTGATCGCCCTTAATGCCCTCCAGGCGGAGTGGTTACGTTCGAGCGATCTGGCAGCCGCCGTGCCCCGTATCGAAGCCGTCACCAACGAAATCGCCCTGCTGAGTGTGGTCGTGCTGTTGGCGACGTTTATCGGCGCCTATCTGGTGGCCTCCATGCTGCGCACGCGCAGCCAGAATGCCGACCGCGAGCGGCTGGAAGAGATTTTGAACTTCGTCTACGAGATGGACTCCGGTAACCTCACGACTCGTATTGCGCCTTCTGATAGTGCCAATCCGGCGCACGTGCGAGTCAGCGAAGCCCTCAACGTGATGACCGATGGCTTCCACCGCATGACGCGCGAGGTGCGCAACGCGACCCAGGGCTTGTCGGAATCGGCCGATCAAATCCTGGAGGCGACCAACCGCCAGATCGACGCCGCCACCCAGCAGGATGCCGTCGTGTCGCAGACCACGGCCACCGTTAACGAGGTGCGGGCCACCGTCACCGAAACCGCCGAGCGTGCCCAGAACGTGGCCGAAAACGCGCAGACCTCGATTGACGTCTCGCGCACGGGTGAGCAGGCCGTCACCGATGCCATCGAGGGCATGCACCTCATCCGCCGCAAGGTAGAAGATATCGCCGACAACATTCTGATCCTATCCGAGCATACCCAGCAGATCGGCGAGATCATCGCCACCGTCAACAGCATCGCCGACCAGTCCAAGATGCTGGCCCTCAATGCCAGCGTGGAAGCGGCCCGTGCCGGGGAGGAAGGCAAGGGCTTCGCCGTGGTGGCGATGGAGGTGCGCAGCCTGGCCGAACAAAGCCGCGAAGCGACCGCCCAGGTGCGCGATATTCTGAGCGAGATCCAGCGGGCCACCAACGCCGCCGTCATGGTCACCGAGGAAGGCACCAAGGGCGTGGACCGGGGCGTGAGTCTGGTCGACCGCGCCGGCAAGACGATCGAAGAACTGGCTAGCACGATCGAAGAGAACGCGGTGGCCGCCGTGCAGATCGCCGCCAGTACGCGCCAGCAGGCGGTCGGCATGGACCAGCTGACCAGCGCCATGCGCACCATCAAAGATGCCACGGCGGAGGCCGCCAGCAGCACCATGCAGGTCGAGCGTAATGTCCAGAGTCTGCAGGGCATTGCCGAACACCTGGGAGCCACTCTGCAGCGCTATAAACTATGATCCTGGGTTGTGAGTTGCCGTGTCCAAACCACCTGATGACCTCCTGAATATTTTCTGGGTCGAGGCTGCCGAATACCTGGCGGCGCTGAACCAGATTCTGCTCCAGTTGGAAGTCGCCTCACCGGACGACGATGTGACCGATCAGTTGCGTGAAGTCTCGCGCGTGGCCCACAGCCTGAAAGGGGCGGCGCGCGCCGTCGGCCAGTCTGTTATCGAGACGCTGTCTCACCAGATGGAAGAGGTCTTCGACCTGACGCTGGCCGGCACGATGGCGCTCTCCCCCACCGCTTGCGACGCGTTATACGACAGCCTGGACGTGATCCAGATGTACGCCGACGGCAACGAGGCCGATGCGGACACGATTGGTTTGGTGCTGGACCAGTTGACGGCCATCACCAAGGTCGAGCCGCTCAACCGGCCCCGGCAGGCCGCTGCGCCCGCCGATGACGGTGACCTGCGGGCGGAGGGCGCTGGCGGCAACAACCGCCAGTTGGTCGTGGTCGAGCCGGTCCAGTTGCCGGCTGAAGACGAGCCGCCTCCCCCACCGGCCCAGATGCCGCCCCCACCCGGCCAGCCCACCACCACGACGACTACCGCCGTCCGCGCCGCCGAGGATACGGTGCGCGTCAGCCTCAGCAAGCTGGACCAGTTGATGGGGCAGGCCGGCGAGTTGCTGGTAGCCCGCATGCACAGCGAACAGCGCCGCCAGGAGGTGATGGCCATTTTGCAGGAGCACCGCCGCTGGCAGCGCATCTGGCGGCGGGCGCGATCGGCCTACATCCGCACGACGCGCCGCCTGCGCGACGCCCGCGAAATACCGGGTGCCTCCGAGGGCGGGGCCGACCTGATGAGCCTGCTCGACTTCCTGGATATGACCCAGCATTACATGTCCCTGATGGGCCGCTCCCTCATCGCCTTCAACCATGACCTGGTTAACGACAACCTGCACCTCACGACCCTGACGGACGAATTACAGGCCGACATCGCCAGCGTGCGGATGCTGCCCTTTGAGACGATCCTGGGTGTTTTCCAGCGTATGGTGCGTGACCTGGCCCGTGCAGGCGGCAAGGAGGTTGCCCTGGTGATCGAAGGGGCTGAGGTCGAGCTGGATAAACACGTGTTGGAGCTGCTCAAAGACCCACTCATGCATCTCCTGCGCAACGCCGTCGATCATGGCATCGAAACGCCGGGCGATCGCGAGGCCGCCGACAAATCCCGCACCGGCACCATCACCCTGCACGTGGTCTCGCGTGGCAACGATATTCACGTGCAGGTAGACGACGACGGGAGCGGCATCAATGTCAATGCCGTGCGCCGCAAAGCGATCCAGAACGGGCTGCTGGGCGAGGCCGAAGTGGATACCCTGACCAGTGACGAGATCGCCGCGCTGATCTTCCAGCCGGGCTTTTCCACTGCCGAGAAGGTGACCGCGGTCTCCGGGCGCGGCGTGGGGCTGGACGTGGTCCGCCAGCGGATCGAGGCCCTGCGCGGGCGGCTGTGGCTGGAAAACTCGCCCGGTCTCGGCACGACTTTTCACCTGATCGTGCCCGTCTCCCTGACGCGCATTCGCTGCCTGCTGGCCCGTATTGGCGAAGAGCGATATGCTATCCCATTAACGACCGTGATGCGCATCATCGACGTGGACCCGCAGGCGGTTTTCTACGTGGAGGACCGACCGATGATCGAGGTCGACGGGCGACCCATGCCGCTCGTTCACCTGGCCGAAGTGCTGGAACGGCCTGGCACGCCCTCCGCGCTGACGGCCCATTCGCCGATCCTGGTGCTGCATTCCACCGAGCGCAGCGTGGCTTTCGTCATCGACGAACTGGTCAGTGAGCAGGAGCTGGTGCTCAAGAAGCTGGGCGACGAGCTGAGCCGGGTGCGCAACGTATCCGGGGCGGCTATCCTGGGCACCGGTGATGTTATCGTGGTGCTCAATACCACCGATCTGATCCGCAGCGCCCGCCGCAGCAAGATGATCATCGCCGATGCGCCGCTCGATGAGGTTGACGAGCACGAGGCGGAACGCCCGCGCTGGGTCCTGGTGGTGGACGATTCGCTGACGACCCGCACGCTGGAACGGAACATCCTGGAAGCAGCGGGCTACCGGGTTCGCACTGCCACCGATGGCACGGAAGCGCTGCGGGCTTTGATCGAGCAGCCGCCGGACGTGATCGTCTGTGACGTGGAAATGCCGAACATGGACGGTTTTGAGCTGGCCAAGCGGGTCAAGAGTGATGCCCGCTGGCGTGACATCCCATTCGTCCTGGTGACCTCCCTCGATTCGCCGAGCGACCGCGAGCAGGGGCTGCGCGCCGGCGCGGACGCCTACCTGGTCAAGACCCGCTTCGACCAGGACGAGCTGCTGCAAGTCGTTGAGCAGATGGTGTAGGGGCCTTATGAGAAAGTCGCTGCGCGTCTTGATCGTCGATGATAGCCTGACCGTCCGCCGCTTTTTGGCCAGCCTGATTGCCGAAGCGCCCGATATGACCGTGATCGGCGAGGCCCGCGACGGCGCGGAAGCCATCCAGCAGGCGGCGCGCTTGCAGCCGGATATCATCAGCATGGATATCCAGATGCCGCGCCTGGATGGTCTGGCGGCCACCCAGCACCTGATGCAGGCCAACCCGGTGCCGATCGTGATCGTCAGCGGCCGCCTGACCAAAGCCCACCGGGACGAGGCCGACCTGGCCTTCCTGGCGCTGCAAGCGGGCGCGCTGGCCGTGCTGGAGACGCCGCCCAATCACGGGCACCCGGATTTCCTCGCCCAGCGCGACCATTTTTTGAACACGCTGCGGGCTATGGCCGGGGTGAGCGTGGTCCGCCGCTGGGGGCAGATCGATCCGCTGGCGGTGGAGGAGGAAGTCGCCGTCGA
>DAOUEM010000123.1:0-1996 GCA_034430555.1 Anaerolineae bacterium | reverse complement strand
ATCAAGAAAATCAGACCTTGTGATTTCATCCCAGAAATCCGCCCAAAGGCTTTCGTCCATCCCCCTAATCACTGCAATTAAGGGTTGATTGATAGCCCCACCTAGAGTTGGTGGTTGAAATCCCACAAGTAGATGAGCCTCTACACTGCCATCCCGCAAACCGGGAGCAATTGCCTTCAGCATCTTCTGCTGTAATTCAGAAAGACGGTAATCTGCCATCGCTAATTCTGCCTTTTGGTTAGGTAGCCTTTCTTAGCATAGCTCAATTACCTTTTTCAGAAAAGGTCTTATAACACAAGCCTGAAAGTCATACCCGGTCGCGGTAGACGTCGATGGCGGCCACAGTGTTGATGATACGGGCCGGGTTGCCGGCCACGACCGCGCCGGGCGGCACGTCGCGGGTCACGACCGCGCCCGCCCCCACCAGTGCCCCTACCCCGATCCGCACGCCGGGCAGCAGGGTGGCGTTGGCCCCGATCATGGCCCCGGCGGCGATGTGCGCGCCGCGCAGCCGCTCCTTGACGCCGCGGCTCAGCGGATAACGGGCGTTGGTGATCACCACGTTGGGGCCGAGCCAGCAGCCGTCCTCCAGCACGCTGTACTCCGGCAGGAAGACGCGGCTGTGCAGGCGCACGCCGTGGCCGATGGTGATATGGTGCTCCACCACGCAGCCGGTGCCGATGCTGACGTCGTCGCCGATGGTATTGGCTTCGCGGATGGTGACGCCGTGCCCGGTCTGGAAGCGGGCGCCAATGGTGCAACCGGCGTAGATCACGCTGTGGGAGCGGATCACCGCGCCGGGGCCGAGGGTCAGCGGCAGGTCGCCGGGCTGGTGGCCGCGCGGGGCGCGTCCCAGGACCACGAAGTCGTCCAGTTGGGCGTCGTCGGGCAGGGCCACGTTGGGGTAGATGCGTACAAACTCGCTCATGGGGTTCCTCTGGGGAGCTAGGCGGGCGCTGCCTCGATCATACGCAGGAGCGGGGCGCGGACAAGTATAAAATCCCCATTGAAACAGGGCCGGGTGTGACTTCCCCTGCCTATTCCGCATCTAAAAATATATAATAGAGATAATCACGATGAATCCCTGGGGCCTGGCGACACCCGTACCCATGCTGCCCCAGAACCACCCTGCTCCCACCAGTCGAGCCGCCGGGGGTGCAGTAGACGCGACCTCGGCGCCTGTATCTATTGAACCACGTAAAGGAGAGTTCATTCAATGGCGACATCAACCACCAAGCTCAACACGCTGCTGGCCGATTCGACCGTGCTTTACCAGAAGCTGCGGCACTACCACTGGAACGTGCGCGGCCCGCTGTTTTTCGCGCTGCACGAGAAGTTCGAGGAAGTCTACACCGAATTCGCGGACATCATCGACGAAATCGCGGAGCGCATCGTGGCGCTGGACGTGGTGCCGCTGCACACGCTGAGGCACATGTTGGAGGCGAGCACGCTCCAGGAGGACGCGGAGGTGCCGGAGGCCGGGGTTATGGTCGGGCGCACCATTGCTGACCTGGAGGCGCTGCAGGCCGCGCTGGTTGACGTCATCGCCGAGGCGGAAGCGGCCGACGACCGGACCACGGTCAACCTGCTGGACGGCATCAGCGACCAGTTAGCGGGGCATATCTGGATGTTTAAGGCCTGGCGGGATAAGGCGTAAACGACCGGGGTCGCACAACCGCATCAAACTGGCAGGGACGGCGCGGGCACACCGCCAACGCCGTCCCTGTGTGATTCCCGTGGCCGCCCGATTGCTCAGGCGGAGGGGTCCAGCACGCGGCCCAGGAACAGGATCGTGCCTGTCTCCCGGTCGTAGATGGCGTAGATAAAGGGGCGGTCGATGGTCAGTTCGACGGGTCCTTCGATAAACACGCCAAAGGCTATCAATGCGCCGCTAGCCGCGCCGGCTTCCGTGCCGGCCTCGTCCACGGCGATGAAGGCCCGGTGCACCACCTCGGCAATGAACAGGGGGTCGTCCGACGTCTCCGCCCGGGCGGGG
>DAOUEM010000122.1:0-29954 GCA_034430555.1 Anaerolineae bacterium | reverse complement strand
GCGGTCACGGATGCGTATATCGTGTATCCCTGGGAGCTTGACCGCGGCCTGCACGGCATCAAGATGGGCGTTCCCGAGGACAATTAGCCCACCCACTCGCCTGCTCCTGACAGCACCAAAAACAAGGCTGGTCTGTCCTACCGCTAATAGTACCGATTGGCCATGCTAAGTTAGATTTTTCGTACACATTTAATACAGATATTGTCTTGCTTAATATATCTCGACAGGATATACTGCAAAAAACCGTAATCGATAACCGGGTAAGTGCCATGTCTCATCGATATCTTGTCCTGGGTTTACTGTCAGAAGCGCCGATGACCGGATACGAGATCAAAAAACGGGTCGGCACAGCTCTGAAATCGGTTACCAATGCCAGCTATGGCACGCTCTACCCTACGCTGCACCGTCTCCTGGAGGAAGGCGCGGTGCAAATGGAGGAAAAACGACAGTCCCACCGTCCAGTGCGTAAGGTGTACCGGATCACGGCGCGCGGCCAGCAAGAGCTCGACGCGTGGCTGCAACAACCGGCAGGGGCCGATCAGGTACGACGCGAGTTTTTACTCAAGCTCTTCCTGGCCGGCGAGGTACCATCGGAAGAGCTAATAAACCTGTTTTACCACAGGCGTACCGCCACCGAGGTCCAGTTGGCGGAATTGCAGCAGATGCATCATGATCTGAACGGCAGCCTGTCGACGACGCAGCGGTGGGTACAGGACTACACCATTGAACTGTGCCGGGCAGAACTAAACTGGTTAAATCGCCTCATTGCTCAGATAGAGGCGCAAGCAGTGCCAACAACACATTCTGAGCGCTTAAATCCCACTACACAGGCAGGTTAAATCGTTCGCTATGGATAACCAAGTATCAAATGAGCAGCAGCCGGACAACGAATTTGAACAGTTGTTGGAGGCTTCGTTAACGTTTACGCCGTTGGAACGGGGACAGATTCGTACTGGAATCATTCAGCAGATCCATCACAACGAGATAATCGTGGATTTAGGCGTCAAGCAGGATGGTATCGTGCCAGCCCAGGACATCGACCGGCTGGACCCCGAATTCCGGGCTGAGCTTACGCCCGGCGAACAGGTCCCCGTTTACATCTTGAATCCCTATGATGCGGATGGCAACGTCATCGTCTCGATCAACATGGGGCTGCAAAAACACGACTGGGATCATGCCCAGGAATTACTCGATTCTCAGGACGTCGCCGAAGTCAGTGTTGCCGGGCATAACCGGGGCGGCGTGCTGGTCCGCTGGCGCCGGCTGGAAGGCTTCATCCCGACCTCGCACATGGTTTCCGTCAGCCCGGGACTGACCGGCAACGACCGCCGGGAATCCTTACAGGATATTGTTGGCGAGAAGCTGCACGTCAAGGTCATCGAGGTTGAGCCGAACCGCCGCCGCCTGATCTTCTCCGAGCGCGAGGCGCAAAAGGAATGGCGCGCCAAGGAAAAAGCACGCCTGTTGGCGGAGCTGGACGAAGGCCAGGTGATCACCGGTACGGTCACCGGGCTGCGCGATTTTGGCGCTTTCGTGAACCTGGGCGGAGCGGACGGCTTGATTCACGTCAGCGAACTGGCCTGGCACCGGGTCGATCACCCGCGCGATGTGCTCAGGATCGGACAGGAAATCCAGGTGTATGTCCTCAGCCTGGATCGCGAAACCAACCGCATTGCGCTCAGCCGGAAGCGCCTGCTGCCCGACCCGTGGGTCACCGTGATGGAAACGTATCACGAAGGCCAGCAGGTCGAGGGTGTGGTGACCAACGTAGTAGACTTCGGGGCATTCATTGCCCTGGATGATGGCCTGGAAGGCCTGCTCCATCTCTCGGAAATGGGCGATGGCACCCTCAAGGAGCCCCACTCGTACGTCAAAAAAGGCGACAAGCTCAGCCTGTGCATCAGCCACCTGGAACCAGAACGCCGCCGGGTGGGCTTCACCCAGCGCTGGGGCGTTGAGGCTGACGACGTCGACGATGAGGAATCGGACGAGATGATGATGGCAGTCGACGAATCGCCAACCGCAGAAGATGACGTAACAGACGTGGAAACCGACCACGAACCGGTCGTTGAAGCGGCTGCCGACGACATCGAGCCGGAAGAGGATGACAAAGCGCCCACCGACGACATCGAGCCGGAAGAGGACGACGAAGCGCCCGCCGACGTCATCGAGCCGGAAGAGGACGACGAAACGCCTGCCGACGACATCGAGCCGGAAGAGGATGACGAAGCGCCCGCCGACGACATCGAGCCGGAAGAGAATGACGAAGCGCCTGCCGACGTCATCGAGCCGGAAGAGGACGACGAAGCGTAAAACTGCTCCCCTGCTCCCACCAGACGTCCCGGTCGTATTACCGGGACGTTCGATTCAGCCGCGGGCACAGGCGCGCCTCATACTCAGGCGGCAAACCAGCGTGAATGAGCAGCATATCCCAACATAATATTTGACAAACTAAATTCCAACCTGTTATACTCTTGCCCGATCTGACAATAAGCGCAAGACAATATCTATTGAGTACGCAGCTAAAGGCGGTACGCCGCTACCCAGCCCAACAATCGAAACACACAGGCTTTAGCCGGCAATAACCAGCCCGTATGCCGCTCACACTCGGCGCTCTTTTGAGGCCCGCCGGGTTTTGTTTTGTCTTAGATGTCAGGTCAAAAATCTTACCCTCGGGGGATATCAAAGCATATGGAAGACGTACAAACGTTGGATGCCCAAGATGCGGGCGTTGATTTCGCAGCACTCCTGGAAGCCTCTTTCACCATGGAGCAACCTGAACGTGGGGACCTCCTCACCGGCACTGTCCTGGCCATAGACAATCAGGGCTTGATCGTCGATGTGGGGGTTAAGCGCGATGCCGTGGTGCCACGCGGCGACCTGGACCGGCTGGGCGAGGTATTTCATTGTAACGTTGGCGATGAAATTCCCGTCATGGTACTCAAAACAGAGGACTTCGAGGGCAACCTCGTCGTATCCGTCTCGCAGGCCCGGCAGATCAAAGACTGGACCAAAGCGGAAGAACACATGGAAAGCGGCGATGTCTGGGAAGGCACCATCACCGAATCCAACCGCGGCGGTCTGATCGTTCCCTTCGGTAACCTGCGTGGTTTCGTGCCGGCCAGTCACGTGATGGACCTGCCGCGCGGGTTGGACGAAAACGAGCGCAAAGAGCACATGGCGCGCCTCATCGGCAACAAGATCGCCGTCAAGGTGATCGAGGTGAACCGCAAGCGCCGCCGCCTGGTCCTCAGCCAGCGGGAAGCGCAGGCCGGTCGTCGCGCCGTCCGCAAGGAAGCCCTGCTGGACGAACTCAAGGAAGGCGAAGTGCGGCGCGGCATTGTCAGCGGGCTGCGTGACTTCGGTGCTTTCGTCGACCTGGGTGGCGCCGACGGCCTGATTCACATTTCCGAGTTGGCCTGGCACCGCGTACGGCACCCGCGCGAGTTGTTAAGCGTTGGGGACGAAGTCGAAGTGTTCGTGCTGCGCCTGGACCATGATGGCAAGCGTATCGGGCTGAGCCTCAAGCGCCTGCAGCCCAATCCCTGGGCATTGGTCGATGACATGTACCACGTCGGCCAGCTGGTGGAAGGCGAGATCTCGCGGGTGACCCAGTTTGGCGCGTTTGTCAGCCTGGAACCGGGCATTGAAGCGCTGCTGCACACCAGCCAGATGAGCGATCCGCCGCCCGACGATCCGAGCCTGATCGTCCGTGAAGGCCAGACGTTGCAGATGCGCGTCATCAGCATCGAGAGTCACCGCCAGCGCCTGGGTCTCAGCCTGAAGGAAGTCACCGAGGAAGAGATGGCCGAGTGGCATGCCAGGCGCGAAGCCGAGGCAGAAGCCGCCTTTGAGGCCGATGAGATGGCCTTCGATGACGAAACGGACGACGAAACGCCCGTCGATAGCCCTACCGCCATGCAGGAGTCGACAACTGACCCTGGCGTGGAAGCGGACGATACGGTACAATCGACAGTAGTTGCTTAAGAATACTGTGAAGTAGCACCTAAAGTATATGAAGTCTTAAGGAGGTACACTGGTTTGCCTTCGGTTACACTACGTCCTAATGAATCGCAGGAACAGTTGCTCAAACGCTTCCGTAAAAATGTGGCCAAGAGTGGTGTCTTAAGCACCGTGCGCCGCAAGCGTTGGCACGTTTCTAAAAGCGAACTTCGCCGCATTCAAAAGAAAAAGGCAATCCGCCGGGCACGCCGCCGCCAGCGTAAAGCAGTCGTGAAGACGGGGCGCGGCTAAAGGCCGGGCGCTGAAAGAATCCATATGGCGAAGAACGAAGAGAAAATTGAAGTAGAAGGTCGGGTCATTGAAGCCCTGCCCAGCACCCAGTTTATGGTTGAGCTGGACAACGGGCACAAGGTGCTGGCCTATCTCTCCGGCAAAATGCGGAAGTACTATATCCGTATCCTGCTGGGAGACCGTGTGCGCCTGGAACTAACCCCCTACGACCCGACACGCGGCCGGATTGTCTATCGCTACAAAAAGCAGCGCCCGCCCGTCAACAAGCCGGAATAAACCGCTTACTCTGGCCCGATGGCGGACCAGTCTAACCAGAAACCACAAGCCCGTGTCCAGCTGGATACGGGCTTATTGCTGTCTGGATCACACGCTGGGAGCAACGCCTGCCCGGCCTGCCGGCCGCTACGGATTATAGACCCGGTAAGAATAGCGGATGGTGTCGCCATCATAGCTGTTGATCCACAGCGCCCCGCGATAACCCTCCGGCGCCGTGACCAGGCCGACGATCGCGCCGGGCGGCAGGCTGGCCCTGGGGATCGACATCCCTGTGATGCCATTCAACTGACCGTATTGCAGGGTGCTCCAGTTCAGGCCCGGCAGGACGGCGACGGCTGCCCCGTTGAGCGCCGTTAGCGTCGCGCCATCCCAGCGCAGAATCACCGTTCCGGAACCCATGACGTCGTGTTCCTGGAGGGGCGCGGCCAGGGAATACGTGCCCGAAGTGATGATCGCATGGTCCACGGTGTAGGTCATCGGGTACAGATTGTTGGTTTCGCCATTGGGACCCTCATCGACCAGGTTATTGAGGTCGACCACCAGTTCGACGGTATAGGTGCCGCTGCCGCTGACAGTCGGCCTGAGCATCACCACGATCGACTGACCGGTGGCCAGCGGCGGGATGGTGGCCGAGGCATAAACCTCCCCCGGCTGGAAAGAGGCGGCCACCGCTGTTTCCAGCGAGGCCACATTACCGTCATTGCGGATGGTCACCTGGACATTAAACGGCTGGCCGGATGTCGGCACGAGCGGATCGATGATAGCCGTGACCGGCCGTAAGTCGGCGAACGGCAGCACGGTAGGCGTTTCGGTGGGCGCAGGCGTTGGCGATGGCGGCGGCGTGATGATCGGCAGGTCGTTCAGGTTGCCGTGAATATCAACCAGGTAAGCCGCCACCCAGGCATTGGCCCCCCGGAAAGGCACGACGAGCCAGGTCAGGTCCGCGTTGGCACCGACCGGGTAGAGCACGTCATCGACGGCAAACTGCCCCAGCACCTCATAATTCATGCCCGGCCCGCTGCGCACGTTAAGCCGGAAGCTATTCACGGTGCCCCACACGCCCTCCGGAGTGGCAGTCGGCGTGGGCGTGGGCGTGACCTGCGGTGCGGTCGGCGGCGGGGTGCCGGGTGTTGACGCTGGTTCCAGAACGGGTGGGGCTTCACCCTCGTTGGGCACGATCGCCCCGTCGACGAAAAGGCCCCGCACCTGCGGTACGGCATAACTGTTCAATTCGAAGATGGCCGCCGTGTTGATCGTCTCTCCCACGAAATACTGCGCCGGGTCAAAAACGCCCTGCACGCCCACGTGCCCTTCCAGGGCCAACAGCGCCGCCCGCATGGCCTCCGGCGATCCGCCGGCCTCGTTGATCGCGGCGGCCAGTAGATAAACCGCGTCATAGTAGGCCGCGCTCATCGAATCGGGCACGCTGCCAAACGTCGTGACATAATGACGCAGGAAGAGATCGCTGGCGCCGCTACGTACGCCGGGCACCCAGTTCGTCACGCCAAGGACGCTGCCCTGGTTACTCGCCAGGCTGGATAGCAAAGCTACCCGGAAGGCCAGATCGGCGGCATCGTGGTAAAACAGGGCGCCCGTCCACCCGGCCGATCGCAGCGCCGCCAGCAGTTCGACGGCGCTATCCGGCTGGCCCCAGATCCCGATCACGTCCGGCGACAGGTTGTTGAGCGAAACCACCACGCCCGCCAGCGCCGACGAATCTGGCACCTGCATCGTCGCCTGGGGAAAGATCCCCCGGTTACCCAGGGCCGCCGTGAAGCCCACCACGCTCTCGGCAGAAGTGCCGGTCAGGTCGGCCTGCACGATGGCCACCACCGGCTGCGGGTAATTCAACCGGATATATTCGGCCATGGCCTGGGCGTATACCTGCTCCGGGGCACGGGTGCGAATGATGGTATTGTCGATATCGGCAATGGTGATGGTATCGCCGGTCGCCGGCGTGAGAATGGGCAGGCCCAGGCCGCGCAGATCGTTGAACGTGCCCAGCACAAGCTGGCTGCCATCCGGCCCCAGGATGGCGGTGACATCGCGGGCTTGCAGCGCCGCCAGGCCGGCCCGCACTTCGTCGGCAGTAAAAACCGGCACGGACAGCAGTTCAAAGGCGTAGATTGCGCCGTCCGGCCCAAACATCCCGCCCGACCCGTTGATCTCGGCGATGGCCAGTTGTGTCCCCCGCCCGGCCGGGCTGTCGGCAGCGGCCAGCAGCCCCAGCCGCACGATCACCGGCGCTCCCTGGGCCAGCGCCAGCGTACCCGTGACGAGCGCCGCCAGCACCACAACCATCAACACACGTGGAAGTCGTTTTTTTAGCACCAGCACGTATCTTCCTCCCGAAATCACGGCAGAACCGCCAGGCGCAGTTGGTTGGTTCGCCCCTTCATTGTATCATGTCCATTGACTCTGCAAACCTAACCACGGTCACCCCACAGAGGGTACCAGACATTTTTCGGAAGGCCAACACCCCGGCGCTGTCCGCCAGGGTGCACGGCCAAAAAGCATTCGAGGGAAGGCAACCCGTCACCGATGACCACATACGATCCCACGCTAGAGGCAAAGGCCCGCAGTTGGGCGAAGACCCGCTTGTCTGAGGCGCGCTTCCGCCATACCGAAGGCGTGGTCGAAATGGCTACCCGCCTGGCGCATCGTTTTAACGTGCCGGAGACAGCCTCGCTGCGGCTGGCGGGCTGGATACACGACGCAGCCAAAGAGCGCGGCGACGACGAACTGCTTGCCCTGGCCAAACGCCTGGGGTACACCGTGCGCCCGGTGGAAAAAAACTTCCCGTTTCTGCTGCATGGCGTGGTGGCCGGCCTGCTGGCCCGGGAGGAACTCGGCATCCACGACCCGGTGGTCGCCACGGCGGTGGAATACCATACCACCGGTCACCCCGACATGAGCCTGGCCGACAAAGTCTTTTTCCTGGCGGACCTGGCCGAACCGTCTCGCGCCTACCCCTGGATCGACCAGGTGCGCAGGCTGGCCCAGGAAGACGTCGATACGGCCCTGCTGTTCGCGGTGACCTACCAGCTCAGGCGGCTGCTGAAACGCGGCAGCGCCATCGATCCCCGCGCGATCGAGCTGCGCAACAGTTTGCTGTTGGCCGGGGTGCCGCTGGTGCCACGCCGGAAGAAGCATACGTAACACCCGCCGTATCTGGCGCGGACGGTCTGTGCTAAGATGTGAGCCGTCGGCTCAACGAACAGTAACCCGTAGAGGAGGCGTTTTTGACGCATTTCGTTCCGATCACGACCGACTCAGGCTTCATCCGAGATGAAACGACAGCGGCGGTGGATCACTCATGAAGGCGCTGGCCGGGCTGGTTACCGTGTGCCTGATCCCGGGCGTGGGAGGCGTGACTCTACAGGCGCTGCTTTATCGATTTGGCGATATCGACACGATACTGGCGGCGTCCATGGAAGAACTGACGGCCACGCCGGGCGTCGGCCCCCGCACGGCTGCCGCCATCCGGGCCGCCGATGTCTCCCAGACAGCCGCCGAACTCGAAAGCTGGCAGCAGGAGGGCATCGACGTGCTGACGACTGCCCGTCCCGACTACCCGGCACTACTGCGCAACCTGCGAGAAGCGCCGCCGGTGCTGTTTTGCCGGGGCCAGATTCCAGCAGGAGACACGCGCACGGTCGCCATCGTTGGCACCCGACGGTCGTCCCCGGCCTCCCACCAGCTGGCCCGGCAGGCCGCGGAGGAGTTGGCGCGCCGCGGTTGGACCATCGTCAGCGGGCTGGCCTGGGGCGTGGACCTGGCTGCCCACGAAGGCGCGCTGCAACAGGGGCTAACCATTGCCATCCTGGGATCGGGCCTGCGGGTAGTGCTGCCGCCGGCCAAACAACGGCTGGCTGACCGCATCTACCAGCAGGGCGCGCTGCTCTCGGAGTTGCATCCGGAGACCGCGCCGGGCGCTGCAGGATTGGTGGCGCGCAACCGGCTGATTTCGGGCATGAGCCGGGCGACCATCATGATCGAGTCCGGCCTCCAGGGCGGCAGTATGCACACGGCGCGTTTCGCCAGCCAGCAGGGCCGTCCCATCTATGCCGTCACCAACGGCAGCGAAGGTAATGACAGCCTGCTGGCGGACGGCGCCAGACCTCTGGCGGTGGATTTTTCCGATTGGGAGTCTTTACACGAAGCGCTAAACGCGTGGTAACCGGCTACGGGGCATCGTCGATCTCATCCCAGGTGCCGACGGTCTTAAGCATGAGCTTACCCACTTCGCAGCGCGGGCAGTCCATCCAGGCGTGTCCACCGTCGTAGCGCTCGCCTTCATCACCACTCACGTGGCTCAGCACCGTCAGGTTGGTGCTGCCGCATACCGTACAGACCTGCACATCCGGCGGCGGCTCTTCCTCCATCGCCAGGGCCATTCGATGCAGCGGCAGTAGGATTCGCGCGAACACATCACCGCGCGAGACTCGCGCCTCCAACTCGGTGATGTCGGCCTGGGCGGCTGCCAACACATGGGGCAGATCGTAAGTGGGGGTCGGCACGAGCACCGAGACGGCGTTGGCACAGGCGTGGCAGTGCGCCAGCGCGTACCGGTAATGGATAAAGAGGTGACTGCGCGTGCTCCCGCCGAAATGCAGCGGGCCTTCTACATGGTAATTGCACACCGGGCATGGCTCAACATGAAGTAATCGTCCCACGAAGTTTTTTCCTTTTACAATAATTACTAAAAGGAGTGTACCATACGGCCGGGGAGAAACCGCCCGATCAGCCTTAGAACCCCGTTAGAGCCAACGGTTGGCCCGGGCGGCTGACCCTATCAATGCGGACAACGGCTGAAAGGAGCGCACCCTCAGGAGCGGACATCGCTCGAGTCATCGGCGTCACGAGCGAGAAGCAGCGGGCGCAGCATCCCGGTATCCAGGCGTACACGGTAATATCGAGCGATATCGCCCCGCGTCGCCCCGATGACGATCGACTCGTCGGCCAGGCGTACGATCGGCAGATCAGGCAGGGCACGCCCATTGCCCAGGTCTGCCGCCCAGGCGTGCGCATCAGCCACCTGGTCGAGGTCGACAAACCGGTAGGATACGCCGATCGTATCCAACAGCCGGCGCACATCCCAGGAAGCCACACACCATGCAGTGCCGTAAATCGTCACCTCTGCCATGCTGGACCTCAATTATGCATCAATGGTTTATCAATAGGTTACCGCATAATTGAGTGGTTGTCACGTGATTTCGTACAGTATTCACAGCGGTAAGAAAATGGTTATGACGATGCGCGTCCTGATACCGCCATCGTAGCACCGCACCCTACCGCGCAGCAGCCGCGTTCACCGTCTTCACAAACTCATCCCACTCTTCCTGGAACATGTGCAGAGTCACCGGTCCCAGGTCGATATGAAACACAGTTTCGCCATCCGGCTCCTGGGAAACCCATATCATGTAGTTTTCGGATTCGGCCAGCGTTTCCGTGGGGATAGTCGGATCATTTGCCATATTTTCCTCCAGACAGGTAGCCCCCGGCCGGTTCTGCCCGCCGCAACAGGGCTTCGCTAAACAAGATCGCGCTCAAACATCAGCACCAGCAGCTCCGATCGCCGCTCGAAGCCGGCCGCCTGTAAGGTGTCCAGCAGGTTGATATCATCCAGCACCTTGCAGGAAACCCTGGGAAACCCCTGCACCCAGGCCAGCCCACGCAAGGCTGCGGCCAGTGCAGCATGTTCACCGGGCCGGGCCGCCGAAAAACCCACGTACAGGCGCGCTTCCGCGTGGCCGTTCTGCTGTTTGAACCGAGGCGTGTTCAGCACGGCCAGCCCGGCCAACCGCGAGTCTTCCCCCCGCCACCCGTAGACCAAGCCAGCCGCCAACCGCTCCCGCAGGAGAGCCGGCGTAAGCGGGACGATACGCCACCGGTCTTCCAGGAGCAGGCGCGCCGTTCCGGAGTGCGCCAGGTCGGCCAGCACCGCGGCAGCCGCCGGGCCGTCATCCGGCTTCAGTAAATACAGGCGTTCCCGGGGTCGATCCCGGCAGCCGCGCCATAGGGCAGGAATGTGGCCGCCTGGTGGAACCCGGATTCGGCTGCCATGCGGCTCACCACCGTATTGTTGGCCGCCGTGCTGTAGGCCAGCGTCACCGGGGCCAAGGACCGAGCGTAGTCCACCAGGTAGCGGTGCAGACGGCGTCCCAAACCACGGCCACGAAAGGCTGTGTCGACGCGCAGCCCTTCCATCCACCACCAGCCAGGGGCCAGGCAGGAAAGCTTGGCCACACCGGCCACCTGCCCGCCCACCGTTACGGCACAGAACAGGCCTTCACGGTCGGTCAGCCAGTCATCAAATACCTGCGGCAGGTAATCATGCCCGTCCCACACCTGGGCGGCAATGGCGGCCACGGCGGCCCGATCGGCCTCCCAGACCGGGCGAATATCGACGGCGATCCGGGCAGCGGCCATTTACGAGGCGTCCTCGGCGCTCAACGTGCCGGAGGACCGCCCGCCGGTCGTATCCTGGTCGTCAATGGGCACTCGTTGCAGAACACCGGTCCGGTGGTTCCAATGGGACAGCGACTGGTTCATCAGCTTGGCATACAGATACTCACCCAGCACCCGCAGCGAAGCCACCACCGGCGCCGCCAGGATGACGCCCAGGGCGCCGGCCAGACTGGCCCCGCCGATCACGGCAACAATCACCACGAACGGATGCAGGTCGAGGTTATCGCCCATGATGCGCGGCACCAGCAAAACGGCTTCCAGGTTTTGCAGGCCGGTCCACACGATGATGACCACCAGCAAAAACACCACGCCCTGCAAGCCGGGGATGGTAGTGCTGGGGAATACCAGGGCGAACACGCCCGCCGGCAGCAGCGCCAGGGCCGGCCCCAGGTTGGGGATAAACTCCAGCACGCCGTTTATCAATCCCAGCACCATGGGGCTTGGCAAGCCCAGGATGGTCGCAGCCAGGAAGCCGGCGATGCCCATCACCACGCACAGAATAAGTTGACCGCGCAGATAGGCGTTCCACACTTCGCCAAGCCGCAGGAAAATCAGGTGCACGTCCTCCCGGTAGGGAGACGGCGCCAGGTTCTCCAACTGCCGGACGAACAACGGGCCATCTTTCATCAGGTAAAAGATCATCGTCAGCACGAAGATCAAAATCAGGATAAGGCTGAGGGCCGTCCCCAGCGCGCCCAGCACCGGCGAAGCCAGCGGTCCCAGCAGCGATTGCACCACCGCCACCACATCCACCTGCTCCGAAAACAGGGGTTGGCCATCCTGAATCCCGATCTGCTCCTGGATAATCTCCAACGGCACGAACGTCTGGTTACCGATGGTAATCGGGACATTCAAGACGTTTTCCAGGCCCTCTTGGACCTGCGTGATGAGCGCGGGAATACCTTCCCCAAACTGGCGAAGCTGCCCGACAATAGCCGGGACAATCAGCAGCAAGACGAATACGATCACCAGCAGCGCCAGGACAAAGGTGAGGATGGTGCCAATGGTCCGCCGCATGTTTTGACTGCCGAAAGGAACACGCCGTTGAAAGGCTGTCACGACCGGGCTGAGCAGGTAAGCCAGCACCAGTGACACCACCAGCGGGGGCCACACATCGTTCATGCGCCAGGCAAAAATACCCACCACCACCAGGACAATCAACGATATCGTGCGCCGGGTCCGCAATGACCAGGGAGGAGATGTAATACCGTTAAGAGCTTCCATTGCCGCCTACCTTATCACCAGTAGAAACCCACGAGAATTGTACGCCAGTGCACGCGGACCGGCAACGCCAGGCCGCCTGCTACCCGTGCGACGCACACCCGCAACTAAAAACGCTCCCCGACAACATCAGTCAAGGAGCGTTCTGTTGGTGATAACACGGACGGTTAGTCGCGGTTACGACTGCCGCCACTGCTGCCACTGCTGCCACTGCTGCCACCGCTACTGCGACGGTCGCCGCCGCCGCTGCGCCGGCCACTGCCGCCGCGCCGGTCACGGCTACCACCGCCGCCGCTCCGGCGACTGCCTCCACGAGAACCACCCTTGTCTTTCTCACGGGCTTCTTCCGCCGTCCAGCCTTCCAGCACGGCCTGCCGGCTCAGCCGGACCTTGCCGCTCGGATCGACGTCGGTCACCATGACCATGATCTCGTCGCCCATCCGGACCTCGTCCTCGATCTTCTCGACACGATAGTCGGCGATCTGGCTGATGTGCACCATGCCGTCACGACCGGGCAGGAACTCCACAAACGCCCCATACGGTTCGATGCGGTTAACCTTGCCGGTGTAGATACGTCCAACCTCCGGCTCCTCGATCAGGTTCTGGATCATCTCCACCGCCAGGTCGGCGGAAGGACCATCCACGCCGGCGACAAAAACCGTGCCATCGTTTTCGATGTCGATCTTCACGCCGGTCTTTTCCTGGATACCCCGGACCACCTTGCCACCAGGGCCGATCACCGCGCCGATCTTTTCCGGATCGATGTGGAGCACGGTCATGCGCGGCGCATAGTCGCTGAGGTTCTCGCGCGGTTCTGGGATGACGTCGGTGATTACTTTCAAGATTTGCAGCCGGGCGTCGCGCGCCTGCTGGAGCGCCTGGCTCATCACGTCGGCGGGAATCCCCTTGATCTTGATATCCATCTGCAAGGCAGTGATGCCTTCTGATGTGCCTGCCACCTTGAAGTCCATGTCGCCCAGGTGATCTTCCATGCCCTGGATATCGGTCAGGACGGCATAACGCTCACCGTCGGAGATCAGGCCCATCGCGATACCGCCGACCGGGCGAATGATGGGCACGCCGGCATCCATGAGGGCCAGGGTGCTGCCGCACACGCTCGCCATGCTGGTGCTGCCGTTGGAGCTCAGCACTTCGCTGACGACGCGAACGGTGTAAGGGAACTCGTCCTCAGGCGGCAGCATCGTACGCAGCGCGGTTTCGGCCAGCGCCCCGTGTCCAATTTCGCGGCGTTTGGGGCCGCGCAGGAACCACGTTTCGCCGGTGGAAAAGGGCGGGAAGTTGTAGTGATGCAGGTACCGCTTGGAATCCTCGGGATTCAGGTTATCCAACTCCTGGGCATCACGCGGTGTGCCCAGCGTGGCGACGCTCATCACCTGCGTCTGGCCGCGCTTAAACAGCCCCGACCCGTGCACACGCGGAATCTGGCTGACATCCGCCGAAAGCGTGCGGATCGTGACGTAATCACGGCCATCGGGCCGGATGCCGTCTTCCAGGATACGGCGGCGGATTTCGGCCTTCAGCGCATCCGAGATAAATTCACGAATGGCCTTCAAGTCCGGCGGGGCATCTTCGGAAGCGGCTGCTTCGTATTCGGCCAGCACGCGGTCGCGCAGTTCATCAACGGCCGCGTTGCGCTCCTTGCGGTCGGTGATGTCGGCCACGATGCGCTTGATGTCGCCCTCGATCTTACCGAACACCTCAGACCGCAGGACCTCGTTGACCTCGGTGACTTCGTAAGCGGCTTTTTCCTTGCCAACCTGCTCAGCCATCTGATTCTGGAGCACGATCAGTTCCTGGATAGCCTGGTGGCCCAGGTCCAGGGCGCGGAGCATGGTGGCCTCGTCCACTTCCTGGGCGCCCGCTTCCACCATGTTGATGGCGTCGGCGGTACCGGCCAGGCGCAGGTCCAGTGTGCTATTTTCCATCTCGGAGATGGTGGGGTTGATCACCAGTTCGCCGTCGATCAGGCCCACGCGGCAGGCAGCAACCGGCCCGCCAAAGGGGATGTTCGAGATCATCAGGGCAGCGCTGGCCCCGTTGATGCACAACATGTCGGCGTGATGTTCCTGGTCATGGCTGAGCGACGTCAGGATTACCTGGACTTCGTGGTGCAAGTCCTTGGGGAACAGCGGGCGCAGCGGACGGTCGGTCACGCGGTCGATCAGGATGGCGGCTTCACTCGGACGACCCTCCCGGCGGAAGAAACTGCCCGGAATCCGCCCGGCGGCATACATACGCTCTTCGTAATCGACGCTCAGCGGGAAAAAATCGACTCCTTCCCGCGGATGCGCGCTCATCGTGGCCGTGGCGAGGACCATGGTATCGCCCATGCGCACCACGACGGCGCCACCGGCCTGTTCCGCCAGCTTGCCGGTCTCGTAAGTGATTTCCTTAGGACCGACCATGGCGGAAAAGCGGTGGACTTCACCTGTATTACCAGTCATGCAAAACCTCCAAACATACAAAGCGCCCAGAGGCCAGGGACTGGAAGGTACAGCCAAAACCGTGCAGGCTTGGCCCCACATTCCAATTCCTGCCTCCCTGGGCGATACGTGAGAATGGGTGGTATAGATGGGATCGGCCCCACCCTGGCCGCCAAACAACTGTATGGTTGTTCAAGAGATTAAATCTGGGCACGATACCCTGTGCCCAGAACCCATAGCTATTGGATTACCGCCGCAGACCAAGGCGTTGAATCAACTCGCGGTATGATTCCGGGTCATTACGGCTGAGATACTTGAGGTGACGGCGGCGTAAACCGACCATCTTGAGCAAGCCACGACGCGAGTGTTCATCGTGCTTATGCACCTTCAGATGCTCGGTAAGCTGGCGGATACGTTCCGTCAGGATCGCCACCTGGACTTCCGGCGAACCCGTATCACCCTCATGCCGCGCAAACTCGCGGATAATCATCTCTTTAGCAGAATTCGACAAAGTCATCGTTTCTCCGTCCCACTGGTTGTCACCAGGTCCGCCGGACGTTGGCGAACCGGTCTAGTAAACAGTGCCATACCGAGAGCTATTATAGCAGATGGCAGGGGGAACTTACAAGACCGGGTTATATTAATTCCAGTTGAGTCAATAGACAATAGCAGCGGGGGGCGTGCGCCTTGGCCGCCAGCGGCACTCACTCCGGCACGGCCACGCCCAGGCGGCGCGTCAGCGTCTCGATGACCGGTTCCAGCCAGACCCGCTCAAAACGCGGCGGCAGCAGGTCATAATCCCGCAGGGACATGGTCGCCAACCGCCCCAGCCAGAGCGTCAAAAACAGCCACAACAGCGCATGATCCCACAGCACGGCGAAATGGGCGTCGTCCTCCCAGCCCGGCTTCACACAGCGGATCATCTCCTCCCGGTACAGGGTGACGGCCTCATCCAGCGGTAAGGTTGGCTCCAGGGTCATCTTGGTCGCCTGGACAAAGGCCACCAGGTCCAGGATCGCCGGCCCGATACCTGCTCGCTGCCAGTCAAATACGATCTGGCGGCCATCAATCGGGCGCGCCACGTTACCCGGCCAGTAATCCCCGTGCAGCAGGGTATCCGTTTCCTGCCGCAGCGGAGCGGCGATCTCGTCGGCGCGCTGGACGAGCGCCCCAAAGGCCAGGTAGTTGCGCGGTGTGCTGAGGGCAGAGATAGGCTCTTCCATGACCAGGATGCCCACCGCTTCCGCCGCGGCAATGACCGTTTCCTGGTAATCGGCTTCGAGAGGACGCCCTAACCAGGGGAAGATCGCCAGGTCTTCCCCCAGGCCCCAGAAACGGTCGTGCATGGCGGCCAGATTACGCACGGCCTCGATATAATCCTCGCGGGTCCATTGCTCCGGGGGACGCAGATCGGACAGGGCTTCGACGATAATCCACCCCTGCGAAGGATCGCCGGCCACCAGGCCCGGAGTCAATAACGGCAGGTGCGGGGCCAGCCGGCGATAAACGCCGTACTCGCGGCGTCCGACGGCCAGCAGCACGCGGCCATTCTCGGTGATGGGCGCTTCCTTCAGGACCAGCGCCAGCCGCCGCCGCACGTCGTCGATCTCCACGCCCACCGACATCCCGCGCAGCGTGCTGAGAGGGTCTGGTGATCCGCCGGGCAGCACGTTGGGCAGCGCCATCGGCTCAATGTCTAGCAGGTGCAGTTGGGGCGCGACCAGATAGCGCCGCAAACCAGCCATCAAAGTGGTGCGGCTGAACGGCCAATCGTGCTCCTCGACCGAAAGCTCGGAGTCCGGCCCGTGCTGCTCCCCGACCATTGCCCTCAATCCCATGAGCGATCATAATTGACGGACAACTTGCGGAGGATGGCGTCTTGCAGATCGATTTCAGCCAGGCTTGCCAGTTGCAGCAGATACAGCGCGACATCGGCCAGTTCGCCCGCCAGGGAGTCACGGTCGATCCCATTATCACCCCACTGAAAGTACTCCAGCACTTCGGCGGCTTCGATCACCAGGGAAGTGGCGATATTATGCGGAGTCTGGGGGCGCGTCGATTCACGGCCATACCAGCCCTTGGCGCTGACGAACTCGTGCATGGCTTCGGTCAGTGCTTGCAGCGTCATTGATCGATCGGTCGGTTCAATAGGCATTGGAGCTGCGCCCTAAAACTGTCTGGATAGCAGTACGAATGATAATCTTGATGTCCAGCCACAGCGACCAGTTTTCCACGTACCACAGGTCGTACTTAGTGCGCTCCTCGATGGAGGTATCACCGCGCAGCCCGTTGACTTGCGCCCAGCCGGTGAGACCGGCTTTCATCTGGTGCCGCTCCATGTACCGCGGGATGTAGGAGCGGAACTGCTCCACGTAAGCTTGCTGCTCCGGACGCGGCCCGACGATGCTCATCTGCCCCAGCAGCACGTTGATCAACTGTGGCAGCTCGTCGATGTTGGTCTTGCGCAGCATGCGGCCTATACCCGTCACGCGCGGGTCATTCTCGACCGTCCAGCCGGGTCCGTCGCGCTCGGCGTCGACGCGCATCGTGCGGAACTTCAGCACGGAAAATGGTCGCCCATCCAGGCCCATGCGATTCTGGTAAAAAAACACCGGCCCGGACGACGTGTATTTGACGATCATCGCCAGTAACAGCAAGCCCGGCGAAAGCACCACCAGCCCGAAGCCCGAGCCGATCACGTCCAGGCCCCGTTTGAGGCTCAGACGCCAACCGCGCAGGGCGACGTCGCGCACACGCAGCAGGGGCATCCCGCCCAGGTCATCCACCGACAGCCCGCCGGCCATATAGGCGAACACGTCCGGGTAAACCTTGATGTCCACCTGCCCGCGCTGGCAGAGGGTCACCAGGTGCACGAGCTGGTTACGATCCAATTCCGGCAGGGCGATGATCACGTGGTCGATTTCAAGCTCATCGATGACCAGCGGCAGGTCCTCGTAACCACCCAACGCCTGCAAGCCAAGCACACTGCCTTTGCCGCTCTCCGTGACGAGTGCGGCCAGGTCGTAGCCCAGTTGGGGCGACCACTGAATCTTCTGGATGACGAAACGCGCCGCCTCGCCGTCACCGACGATTAGGACGTCGTCGCGGGCAATACCCCGCCGCCGCAGCTGAAAAACGATCTGGTTGTGCAGCTCACGCCCGGCGATCATCAGGACGGTGGAAAACAGCCACACATAGACCAGCAGGGTACGCGGGTAGTCGCGTTCCAGCGGCGTATTCTTAAAGATGAATTCCTGAAAGCCCACCGAGAGGAACACCACCAGCGAAACAGCCCCCAGCACCCGGTAACCGATATCAAACCGGCTGGCGGCGCGCGGCAGGTGATACAGCCGGGCCAGGAACGCGGTTACCAAGATCAATGTGACGTGAATCACCAGCGTCGGCCAGTAATAGTCCAGGCCCGGGGTATCCGGCGGCAGCGGCGTCAGCGGGAATAGCTGACGAAAGCTGTACCCCACCCCGAATCCCAGGCCGGCCATCACGAAGTCAATGCCCGCCTGGACCAATTTAAGCGTGGTGCGGGTGCGCTTGGTACGCCGCCGGGCCGCCTGCGCCTGGATTATGTCGCGCTTAATGGGGTCGGATTCCGGATCTCGGCCCAGAGCGAACGCCCGCCGCGCAGCATCAGCCCTGCTAAGATCAGGCTGTGCAGCCAGATCGGCGTCGTCCTCCGGTAATGCTTCCGGTAAAACAGCAGCATCGCCCGGTTGAACTCGACGGCGGCCTGCTGGCTCTGCCGGCTCGAGGCGCGCTTCACGTGCAGGACCGTCACCGCCGGGTTGTACCACACCATCCACCCCGTCTTCTTCACGCGGTAAGCCCAATCCAGATCCTCCCCATACATAAAAAACGTTTCATCCAGCAACCCCACTTCGGCGACTGCTTCCCGGCGCACCTGCATATAGGCGCCGACCACCGAATCGACCTCGGCGACCTGGTCGGGGTCCAGATAGGTCATATTATAGCGGCCAAAACGCGGGCTGCCTGGGAACAGGCGCGACAGCCCCATCAGGCGGTAGGCCGAAACCGCCGGCGAAGGAAACCCCCGCCGACAGGCGATGTCTAGCCGTCCGTCGGGCATCACCAGCTTGGGACCGGCCATGCCTATGCGCGGGTCGGCATCCATGAAAGCGACCATATCGCGTAAAGCGTGCGCCGGCAGCTCCGTATCCGGGTTGAGCAGCAGCGCATAACGCGGCGCCCCCGCCCCACCCCCCTGCTCAAAGCCGAGGGCCCGCAGCCCCAGGTTGTTCGCGTACGGATAACCGCCGTTAACCGCGCTGGCGATGCACTGTGCCTGTGGGAACTCCGCGCGCACCATGGCCGCACTATCGTCATCCGAGGCATTGTCTACCACCACGACCTGGAAAGTCACGCCCTCGCTGGCGTAGACGGTTCGCAGGCACTTGCGCAGCAGCTCGCACACATTCCAACTGACAATGACGATTCCCACGTCGGTCATGCGGCAATCCTTCCTCATATTTTACCATACCGTGCGGCGAGTTCTCCAGACAACCTTCCTATATTAGCTCGTATGCGTTATAAATATGCCCGGTCGCCGTCTTCATGAGTCGGTTGCGCCGGGCGCGGTCGGCAGCGTCAACAACGGCACGCCCCGCAGCGCCGACCGCAGCGCCTGCCGGTCGTCCCAGGGAACCTCCACCGTGCCAAAGCACATGCTCTGCTCGTGGCCTTTGCCACAGGCCAGCACCACGTCGCCGGCAGCGGCCAGTTCGACCGCCCGCAGCAGCGCCCGGCCCCGGTCCGGCACACGGAAAAAATCCGTGCCTTCAATGCGCCCCCGGCAGCGGCACCCAGCGGCCATTTCTTCCAGGATATCGTCCAGCGATTCGGTGCGAGGGTCCTCCGCCGTCAGGATCACCAGGTCGGCCAACTCGGCGGCGACCTCGGCCATCATGCGGCGCTTGGCCCGGTCGCGCAAACCGGCGCTGCCCACCACCCCGATCACGCGCCGGCCCGGGTCGATCAGCGCCCGCGCCGTGATCAGCACCTGCCGGAGGGAATTGGGCGTATGGGCGAAATCCACGACAGCCAGGAAATCCTGCCCTTCGTCGAGGCGCTCCATCCGACCGGGGATCGGCGGTGCGCTGGCGATGCCCCGCCGAATGGCATCGCCGGGAACGGCCAGGCCAGCAGCAGCAGCCATCGCCGCCAGCGCATTCGATACATTATAGAGGCCAACCAGCGGCGACCGGATCACCGTCCCATTTAGCGTGAACCGTGTCCCTTCCGGCGCGTGGGTGATGTCTGCCGCGTAAAAATCCACGTCCGCCTGCACTGTGCTGTAGCGCAGACGCCGGTCCGCCTGGATGGCGTAAAAAAACGCCGCCGCCGGGTCATCGGCATTGATGACGGTGACCTTAGGCTGGCCGGTTTTGGGTGCGGCGCGGGAGGTCTTGTGGAAGAGCAGCGCCTTGGCGTCGCGGTAGGCTTCCCAGGTGCCGTGATAGTCGAGGTGCTCGTGGCTGACGTTGGTCAGCACGGCCACGTCGAAGTCCACGCCGTCGACGCGGCCCTGAGCCAGCCCGTGACTGGTCGTCTCCAGCACGGCGTGGGTCAGACCGGCCTCAACCATCTGCGCCAGGTAACCCTGCACTTCCGGCGCGGTGGGCGTGGTGACATGCAGGCCGGTCGCCTGCTCGCCTTCGCCCAGCAGGGCGCTGACGGTGCTGATCAGCCCGGCACGGAAACCCGCCGCCTGTAGGATGTGATGCAGCAGCGTCACGGTGGTGGTTTTGCCATCGGTGCCGGTGACGCCGGTCACGATCAATTTGCGCGAGGGAAAATCATGGTAAGCGGCGGCCAGAGGCGCCAGCACGGCCCGCGCGTCCGGCACACTAGCATACGGCACCGGGCACGCGATGGCGCCGGGCGCTTTTTCCCCCACGATGGCCGCCGCGCCGTTGGCCACGGCCTGCGGGATCAGGGTATGCCCGTCGAAGGAGGCCCCGATCCGCGCCACGAACAGGCCGCCCGGCTGCACGTCCGACGCGCGCTCGGTCACCGGCGCGGTGATCGCCGTGTCGCCACCTGATGTTGACGCCTGGGTGAGATGCTCCAGCAGTTCGAAAAAACGTTTCACGGCCCGGCCTGTCACAGTTGCTATATCCAACAGCGGGACAAGTATACCGACTCGGATCGGGGGGCAGCAAAACGCCGAAAGCGCACAGCATGCCCCCGGCGTTGGTTTTTGCGATGGGTACCCTGCCGGTAATCAAGGCAGGGGCGTGTTGCGATCAGTTCAGGCGCGACGCGATGTCCCGCAAACTGGAACGCACGCTGCCATCGATCACGCGGCTGCCGGCGCGGATCACCAGCCCGCCCATGATCGACGGATCGACGCGGTACAACACTTCGCTGGCGCCGGTCTTTTTCTTGATGTCGGCCTGCTCGGCGTCGGTCAATGGCAGCGCGCTGACGACCTCGATCTTGTCGCCCAGCCCTTTGGCCCCGTCCGGCGCGGTGCTGAAGAACGCATTGACCAGGTCCCGCTGGCGTTTTTCGTCCAGCGCTTCGCCGACCAGCTTGTGCGTCGCGGCGATGGCCAGCGCAGCCACCTGGTCCCGCAGATCGGCCAGTTGGGCGTTCCGCTCTTCCACGGCCTGCTCGCGGGCGCTCGCCAGGATTTTGTCCGCTTCGGCGCGCGCTTCGGCGGTAATGTTCTGCGCCGCTTCTTCGCCGTGGCCGCGGGCCTCGTCCGCGAAGGACGCTGCCTGCCGGCGCGCATCGTCGATGATCTTGGCCGCTTCCTGCTCGGCATTGGCCCGCGCTTTGGCGGCAACGTCGGCATCTTCCAGCTGCTTGGCGATCTTCATGGCGCGCTCATCCAACATGCGGGTGAGCGGACGCCAGGCGAAGAAACCAAGCACCAGCAGGATGACCCCGAAGTTCACCAGCTGCGCGATAAGAAAGCCGCCGTTAATTCCTAATGCTTCCACCAGTTGCCTCCTTCGTGCTTATGGCACGCGCGCCTACACGAACAGGATGATGAGGGCAACCACCAGCGCATAGATGGCCACGGCCTCGGCGAAAACGATGCCCAGGATCATGTTGGTTTGAATCTGGCCGGCGGCCTCTGGATTACGGCCAATGGCCTGCATAGCGCCCTGCACCATCAAGCCAATGCCGATACCAGGACCCAAGGCACCTACCATGGCGAGTCCTGCCCCCAGAGCCTTCAGACCAATAGTGAGATCCCCAGTCATAGATGACTTCCTCCTTGGAAAAAGTGCTAAAAGTGTATGCAGCCTTTAGTGATGCTCGTTTTCGTCGTGGTGGTGGCTCTCCATGGCCTGCGCGCTGAAGATCAGCGTCAGCACCGAGAACACGAAAGCCTGCATCAAGCCCACGAACAGCTCAAGTGCGTAAAAAACCACCGGCAGCATCGTCGCCACCAGGAAGGCCATGATAAACAGCAGGACCTGCCCGGCGAAGATATTGCCGAAAAGACGGAAGGCGAAACTGATGATCTTCGCGAACTCGGAGACAATCTCGAAGATGCCGACCGCGAAGTCGATCAGGCCCAGCGGTTTTTTGCCGAGGTTGCCCAGCGCCCGCAGGTTCAGGAACTTCTGGAAGTAGTCCGGCCCCAGCGCCCACACCCCGTACACCTGGATCGCGATCACGGCGAACACAGCCAGGGCGATGGTCAGGTTGAGGTCGGTGGTAGCGGCGCGCACGAAAGGCGTCACCACGAACAGGTCGGCATCGACGGCGCCGGCCGCCAGGGTAGCCGCTGCATCCCTGAGCGCCTCCGCATTATCCGCGCCGCTTTGTTCGGCTTCAGTCGCGGCAGCATCGGCGATAACAAACGCCTCGTGCTGATCGTCGGCAGCCAGGATGGCCGTCATCAGCCCTTCGGAGATTGCGCCGTGGTGCTCGTCGCCCTCGCTTTCTTCACCAGCGGGGTGTTCGGCTTCATAATCTTCGATGAGGTGCTCGGCTTCTTCCAGCTCGGCATCCGGCACGTCCTCACCGGCTTCGGCCCGCGCGATCACTTCTTCGGCGAGTTCATACTCCGCAGAGGCCAGCTCGTCTTCCGGCACATTCACGCCCACTTCGCCCAGGACCACGACACAGTGCGCCTCTTCGCCTGCCGGAAAGTGGCCCAGATTAACGGCCTCACAGGCGCAGAAATTGGCCTCACTGGCCGGGTCGCCGGCATTAAGCGGGCTGGTATTGCGGAGCGCTACAGTGTTTATTCCCAAGAATGAGGCTTCTTCATTCAGTGGGTAGCCGCTCAAGCCGTCTTCCGCGCAGTGGATCAGGCCGATGCTGTCCACGCCCGGCACCAGCTCCAGCCAGTTAGAGATCATCAAAAAGAAAAAGATGGTCATCACCAGCGGGAAGATGCGCCCGGCATTAGGCCCGGCCACCGACTTGGCAAAGTTATACATGTAGCCGACGAACAACTCCAGCACGCTCTGCAAGCGCTTGGGCACGGCGCGAACCCCGCCGCCCAGGTACAGCGCCACCAGCAGTAAGACGATCACCACGTCGGCCAGGACCATGCCGACCAGCGTGTTCGTCAGGTGGAACCCTTCACCCAGAAAGTCATTGACCAGTATCTCGCCCGGCAGGAAGATCACGGGCAGCGCCACCCCGATTCCCTGGTTCGGCAAGAAGATAAACGGTATCCAAAAGCAGAAGACCGCCGCGAATACCAGCAGGCCGATCAGGACGAAGAGTCCACGCATGGTTTTATTCACAGCGCGAACCTCCTCTCAAGACAAAGCGTTTCGACGATTCTTCTCAAAGATCAATCCTCCTTGGTCGCGTTTGAGGGATTTTTTATGCTCCCTACGGACGATCGGTCCGCAGCAGCGGAGTCGTTGGGGAGCGTTGTCTCTGATAAAGGGCCAGTTTGCTCAGGCGACCGGATCGCGCGGGTGGCCGAAAGCACAATGTGCAGCATCACGAACAGGCTCAGCGGCACACTCAGCACCACCAGCAGTATCATAAACGGGCCGCGCACACCCACCAGGGAGTCTATCCACATGCCGAGCAGCAGCGCCGCTATCACCAGGACGACGGTGCTGAAGCCTGCCAGCCCGGCGATGCCCACCACCGTCAGATTACGGAGACGGGCTTGCCCCTGCTGGTGAGATGGGTCGACCGGGTCACCGCGCATGGCGTTTGGCCTTCCTCAGTCAGGCGTTTACCCACAGCGCAGATGGCTGACGGCTATCCCCGCTCGGGCGCGTGCATTTTATCACAAACCATCTAATTTCGCCAAAACTTGTCGTATAAAACAGGGCAAGGGATACACCTTGCCCCGTCATTACTCAGGATATCGCCGACCCGGCAGCCGGTCAGAACAGCAGGTCACGGCTGGCTTGTAAGGCCCAGTCATAAACCGGGGAGGCGATGACGCCCAGCAGGATCACGCCCAGGCTGGTCACCAGCAGCGCCACCCGGTAGGCGCCCGTCACCGCGATCTCCTTGTCATCGTCGGCGCTGCGATCGACATACATCACCTTGATGATCATCAGGTAGTAGTACAGGGCCACGATGGCGTTAATCACGCCGATCAGCGCCAGCCATACGAAGCCGGCATCGACCGCCGCGTTGAACAGGAAAAACTTGCCGAAGAACCCGGCAGCCGGGGGAATGCCGCCCAGCGAGAGTAAGGCCACGATCATGGCCAGGGCCAGCCCGGGACTGCGCCGGCTGAGACCGGCCATATCGGCGATGTCGTCGCTGCCGGTGGCACGGGCCACCAGCATGGCCACGGCGAAGGCGCCGATATTGGTCAGCGTGTACATGAACATGTAGAAGGTGACGGAAGCCACGCCGGCGCCGTTATCCGCGCCGATAGCCACCACGCCGATCAAGGTGTAGCCGGCCTGCGCAATGGACGAGTAAGCCAGCAGGCGCTTGATGTTCTTCTGCCACAGCGCCAGGACGTTGCCGAGGGTCATGGTGACCACGGCGGACACGGCCAGCAGCAGCACCCACAGGTCGTCGTAGCCGGAGAAGGCTGCCAGGAAAAAGCGCAGCAGCAGGGCGAAACTGGCCGCCTTGCTGGCCACGCTGATGAAAGCCGCCACCGGCGTCGGCGCGCCTTCGTAAACATCCGGCGTCCAGAAGTGGAAGGGCACGGCGCTGATTTTAAAGCCAAGGCCGACCACGATCAGCAGCAGGCTGACCAGCACCGGCAGGCCATCCACCCCGCCCGCCGTCAGTGCCTCGGCCAGGGCATAAATGTTGGTCTGCCCGGTGAAGCCGTAAAGCAGGCTCAGGCCGTACAGCATAATGGCCGAGGAGAACCCACCAAACAGGAAATATTTCACCCCACTTTCGGCCGATTTTTCGTCGCTGCGATTGAACCCGGCCAGCATGTACAGCGTGATGGAAGCCGTCTCCACCGCCACGAACACCATGATCAGGTCGGCGGCGGCGCTCATCAGGCTGGTGCCCAGGGTGGCAATGATGATCAGCGCGTAATACTGGCCCTGGCGGCCCAGGCCGCCCATGTCGACGCTGATCAGGCAGGTCAGCGCGCCGGCCAGGATCACCATCGTGCGGAAAACCTGCGACAGGACATCATGCCGGATCATGCCACCCAGCAGCAGTTGATCTTGCAGCGAGCCGGTCTGGGGCGGCGCGAAGATCAACATCGCCAGCATGATACCGACCATGGCCGTCGCCGCGATCACGCCGATCTGCCGGCGGCGGCTGCTCGGCCAGAAGGAATCCAGGGCCAGCACGACCACCGCCAGGATGGTCAAGAGGATTTCCGGAAAGATAGCGAGCAGGCTCGCCCCCCAATCAACCGTTTGGAAGTCCAACTACACACCTCCCAGCAGCCGCACAATCGGCGCCACGCCGCTTTGCACCATCGGAGCCATCACGCTGGGCCAGACACCCAGGATGACCAGGGACGCGCACAACATCGCCAGCGCGGTTTTATCCAGCACGGTGACATCGCCCACATCGGCGAAACGCTTTTCGTCAAATTCACCAAAAAAGACCTGCTGTACCACGCGCAGCACGTAGGCCGCGGTCACGACGATGCCCAGCACACCCACAATGGCGATAATGGCGTAATAGTTCGTTAGGGACCAACCCCCTACCGCCAGGGTGATGACCGGGCTGGCCTGCCACAAACCCATAAAAATGGGGAACTCGGCCACGAAACCGCTCAAGCCGGGCATCCCCATGCTCACCAGGCCGCCCAGCACGAAAGCGAACGCCACCCAGGGCATCACTTTGCGGAAGCCGCCCAGGCTGGGGATATCGCGGGTGTGCGCCCGGTCGTAAACCATGCCGACCGAGGCGAAGAAGAGCGCCGTCATCGCGCCGTGGCTGAACATTTGCAGGCCCGCGCCGGTCATGCCGAAGACATTCATGGTAGCCCAGCCCATACTGACCAGGCCCATGTGGCTCACCGACGAGAAGCCGATCACGTACTTGAAGTCGCGCTGGCGCATGGCGATAAAGGCGCCGTACACCACGTTGATCAGCGTCAAAAACACGATCCAGGGCAGGTGTATCCGTGCCCCTTCCGGCAGGAGCTGCACGCCGACCCGCAGCGCGCTGTAGGCGCCCAGCTTCATCAGCACGCCCGCGTGGATCATGGACACAGCCGTGGGAGCGGCCACGTGGCCATCGGGGCTCCAGTTATGGAAGGGGAACACACCCGCCAGCACGCCAAAGCCGATGAAGATCAGCGGGAACCACACCCGGGCGAAGGTCAGGCCGTCGATGCCGAACAACTGGCTGTCGAAGGGACTGCTGTCCATAGCGGCCACGCTCATCATGTGGGTGACGTCGAAGCTGTAGGTGCCGGTCGCATCCCCGGCCACGAAGTACATCGCCAGCACGCCGACGAAAGCTATCACCGAACCGATCAGGATGTACAGCGTCAGCTTCATCGAGGCGTATTCGCGCAGGTCCTTCCAGCCCCAGGTCGCGATCAGCAGGTACATGGGGAAAATGGCCAGTTCATAGAAGAAGAACAGCACGAACAGGTCCATCGCCACGAACACGCCGTAGACGCCGGCCACCAGCAGCAGGAAAAAGGCCATAAACTCGCGCACGCGGTCGTCGATGCCCCACGAGATCAATACGCCGGCAAAAGACGCCAAACCCGTCAGCAGCACCATCGGCGCGCTGATGCCGTCCACCCCCAGGTGATAGCCAATCCCTAACGCTTCCACCCAGGGCGTGTTCTCCTGGAACTGGAACATCTGCTCCGGCGTGGTGGCGACGTTCGCCAGGGTCACGTCGTAGTTGGCAAACACCAGGATTCCCAGCAGCAGGCTGAAGCCGGTGGCCGCCGCCGCGATGATCCGCGCTTCCTGCTTGGCGGACTTGGGCATCAGCAAGATCAGGAGCGCCGCGGCCACCGGCGTGAGTGTGATAATGCTCAATACGGGAAAAGGTGAGAAGTATTCCATAAATTCCCTGCCTCATTACCCGCCAAACAAACGGGTCACGGTATCGTTAATCGTCGGCAAAATCCAGTTCGGCAGCAGGCCGGTGACCAGCATCAGGACCACCAGCGGGGCCAGGGCCACCACTTCGCGCAGGGTGATTTCCAGCCGGTGGTGCTTGCGGTCGTAATCCACCCACTCCTGGGAGGGGGTGCCGTGCAGCACTTTTTGCAGCCCCTTCAAGACGTAAGCGCCGGTGAACAACAGGCCCAGCATACTGATCAGGGTCGCCCCGGTGTAGACCGACCAGGCGCCCCGCACGACCAGGAACTCGCTCACGAAGCCGCTCAGGCCGGGCAGGCCCAGGCTGGCCATGCTGGTGAAGATCAGCAAGCCGCCATAAACCGGGGCCAGCACCCACAGGCCGCCCATCTTGCGCAGGTCGCGGGTGTGCGCCTTGTGATAGATCGCGCCGACGAGCAAGAACATGCCCGCCGAGCTCAGGCCGTGGTTGAACATTTGCAGGACGGCGCCGTTCAAGGCCAGGATGGCGCTCTGTGAATCCTGGCCGATCTGCAGGTTAGGTTCCATCAGCATCCAGGGCGGCGTGCCGTTGGTGTAGGCCACGCCATACACCCAGGCGGCAGCGGCGATGCCCAGCACCACGAATCCCATGTGGTTGACGGAGCTGTAGGCCACCAGGCGTTTGAAGTCGTTCTGCCCATAGGCGGCTAACGCGCCCAGCACGATCCCGGCCACCGCCAGGATCGCCAGCACGCCGGAAAACTGCGCTGCCTGCTCCGGGAAGAACGGGATCACAAACCGCAGGAACCCGTAAGCACCCAGCTTGAGCAGGACGCCCGCCAGCAGCATCGAGCCGGCGGTGGGGGCTTCGGTGTGAGCGTCAGGCAGCCAGGTGTGGAAGGGCCAGATCGGCACTTTGATGGCGAAGGCCAGGACAAAGGCCAGGAAGGACAGCCATTTGACCGTCTCGATGCCCACGCCGAGGAAGGTGCCGCCATCCCCCTGAAAAGCCGGCCAGAACTCAGTGAGCGCCACGACATCCATGGTGCCCGCCGTCAGGCCGATCAACTGGATCGCCAGCAGCAAGCCCAACGACCCGGCCATGGTGTAGATGAAGAACTTGACCGAGGCTTTGATGCGATCTTCCCCGCCCCAGATATTGATCAGGAAGTACATCGGCACCAGGCCGATCTCCCAGAAGACGAAAAAGACCATCATGTCCAGCGAGACGAAGACGCCCATCATGCCCATTTCCAGGAAGAGGAAGAGGGCCATGTAGAGGTTCACCTGCCGCTCGATCTCAAAGCTGATCAGGATGCCCAGGGGCACCAGCAGGCCGGTCAGCAGGACCATGACCACGCTGATGCCGTCCACGCCGACATGCCAGGACGATCCCAGCAGCGAGAACCACGAGGTCTCCTCCACGAACTGGAAGCCGCCCAGCGCCCGGTCGTAATCGAGGAAGACCTTGAGCGACAGCACGAACACGACCAGGCTGAATCCCAGGGCCACCCAGCGAGCCAGCGCCTTGTTTTCCCGTGGCAGCAGCATGAGAACAACGGCGCCCAACAACGGCAGAAAGATAACCGCCGTGAGCAGGTTGATCTCAACAAGGTTGCCTATTTGAATCATTCGGCTGTGCCTCCCAAAGCCCTACCGATCAGGCTTACCACCACCAGTAAGACGGCCAGCCCGACGAGAATCACGCCAAAGGTTATCGGCTCCACCGTGATAAACTGGACAGCCAGGGCCACGCCCATCACAAACGCGGAGAGCAGCGCCAGCAGCATGTACTGCTGGACGTTGCCCGTTTGCATCTTGCGGAACCAGCCCGAAAACAAGCCCAGCCCCTGCGGGATGCCATCGCCGACGCCGTCGATCACCACGCGGTTAAAGCGCTTGAACAGCTCGCCGATGAACACCGCCGCGCGGGCGATGAAAGACAACACGCCGTCGATGATGGTACGGTCCAGGACCTTGCTCACCAACGTCTCGCTGATCCAGTTCGACGGCTTGACCCACACCCACTGGTAAAGTTCGTCCAGGTAGAACTTGTTCGTCATCCAGGTCCACAGCGCCGGACTGATCGAGTCCAGCGCGACCTTGGCCGGGTCTTCCTGGCCGGCGGTCAGCGGCTGGCGCCAGTACATCAGCCAACCGAGGGCGATACCGCCCAGGGCCACCGCGAACGCGAACAACACCGGGACGAGGTTAAAGTCGATGGTCGCCGGGTGATGCAGAAGCGTCTCCGCGATGAAGTCATGGAACGGGTTACCGCTGGGGCTGAACACTGCCCCAAACAGCGGGAAGGCCGGGTGCACGCCGACGTAACCGGCCACAATCGCCACCACGGCCAGCACGATCAGCGGCCCCTGCATGAAGGTGGAGATGATGCTGCTCGGGCCGCCCAGACCAGACTGGGCCGCCGCTTCCGTGCGCGGCTCGCCGCCGAAGGTCATCGCCAACTGGCGCGTGATGTAGAAGGCCGTCAGGAAGGCCGCGGCAACCAGCATGATAAACACAAAGATGGCCGGGCCAAAACCTTCGCCGCCCAGGCCGAGGTGCCACGCTTCCGCCAGGATTTCGTCCTTGGACCAGAAGCCGGCGGTGAACAGCGGGAAGCCGGCCAGAGCCATACCGCCCGCCAGGAAGGCCCACCAGGTCACCGGGATGCGGTTCTTGAGGCCGCCCATGTTGCGCATGTCCTGCGGATCGAACGGCTCGTCCCCGCCAAAGGTATTGTGCGGATGATGGCCGTGCTCGTGGGCGTGATGCTCGCCGTGTTCCATGCCGTGGATCACCGCGCCGGAGGACATGAAGAGCAGCGCCTTAAAGATGCCATGCG
>DAOUEM010000121.1:0-2171 GCA_034430555.1 Anaerolineae bacterium | reverse complement strand
TGGGAGGTGTAAGGGTATTCATTTAGCGCTTCCAAGGCCAGCAGAACAGCCTCGTCTTGATGCCCACCATCTAGCTCCCGCAGCGCCGTCGATGCCAACCCGATACTGGCCTGTCGGCGAGCTTCGTGTTCGGCAGTTTCCGCATGCTGACGTTGGCTATTGGCCCAGAGGGCTAAGATACTCATGACGAGGGCGACTGCAATCACTGCCGTGAGCACCAGATTTCGAACACGTCGCCGCCTTGTTAACCGTCGTTTTTCTTCAGTTATGCTGGCCGCTAGATAGAACCGCTCATCCCCAGTCAAGACCACATCCGTCGTCTGCGCCCACCCCTCAAACTGCGTCAATCGCGAACCATGCAGCAGGTAGCTGGCGTCCCGCCCAGCTGCTGCCCACTCCGCTGCTGACCGCGTTAACAGACGCTGCAAGCGCACATCATCACGGCTTTCGTCCAGCCAGGTGCGCAGCAAGCCCCACTCGCGGATTATAGCCTCGTGCGCCAGCTCCACGGTCGCTTCCCTGGTCACCGGGTCCAGATCGAAGGTCAGCAGGCGTGACCAATCAAAGGCATCGAGTGTAGCCTGACTCGCTTCTCCTCCCACCGACAGCAGTTCGGCCTGCGAGACGCGCCGTCGGATGTCCTCGGTGCCTTCACCGAGCGTCACCAGTCGCAGCATCACCTGCCGGGCCGCAGCCTGCTCTTGAGGTTTCAGGCTGTCGAATACGGCATTGGCTCGCCGGGCCAGCGCGCCCAGCGCACCGCCCATTCTGTCATAGGCCGCCATGGTCAGCGTACGCCCCCGGCGCTGGTCAAACAACTCGGTCAGGGTGTATTGCAGCATTGGCAAAGGGCCTGGCTGTTCACTGACTTCGCTGACCAATACCGAGACCAGACCCGTCTCCAGTTGCGCCCCCACCCGCTCCGCCGGTCCCACGATGGCGCGCTCTAGCTCTTCGGGTGACAGGGGACCGACCACTTCTGTCCGCTGCCTCAGGAGCTCACAGAACGCCAGGTGCATCAGCGGCTGATCGTAGAAGTCGGCACGGAGTGTTATCACCACGCGGACGGGTGCGCGCGAGTCGGTCACGGCGGCATAGAGACTATCCAGCAGGAACCTGGCTTCGGTGGGTTCCGGCACGAGGGTGAAGATTTCTTCAAACTGGTCGATGATCAGGATAAGCGTTTGGTCCTTGTCCACAGGCAATACACGCTTGATTGCCCGAAGCAGTCCGCGTTCGTCTTCCCGTAGTTGGGTGAGCAAGGTCTCCGGTGGGTTGACGGCAATACGAAGCAGCGCCGCTTCCAACTCCTCCCAGGGTTGAGCGCCCGGCATGATCGTCACTATCTGCCAGTCCTCAGAGCCGGGCAGCTTGCCCAGGCGCAGCGCCGGGACCAGACCTGCTTTGACCACACTTGACTTCCCGCTGCCGCTGGGTCCGACAACGGCCAAGAAACGCGAGAATTCACCCGTCTCAGCCAATCGCGCCAGCACTCGCGCTACCAGCGTTTCGCGTCCGAAGAAGTCAGGCGCATCCGCTTCTCGGAAGGCGCGCAGTCCCTTGTATGGGTTTTCCAGGAAAATAGGGCCGGTTTCTCCCCCATCGCCTAGCAGGCCTAGCGTGGTGGCACGGTCAACGGCCTGCTCGCGACCACTCACGCCCAGCTTGTCGTAGATCTGGCGGTTGTACCACTTGACCGTGCTGGTCGCGACCACCAGGCAATCCGCGATCTCACGGTCGGACATGCCCTCGGCCAGCAGCGCCAAGATGTCCGTTTCCCGCGGTGTGAACTGCTCGATGAACTGATGTTCCTCGCCAGGCAATGACTGTCTCATCCAAGCCCCCTCTGGTGATTAGTTTCATCTGAATGGCTTGTCAGAATACGGCACTCGGAGAAGTCAGTATGGAGCGGAATGGCCGAGTCAGCAGCGGGGAACAGCGGAAAACACACGAAGCGACGCTTAGCGTAGTTCTACATTAACACCAGGTTAGTTGTCAAGAACCAGTGCAGCAGATCCGTTGGTCCAAAGAACGCCCCAGAACCGTTCTGATGCCGGTGTGAGCAGGTTCTCAGCCACCGACCAGCCTACTTGGGTTAAGCCAACAGCCACAGCCTGCTTGCTGTGGCATTCATCGTTCCGGAACGGTTCCGGAGCCAGGTTGAAGCCAAC